>NZ_CP036528.1:1745144-2055550 GCF_004331915.1 Ureibacillus thermophilus
GGAGCAGTATCCGCACGAAATGAGGAGGTAAACGCACGAAACGGAGCAGTATCCGCACGAAATGAGGAGGTAAACGCACGAAACGGAGCAGTATCCGCACGAAATGAGGAGGTAAACGCACGAAACGGAGCAGTATCCGCACCAATTGGAGGAATAAACGCACAAAAGGTGGAAGTATCCGCACTAATTGGGGGAGTAAACGCACAAAAGGTGGAAGTATCCGCACTAATTGGAGGAGTAAACGCACAAAATGGAAATTCATCCGCACTAAATGAAAATCCACCCCACCAAATAAGAAAAAAGACCGAATAGTGAAACTCATTGTTTTCTCCATTCGATCTTTTTTAAAACTTTTAGACATCTCGTTCTTTTTAAGTGTTTGGCATTTTCTTCTTAGAAAGGAAGAAGGATAGGATGAAGCCAATGAATGCAAATATAAATGCTACGAAGAAGGCCGTTTTAATTCCGTTTGAAATTTCATAGCCAGCTACTTGTTGAGCATTTCCAGCACTCATCACTGTTACAAGGAGCGCTGTGAAGATGGAGGCGCCGACTGTCCGGATCGTGTTGTGCATAGCCGTACCATGGGCAATCAATTCGCGGTTCAATGAATTGATTCCAGCGGTCATCAACGGCATGGAAAGCAATGCAAAGCCGAGCATTTGGATTGTAAACATGATAGACACGGCAACAAATGGAGTATTTTGGTCGATGAAGTTATACAAAACGCAGGCCAATACGATACAACCAAATCCGCTGATGGCTAATCCCTTTATTCCGAATCTGTCAAATAATTTTCCTGAAACCGGCGACATGGCACCTGTGATGATGGCACCCGGCAAAAGCATAACCCCAGAAGTGAGGGCAGAACCTTGTTGAATCTTCTGTACGAAAATAGGCAAGATGGTTTCAATGCCGATCAGCAACCCGAATACAACGATGGAAAGAATCGTCGTCAACGTAAATTCCTTGGATTGGAACACGGTGAAATTCAACATCGGCTGCTGCAGCTTAAATTGTCTTCTGATGAAGAATATTAATGAAAAACTACCGATGACGATGGAAAGAATCACGTTTGTACTTGCCCATCCATATGATCCTACCAAACTCGTTGCATAAAGGATGCCGCCCCAACCAAAGGAAGACAATATCACCGACAATACATCCAGTTTTCTTTCATGTTGTGTGGTCACATTTTTCATTAAAAAGATGGAAAGAATGAACACAATCAGCGTAAATGGCAAGACGGTAAAGAATAAAAATCTCCACGAAAAGTGATCAATAATCCATCCTGCAAGAGTCGGTCCAATAGCTGGAGCAAAACCAACTACAAGGCCGCTCATTCCCATGGCAGCCCCGCGTTTTTCCACAGGATAGATGGAGAAAATAACTGTTTGCATCAACGGCATTAACATTCCTGCACCAATCGCCTGAATAATGCGGGCAGCTATGAGTAGCCAGAAATTCGGGGTTATGGCTCCGATGAATGTACCGATGGCAAAGACGCCGAGGGCAAAAATTAATAATGCTTTACTGCTATATTTTTCAATGAGAAATGCAGTAATTGGAATCATCACTCCATTGGCCATCATAAACCCGGTCGTCACCCATTGGGCAAGTGATGGACTGATGGAGAATTCCTCCATAATTGACGGCAATGCCACAATAAGAAGCGTTTGGTTCAGCAAAGAAACAAAGGATGCCGCAAGCAAAATGCTGACGATTACATTGCGGTTATATGAAACTTTATTTACCATATCCAAATCAATTCTCCTTTGCTATAGAAAGGAAATAATAAAGAAAGCTTAAAATATTTCAGAAAAGAAATCAAGAAAAGAGAAATGAATCACATGTATGGAATATCTTTCTTCGAACATAATAACAGCAAAAACTATAAACAGATAGGCAGGTGATTTTGAATGTCACCATTTTTTAAGAAGAGCAATCACAATACAGATAAAACAGATGTATTTCTGGAAAGCAAGATTGTCAATGAATATAAAGAGAAACCACTCTCACCCCGACTTGAAGAGAATATCCAGATTTTGAAAAAAATTTTCGAAAAGGACATGGATTATTCCATTCGACGATTTGAACTTTTTCAAAAAACCCCATCAGCCATTGTGTATCTCAATTCATTGGTTGATAAAAAAGTCATCAATCAGGACATTCTCAAACAATTGCAAGAACATGTGATGACAGAGGAACAACACGCCAATTTACCACAGTATATTATGGAAAATATACTTTATTATAACGACGTGGTAACGGTTCAAAATCTATCCCAAGTGATTGGTGCTATTGTACAAGGGAAAGCCATTGTGATAATTGATGGTATCCAAGAAGCACTGGAACTCGATGTTTTAATAAAGGAAAAACGAAGCATCGAGGAACCGGAAACGGAGCGGGTTGTACGGGGGCCAAGAGATGGATTTATTGAACAAATACAAACAAATATTGCATTGTTGCGGTATCGTCTTCCCATTCCGGAATTTCGTGTGGAGGAAACGGAAGTGGGCGTTCGTACGAAAACGAAAGTGGTTGTTTGTTATATAGAAGATATAGCCAACCCCACTTTAGTACAAGAAGTGAAGAAAAGAATTGATGCCATTGAAATTGATGGCGTTTTGGATTCTGTCTATATCGAGCACTTTCTAGAAGATAATCCTATTTCTCCATTCCCTCAGCTGATTAACACAGAAAGGCCAAATCGGGTGATAGGGAATCTATTGGAAGGCCGTGTTGCCGTTTTAGTCGATGGAAGTCCATCAGCATTAATTGCTCCTGCAACGTTCAACGAATTTTATCATACAGAGGAAGATTACAATCAACACTGGGTGTTTTCCTCTTTAGTCCGGATATTTCGGATTATGGCGCTTTCATTTTCATTAACCTTTTCTGCCATATATGTAACCGTCTTTTCGTACCATCCGGAGTTGATTCCGGCCAAATATGTCGTTGCGGCTTCCACCGGCGCCCTCACCATTCCATTTCCAATCGTGTTTGAAGTACTAGTGCTGGAGTTTTCGATGGAAGTGTTGCGGGAAGCGAGTGTGCGAATGCCGCAACAAGTCGGCGGCGCTTTATCGATTGTAGGAGTGCTTGTTGTTGGGCAAGCTGCCGTACAAGCAGGGTTTGTAAGTCCCATCACCGTTGTTATTATCGGGATGTCAACGATTGCTTCCTTTGCTGTCCCTGCATATAATGCAGCCAATACGTTCCGCATGCTACGATTTCTTCTAATTATTTTAGCAGGTGTATTAGGGTTACTGGGAATTGCATTGGGACTCATCCTTGTAGCGAATCACATGCTCTCATTACGTTCTTTTGGCGTTCCATACATGTCACCTTATGCACCATTAGATATAAAGTCTTTAAAAGATTCCATTATTCGAGCTCCATATAGAAAAATGATGCAACGTCCAGCGAAAATTCATCCGCAAGATAAAACGCGAATAGGAGATGTACCAAAAGACTATACAAATTACAACTTTCTCAATAAAGAAGAAAGGGAAAAACTATGAAGCATTCGAAGCATACGGATTTAATTAGTTCAATTCAGTTTGCAGGTATTATTGCAAGTACAATTATCGGTGTTACTTTATTGGTTTTGCCGAGAATTATTGTGACAGAAGTAGGAGAAGCAGCCATTATAGTCAGTATTACTGGTTTAATGATTTCATTTATCAGCCTTATGGCGTTAATTCTGTTAGGAAAAAAATACCCAAATCATACGATTATGGGATGCAATCGGATGTTATTGGGCAAATTTATTGGAACGTTTTTCAATTGTTTGATTGTCATCTTGGCGATTATAATCATGAGCTTTGAAGTGAGGGAATTTGCGGAAGTTCTGGCAAACGGTTTATTGCCGAATACACCGATTGAAATTTCCATCATCTTAATGATTATCGTTTGTGCATTAGCTGGTTTTCACAATGTTTCTACCTTTGCCTATATTCACTTTTTTTATTTACCGTTTATATTGATTCCAATGATTTTATTTTTCCTTGCCTTTGAAGACATCAAAGTGTATCATTTTTTGCCTATTTTAGGCCATAATTTGTCGTTCAAAGAGTTTATGCATGGAGCTTTAAACATGGCAAGTGCGATTACAAATTTTTATGTGATTGCCATGTTGTCTCCATATATAAAGGATTATAACAAAAGTTTGAAACATGGAATTTGGGGATTCTTTTTGGGAGGAGTAACCATCATTTATACCATTGTAGTATCTCTAGGTGTTTTTGGGGTAGTAGAATTACACAAAATCTATTGGCCTGTTTTATCCCTTAGCCGAATCATCGAAATACCGGGAGAAGTGTTGTCGAGAGTGGATGCGATCGTTCTCATTAATTGGATTTTTGCGGTTTTTACAACATTGCTTTCTTATTATTTTGTCATTGTTCGGGGAACGGCAGAGATATTTCGTACAGACAAATATCACTTCATCGCAACTCTTATGGTTCCGGTTGTATTTATCGTAGCATTGGTTCCGAATAATATTTACGAAATATATCGCTATGGCATTAAAGTCGCTGGTTTCGCGATGATTTTATATATAATACTTCCAATTTCTTTATTAATCATCGGCCGTTTTCGTAAAAAGGTGGGAATGCAATGAAAAAGTTCCTTTTATCATTTGCATTGATGAATACCGTTTTGTTGTTATGCGGATGCTGGGACCGTTATGAAATAGAAGAACGGGCAAATATTTTGGCACTTTCCATTGATATTGCCGATGAAGGTGATGATATTGTGATGCATGAAGTAACCCATGCAAAAGGAGAATTTCCTGTAACAGAAGATCAAGTCGTTTATAAAATGACTGCTCAACTGGCAGTGCCAGGGAAAGTCATGCTAGGCCCTTCAGGAGGAGAAACGAATTCTGAAGAGACCGATTGGCTGTTGGTAGCTTACGGGTATTCGATGAAAGATGCGCTCTCCAATTTGCAACAAGAGCTGGCTGAAAGAATTTATTTGGGCCATATTCAAATCATCGTCGTAAGCGATAAAATTGCCAAAAGTGGTCTAAAAGATATTATGGATTTTTTAAGAAGGGATTTTGAAGTGAGAAGAACGTCTTGGCTAATGGTTACAGAAGGAGATGCACAAGAGATATTAAAAGCCACTCCTCCAGTTCAAACTGTTCCTTCTTTGTATTTGGCAAGTACGTTACAAGATGCCGTTCGATATGGAAAATTGCCGAGCGAGTATCTAGGGAAAATATGGATCGATTTTTCAGATATCGGCGTGGACGCCATGGTTCCACTCGTCAAATCGAAGGGAGATCATATTTTAGTGGACGGGCTCGCTTATTTTAGAGGATACAAGATGGTAGGAAAGCTGTCCCCAACCGAAACAGGAGCGGTGTTGGCATTGCAAGGAGAAAATCCCGCAGGTTATACGAATGTCGTGAAACCCGAGAATCAAAAAGGAGTTTACCTTGTAAAGCCATTACGAAGAAAATCCAAAATTTCAATAGACCTGGTGAATGGACAACCTAAAGTATCCATTCATATGAAAATAGAAGGTTTTATAGAAGAAGAACTTTATACAAAAGATTTAAATGAAAAAAAATTGGAGGAAATTGAAAAAACTATTTCCAAATTTGGTGAAAAGTCGTTATTGGCGCTGATGAAAAAATTGCAGGAAGATGAGTCCGATCCCCTTGGCCTTGGGGCAATGGTAAGAGCATATTATCCTAAATACTGGAATGAAAAAGTTAAAGACAATGAAGGATGGTATAAAGTGTATAAAGATTTAGACATTACCATCCATTTGGATTATAAAATCCGAAGAACTGGTTTGGAATGGGGTTAATCAGTTTAATTGTAGCTGCCTATAAATGATATACTCATTGTTAGGCAGTTTTTTTTTGAAGAGGCCCTGTGGGATTAATTGGAGGTAGCACGATAAACAGGAGCTGCCTATATTGTCGAGATACCTTTCAGATGAAAATCAGTTGAAAGAATTTTTCTTGGATGAAGGTGCTCTCGATAACAAAAAAAGGAGGGAGCAATTTGGGCAAAATCATTTTTATTACCGGTGGAGTTCGGAGCGGAAAAAGCGCATTTGCAGAACATTATGCAACAAACCTTTTTGAACAATATCAAAAAGGTTTATATTATATTGCTTCCGGCGTTCCTTTCGATGAAGAAATGAAAAAGCGCATTCTTCGCCATCAAAAAGATCGGGAACAATCGAACATGCCGTGGATAACAATGGAAGTTGAGGATGACTTACCAGCAATCACTTTTGAAAAGCATGATATTATATTATGGGATTGTATCACCACATGGATTAATAACATCTTGTATAAAACGGAAAAATTGAAAGATGAAAGATACTTGAAAATTCAGCAATACATTGAAAGCTTTCAAAAAAGAATCATGAAATGGAAAGAGGACGGATCGATTCTCATACTCGTATCGAATGAAGTGCTCGATGAAGCAGCTTCTCCCTTTGAGGAAGTTAATTTATATCGGGAACTGATTGGAAAGCTTCATCAATGGATTGTGGCGATTTCTGATGAAGCATATGAATTGGATTATGGATTAAGTGTACGTAAAAAATAGGCGGTGTTTGTGTGAAAAATTTAGTGACTGGGTTTTTATTAGCCTTGCAATTTTTTACGTCTTTCCCTATTCGAAAGACTTTACCGATGACGAATAAGAGCGTTACAGCCATGTTTGGTGCTATGCCTTTCGTCAGCTTGTTGATGGGACTAATCATTGTTTTTGTTCTAACGGTGAATAATTATTATTTTGAATTCTCCCCTTTGTTTTTGGCAATCCTTGTCGTTGTATTGAACATTGTGATGACAGGCGGTTTGCATCTCGACGGATGGATTGATTTGGGGGATGCGTATTTTTCCTATCGGGATCGACAACGACGGTTGGAAATATTGAGTGATTCCCGTGTAGGTGCTTTTGGGGCTATCGCTTTAGTCATCCTGTTGTTATTGAAAATCGGCATTTTTTATGACATGTTCCTTAAACGTCCATCGAATTTATATTACTATTTTCTTTTTGTGCCCGTACTATGCCGAATGGCGATGCTGATCTACTTTAATTTGTCGGTCAATGTGAAGGAATCGGGTTTGGCGTCTTTCTTTAAAAATCAAGTGATGCCGAAACGTTTATGGATATTTATTGAATGTTATTTAGTCTTTATCATAATCGCTGCATATTTGTTAAAAGATATCTTTTTGGTTGTTTTGCTTTTCAGCATGTTCATTGTTACTTTGTTATATCGTAAATGGACGTATGTGCATTTCGGCGGCATGACGGGCGATTTGCTCGGTGCATTATATGAAGGGATGGAACTGGTGTTATGGGGGGTTCTTCTGTTATTGTTCATTTGATTCGACATGAAAAAACGAAAGCGAATTTAGAGAGAAAATATATCGGATGGACGGATGAATCCATCGTTTATGATAAGGTGAATTGTATAGTTCCGATACATACCGATGTTGTCTATGGCAGCGACTTAAAACGCTGCTTGGAAACGGCTCGACTCTATTTTCCCAATGCCGTTTTTCATCCATTTTTCGAGTTGAGAGAATTGAATTTTGGAGATTTTGAAATGAAAACCTATGAAGATTTAAAAGATGATGAACGGTATCGGCAATGGATTGATGTTCCACAAAAGGTGACTCCTCCAAATGGTGAAGCTTTTACAGCTTTTCAAAAGAGGGTGTTGGATTGCTTTCAACAAATTGTAGAGCACCCTGGGATATATGTGTTTGTTGTTCACGGTGGTGTAATCCGATTGATTCTATCTAAATTTTGCGAGGAAAAAAACTTTCAGGAAGTGGTGGTGCAGCATCGAAATATATATACACTTTTCTGGGATGATATAGAGTCATTGAAAGGGGGAGAAGTATGCAATCGATTATCGGTGGCGCCTATAATGGTAAACGAAAATTTGTAAAACAATTATTAGAGGGGCAGCGGGTGCATTTCTTTGAAGGGGAAATTCCAGACAGACCTTTTACAAAAGAGGAATATGTCGTTATTGGCGGTTTTGAAAAAATGATTCCGATGTTTGGAGATTTGACGGAAGATGAAATTGTGAATCAACTGATGGACAAGTTAAGGAAATTGGATGAAGAGACGAATTTGATTTGCATTTGCACAGAGATCGGCCGCGGCATCGTCCCCCTTTCCAAGGATGACCGCCATTTGAGGGATACTTGCGGCAGATTGTACCAGCAGCTTTTTAAGCGAAGCGAAAAAGTCATTCGAGTATGGTACGGAATTCCAGAAATATTAAAAGAAAATAGGGAGTGACCAGCATTTCATGGTGGATGATAGGGTCGTTGAAAAAGTTAAAATATTAAAAAATATTAATTAATATAGAAAAATATGAATAAAGCAGAAATAAACCGCAAAAATGACTACTTATATTCCCTGGATAAAAAAATTTCTTCTATAATTATATGTATTTTTTCATATATAACAGAAGCAACAAAAAAATATTGTTATATAACAAAAATAATGCTAGGATATGTTTATATTAAAAAACTTTCTAGAAATAATTTTCAAGGGGATTTCTAAGGAAGTGGAGAAAGAAGAAGGGGGATGTAAGGATGAATGCGATTTCACTTGTAATTGGTGCAATCTGTATTCTAGTGATTGCCTATCGCTTCTACGGCATTTTCTTTACAAAGAAAGTGTTGAAAATCAATGATAATCAACCGACCCCAGCACATGTAAATAACGATGGGAGAGATTTTGTTCCAACCAATAAATGGATCGCCTTTGGACATCATTTTGCAGCGATTGCAGCGGCAGGTCCGTTGGTAGGTCCGGTGTTGGCAGCGCAATTTGGCTATCTTCCAGGATATTTATGGTTATTGATTGGTGCTGTTATTGGGGGAGCAGTACATGATGCAGTCGTATTATTTGCATCGATGATGAAAGGCGGAAAATCCCTTTCTGAAGTAATGAAAGAAGAATTAGGACCAGTTGCTGGTTTTTGTACAGGACTAGCCATGCTTTTCATCATTACGATTACAATGGCTGGACTTTCCATGGTGGTTTTAGGAGCATTGGCAGAGAATCCTTGGGGAACATTCGCGGTTGCTTCTACTATTCCAATCGCCATGCTGATGGGCTTAATCAATAAGTTTACTGGAAATATCAAATTATCCACTATCCTTGGTGTAATTTTGTTAGTTGCAGCCGTATTTTACGGACCAAATCTGCAAGGTACTTGGTTAGGGGAAGTATTGACATTAGATAAAGAAACTTTAGCGATGATCTTGCCGATTTACGCATTCTTTGCAGCAGCGTTACCGGTATGGTTTTTGCTTGCACCGCGTGACTACTTGTCCAGTTTCATGAAAATTGGAGTATTTATTGCGTTAATCATTGGTGTATTTATTATCAATCCAGCGATTCAATTCCCTGCTATTATTCCGGATTTTCTAAACGGCGGAGGTCCAATTGTCGCAGGTCCTGTGTGGCCGTTCGTATCCATAACGATTGCATGCGGTGCGATTTCAGGTTTCCACGCATTCGTAGGATCTGGTACGACTCCGAAAATGTTAAACCGATGGGAAGATATCCGACTTGTTGGATTCGGTGCCATGTTGGTGGAATGTGTTGTTGGGGTAATGGCTTTGGTCGCTGCAACTGTATTACATCCAGCCGACTATTTTGCAATCAATACTTCACCTGAAAGATTTGCTCAATTAGGTATGACTATCGTTGATTTGCCAGTGCTCTCAGAAGCGATTGGCATGGAACTTGAAGGACGTACTGGCGGTGCTGTGACATTGGCGGTAGGTATGGCATCCATTTTCTCAGGAATCAAATGGTTCAGCCATTTGACGGGCTATTTCTATCAATTCGTGATCATGTTTGAAGCTGTATTCATTCTAACTGCAATTGATGCAGGTACTCGTACAGCACGTTATTTAATCCAAGATTTCTTAGGAAATGTAATTAAACCGTTGAAGAAAACGGATTCGATGTTCGGTGCAATCGTAGCAAGCGCCTTGGCCTGCTTAATGTGGGGATATTTATTGAATTCCGGCGACATCGCATCCGTATGGGCACTGTTTGGTGTTTCCAACCAATTGATGGCCTCTATCGGTTTAGTATGCGGCGTTACATTTGTCTTGAAAATTGCCGACAAACGCATTTATGCTTTAACTTGCTTCATTCCACTCGCCTACTTATATGTATCAGTAAACGTGGCAGGCATCTGGATGATTAAAAACGTTTATTGGAACGAAGCGGCTGGAGGATATAATGTAGTCAATGGGGTTCTATCCGTAATTATGTTAATACTTGGCGTGGTCATTGTAATCACATCGATTATAAAGTGGAAAGAGCTTTGGTCAAGCCCACGCTTCAGCAAAGTGGCTGTAAATTCTTAATTCTATAGATTTAGGATGGGGAAATCAAGTTCAATTAAGGGGAAAAAATAGATATTGAAGATTGTTTAACATGAAACGCACAGGCATTCTGTGCGTTTTTTTAATTTTTAGAATGATGCCTATTATTATCATAAATTTATTATTGAATTTTTAAGAAAAAATGGAAAAATTATAATAAAATAAGAAATAATCATATTATTTCGAATTTTTTACCTTTTAAAATAATTAAACCTTATAGATTGGGGTTGGATATATGAAGGTAAGGGAATTAGGTATTAAGATTGGCAAATTGCCGGTTGGAAGAAAAAACTGCATTACAGATGTGGAGGGGGTAAGAGTAGGTCATGTAACCCTGGATTTTTCCATTGATGATAAAGGTGAATATGCATGCACAGGCGTAACGGCCATATTGCCCCATGGCGGAAATTTATTTAAAGAAAAAGTAACGGCAGCAAGCTATGTGATTAATGGTTTTGGAAAAACGACTGGCCTTGTTCAAGTAAATGAATTAGGCGTTATCGAATCCCCGATTATGTTGACAAATACCTTTGGCGTTCCTAATGTGACTCAAGGCACTTTGGAGTATATGCTGGAAGAAAATCCGGAAATTGGAATTTCCACGGGAACCATTAATATCGTTGTCGGCGAATGCAATGACAGCTATTTAAATTCGATTCGCAAATGTCCAGTAAAGCCTGAACATGCCATTGAAGCCATTCGAAACGCGTCGCAGGATACAGCGGAAGAAGGGGCGGTTGGGGCTGGAAAAGGAATGATTTGTTTTGGATATAAGGGAGGGATTGGCTCTTCTTCTCGAATCGTTGAAAACGGGGGGCTTACATACACAGTTGGTTGTTTAGTATTAAGCAATTTTGGGGAAAGCCATGAATTTCGAAGCGAGCAATACAAAGTGGAGAAATCACAAGAAAATGCCACTGTGAAACCTACAGACGGTTCCATCATCATGGTGCTTGCCACAGATGCGCCATTATCTAGCCACCAGTTGCTTCGCGTTATAAAACGGTGTGGAATTGGACTGGCGAGAACCGGAAGCCATTATTCCCACGGCAGCGGAGATATTGTTATTGGATTTACAACAGCCCACAAAATTCCTCATTTCACTGATAATATGGTGGAATCCAGAAATCAGCTCAGAGAAGATCATGAAGTAATGAATTTATTATTTACTGCTGCTATAGAAGCAACAGAAGAAGCTATTTTAAATTCTTTATCCCAGGCAGTGACAACAACTGGAAGAAACGGGCATGTTGTTCATGCGTTTAAATGGTAAGGAAGATGGATTGTGTAATCCTTAATATTACTTATTTTCCATAAAAAACAAATGAATAACTAGCAAAAATAAAAAAAGTATGCTATATTTCAGTTTAAATATTAATTATTCTAAAAATTTTGTGATTTTATAATATTGAAAAAATGTAATGTTTGAGGTGGTTTTCATACAGGATTTTTTACTTGCACCCATAGACGTTTATCAAACTCCATTACAACAAAGAATGTCGCAGATTATTGAATGCAAGGAACCGCTCATCAAAGTGCAACAAGAACCCAACAGATTATTTATTAAACCCATATATTTCCAACAAAATATACCATCTAGTATAAATTCCATTTATTTGCGCGAGGAGGTATATCTTCGTTTAAAAAAAGCTTTAGACCTTTTGGCGTGCCAATATAGTTTTATCCTCTATGATGGATTTCGCCCATATCAAGTACAAAAAGCTTTATTTGATTTGTTTTATGCGACAATCCAAAAGCAAAACAAAGAGCTTTCGGATGAAGAAATATTGCAAGAAACTTTAAAATATGTCGCCTTGCCGAGCATGGATCCATTCAAAACTTCTCCGCATATCACAGGGGGGGCCATTGATCTTACATTGGGTGACGAGAATGGAAATGAGCTCGACTTAGGAACACAATTTGATGAAATAAGCGAGAAATCCGCAACGAGATATTTTGAAAACCACCCTGAAGAAAATGCTGAAGCACTCCGAAATAGAAGAATTTTATACAACTGTTTGACAAAAGTTGGATTTAATAATTATTCGGAAGAATGGTGGCATTATGATTTTGGAAATATCTCCTGGGCAAGACGGGCAAAGGAAAAAATCGTGCGGTATGGTCCGATAATAGCAGAAATAAACAACCACGATGTAAAGGAGTATAGGTATTTATGAAAGTATTTATTAGTGCAGATTTAGAAGGGGTTGCGGGTTCAACCACTTGGATTGAGACGGAAAAAAATGCGCTGGATTATGTACCTTTTCAAAAGCAGATGACAAAAGAAGTGGAAGCTGCAATTGAAGGAGCCATCGCTGGCGGCGCAACGGAAATCGTTTTAAAAGATGCCCATGACTCTGCAAGAAATATTGATATTTCAAACTTGCCGGAAAATGTGAAAATTATCCGCGGCTGGACTGGCGATCCAATGTGTATGGTTGCCGGTTTAGATGAAAGTTTTGACCGCGCTATTTTTATCGGCTACCACAGTAAAGGCGGAAGCCATCGTAATCCATTGGCGCATACGTTAGTGGTCAGTGCCGATGTAAAAATCAATGGAGAATATGCAAGTGAATTTTTAATTAATACTTATGCAGCTGCACTGCATGGAGTTCCGGTCGCCTTTGTCAGCGGGGATGTTGGACTGACTGAGGAAGTGAAATCTTTAAACGAAAATATTGTAACTCTACCAATCAAAGAAGGCATTGGCGGTGCAACCGTCAGCATCAGCCCGAAACTAGCGTTGAAAGAGACTAAAAGATTAGTAGAGGAAGCGATGAAAGTGGATCGGAAATCTCTCCAAATAATGCTTCCAAAGCATTTCGTTGTGGAGATTATTTACAGAGATCATACGCGTGCTTATCGAAACTCCTTTTATCCTGGGGCTCAATATAAACCACATAATACCGTGATATTTGAAACAGACAATTATTTCGATGTGTTACGTGCATTGCAATTTTTAACATAAAGGTGGATTAGCATGAAAATTACAGACATCCAATGTTTTGATGTGGAAGTCCCTCTCATTACACCATTTAAAACGGCATTAAGAACAGTAGATAAAATCAAAAATATTGGGGTTTATATCTATACAGATGAAGGGCAGGTCGGCATAGGAGAAGCGGCTCCTACTGCTGTCATTACAGGTGAAACCCGCGAATCCATTATCGGGGCAATTCAACTATATATAAAACCTGCAATTATAGGCATGGAAATTGAAGAAATTGCTCTAATTATGGAGCGCATCGACCAATGCCTCCATAAAAATACAGGCGCAAAAGCAGCGGTGGATATGGCCATTTATGATTTATTTGCCAAGCGCTATAACGCGCCTTTATATAAAGTGTTGGGCGGCTACCGCAAAGAGCTTGTAACGGACATCACAATCAGCGTCAATGATGTCCAGACGATGGTGGATGACAGTTTAAAAGCAGTGGATCGGGGATATGAAATTTTGAAAGTTAAAGTAGGAAAAAATCAGGAAAAAGATGTTGACCGGGTCATTGCCATAAGAAAAGCTGTAGGACCAAAAGTAAAAATCCGTGTAGATGCAAACCAAGGATGGTCTCCTAAAGAAGCTGTCAGAATTATTCGTAAATTAGAAGATGCCGATGTCAACATAGAGTTAGTAGAACAGCCTGTTCACTATGCTAATTTGGAAGGCTTGCAATATGTCACAGCCCATACCGAAACCAACATATTAGCCGATGAAAGTGTGTTTTCTCCAAAAGATGCATTGAAACTTATCGAGATGCGCGCCTGCGACTGCATCAATATTAAATTGATGAAAACAGGCGGGATTTACCAAGCCCAGAAAATTGTTCACATTGCTGAAGCATATGGCATAGAGTGCATGATCGGCTGCATGTTGGAAACAAAAATCAGCGTAAGTGCTGCAGCGCATTTTGCTGCATCACAAAAGAACACTACAATGGTGGATTTAGATGGGCCAAGCCTTTGTTTGAAAGATCCTGTAACAGGTGGTCCAACATTCGAAAACCAATGGATAAGAATGTCTGATGCCCCTGGAATAGGATTTTCAATATAAAATTTTTTAGAAATATAGGGGGGTCAAAATGAAGAAAAGCTTGAAAATGTACTTACTCTTTTTGCTGGCTTGCATTTCTCTTATTCTAGCAGCATGCAGCGAAGATGAGGAAGAAACAAAAGAAAAAGAATCTGTATACCGCATCGTGTACTCAGGTGAAATTAAAACGCTGAACTATTTAAAAACATCTGAGACAAATGAGTTTGCTGTTGCTGCAAACTTGGTGGATGGCTTAATCGAGTATGACAAATACGGGGTTCCTCAACCAGGTTTAGCTGAATCTTGGGAATCAAATGAAGATGCTTCCGTATGGACATTTAATCTTCGAAAAGGCGTTAAATGGGTGGATTATGAAGGCAATGAAGTTGCTGAAGTAACTGCTCATGACTTCGTGGATGGTTTGAAATATGTGCTTGATGCGAAAAATGAATCTTCCACAGCTTGGATTGCAACAGTCGTGAAGAATGGTAGTGCCTTTTACGACGGAGAAATTACAGATTTTTCACAAGTAGGTGTAAAAGCTCTTGACGATTATACGCTCGAGTACACATTGGAAGGGCCAACTCCTTATTTCCTTTCCATGTTGAACTATGTATGTTTCTTCCCGGTTTATGGAGAGTTTTTAGAAGAAAAAGGAGATGCCTTTGGTACTTCCAAAGAAAACTTCTTGTACAACGGAGCTTATTTATTAACTGATTTTGAACCGCAAAATAAACGGGTATTGACGAAAAACCCTACTTACTGGGATAAAGACAATGTATTTATCGACAAAATCGAGTACAAGTATAACAAAGAAGCAGCGAACGTAGCGCCGGAATTATTCTTGCGCGGAGAAGTGGATGAAGCTGCTATCCCAACGGCAATTTTAGATGATTGGTTCAACGATCCTAAGAAAAAAGATTTAATTCGTCAAAGTACAACAAGCTTCTACTCTTATTTCTATGCATTCAACTTCGATCCGCAATTTGATGCAGAATATGAGCCAGAAAACTGGAAAGTGGCAGTGAATAACAAAAACTTCCGTAAATCTTTATTCCATGCCCTTGACCGCGTTTCTGCCATGTTGACAGAAGAACCTTATGAACCAGAATCATTATTAAACAATACCATCACACCTAAAAACTTTGTGGATGTAGATGGTGTCGACTATACACAATTAGAACCGTTGGCGAAATTTACAAATAATGATTCCTTTGATAAAGACCTAGCGCTTGAATATAAAGAAAAAGCGATGGCTGAGCTTCAAGGAAAAGCAACTTTTCCTGTGAAAGTCTTAATGCCTTACAACTCTGGAATGCCAGACTGGGCAAACCGTGCGCAAGTGATTGAACAACAAATGGAAAATCTATTAGGCAAAGATTATATTGACATTATTGTGTATGCAGGACCTTCAACAGGATTCCTTGGCGAAATCCGCCGTCCAGGTAAGTTTGCCTTTATGGAAGTGAACTGGGGTCCAGACTATGCGGATCCATCCACTTACACAGACCCATTTACTACAGGCGGAACATATAACAAACCAGAATTAGCAGAAGGATATACAGATACAAATGGCCAACCAATCTATGACAATATGGTCAACAAAGCAAAAGCAGCTATTGACCCGAAAGAGCGTTATCCATTATTTGCTGAAGCGGAAGCATTCTTAATTGAAGAAGCATTCGTTGTTCCATACAAAGTAGGTGGTTCAGGATATATTGCATCAAGATTGAATCCATTTGATGCACAATACTCTCAATTCGGCGTTTCCAACGAGAAATTCAAAGGCCGCAAATTGTTGGACAAACCAATGAACAACGAACAATTCAAAGAAGCAAAAGCACAGTGGGAAAAAGAACGTGCTCAAGCTTTAGCTGAAGCGAAATAAAACATTTATTCAATGAATTGATTCATAGAATTGCGTTTGAAGAAGGAGATGGCCTAGTATCATCTCCTTTCTTCACTTCTATAGGCAGCAAGGGGGGACGAAAATGATAGAGTATATCTGGAAAAGGCTTTTGCAGTCGGTAGTGACGCTATTTATTATTGTGACCGCGGTGTTTTTATTACTGCGTTTATTGCCTGAAGAAGGCTATTTAGGTGCTGCTGCTGATAAAATGACGCCGGAACAACAAGAAATTTATTTAACGAATTTAGGGCTGCGGGATCCAATACTCGTTCAATTAGGAAACTTTTACATAGATTTATTGAGAGGTGATTTTGGAAAATCCATTACCTACCGTACGGATGTACCTGTGATGGATATTATTTCAGATAAAATCATGTATTCTTTAACTTTTGGAGTGGCTGCGGTCATCGTTTCCATTCTCATTGGGGTTCCATTAGGGATTTTAATGGCCCAATTTAAAGGAAGATGGCTAGATCGACTAGGGACAGGCTATATTGTTTTTATTGTGGCAGTGCCTTCCATGGTTTATTTCTTGCTTATCCAAGTCTATATCACAGATTTTTTCAATTTGCCTATGTTGTTTGATGAAGATAGGCCAATTACTTGGGTTTTGCCGCTCATTTCATTATCTTTGGGGCCTATCGCTTCTTATGCCATGTGGATGAGACGTTATATGGTGGATGAATTAAATAAAGACTACATTAAATTGGCAAGAGCAAAAGGTGTTAAAGAGCGTACAATCATGTTTCGCCATGTATTAAGAAATGCCTTTATACCACTTTCTCAATATTTGCCAGCGACAATTTTATTAACAATAACGGGTTCAATTTATATTGAATCTCTATATTCCATTCCAGGAATGGGTGGCTTGCTTGTAGATGCCATCCAGCGTCAAGATAATCCCCTTGTTCAAGCACTTGTCTTGATCTTCTCATCTTTAGGGATCATCGGCCTATTTTTAGGTGATGTTTTAATGGCCCTCGTTGATCCTCGCATTAAATTTGGAAAAGGGGAGAGTGTTCGCTGATGGGCTTATATTCAGAAGAAATTCGCAATATTACAGACAAATCGACGGAACAATTATTTGAATTTGCTGCGCAAGATGAAGATCAGGCAGAAAAAATAGGCTATTCCAATTATTCTTATTGGCGGTCTACTTGGCAGTCTTTTTTAAAAAATAAAGTGGCCGTAACTTTGCTCATTTTAGTTCTTGCCCTAGTATTGTTTGTTTTAATTCAACCTTATTTGCCAAACCAAAAATCGCCAACAGAAATCTACTTGGATCCGGATACAGGCTATCAAGCTCGAAATGTCAAACCGAACGAAGATTTTTGGTTCGGGACAAACTCCATTGGCCAAGACTTATGGTCGCGCATTTGGGCAGGAACTAGAACTTCATTATTTATCGGTGTCGTTGTCGCCGTTGTGGAAGCCATCATTGGCATTGCGGTTGGCGCCCTTTGGGGATATTCCAGAAAATTAGAAGGTACCATTACCCATGTTTATAACGTGTTCGAAAATATCCCAACGATTATCGTATTAATCTTAATGTCTTTAATATTACGCCCTAGTATCTCAACCATTATTATTGCGATGTGCATCACCGGTTGGGTGGAGATGGCAAGATTTATCCGAAACCAAATCGTCATTTTGAGAGATCGGGAATATAACTTAGCATCAAGAACATTGGGAACACCAACATCCCGCATTATTTTGAAAAACTTATTGCCGTATTTAATTTCGATTATTATGCTGCGAATGAGTTTAGCGATTCCTTTCGCCATAGGTTCAGAAGTATTTTTAACTTACATCGGCCTAGGGCTACCGGTAAGCGAACCATCTTTAGGAAATTTAATCAATGAAGGTCGAGTATTGATGATGTCTCCGGATTTGCGATATCAGCTTCTATTCCCAAGTATCGTATTAAGCTTTATAACGATTTCCTTCTATATTATAGGAAATGCCTTTGCTGACGCAGCTGATCCGAAAAATCACGTATAGGAGGCATTCAGATGAAAGAGACAAAGGAAAAAATCTTATCTATAGAAAATTTAGTCATTAAGTTTTCATTGCGCGGTAAAGTCCTGACAGCGATTCGCGACGTATCTTTAGATTTGTATAAAGGCGAAAGTTTAGCCATCGTAGGTGAATCTGGGTCGGGAAAATCGGTTCTAATGAAATCTATAATGGGATTATTAGATAAAAACGGCTACATTGCGCAAGGTAAAATTCTCTATCAAGAAAAAGATTTAGCCCAATTCAAAACGGAAAAGGATTGGTTAAAAATCCGTGGGAAAGAAATTGCCATGGTAACCCAAGACCCGATGACTTCCCTCAACCCTCTAAAAAACATCGGGAAGCAAATAGAAGAGGCGGTTGTTTTGCATCAAGGATTAAAAGGTAAAGAAGCCTATGAAAAGGTGCTTCAATTGCTTCGAGATGTGGGCATCCAAGATCCGGAAAGGCGATACAAACAATATCCCCATGAATTTTCTGGTGGAATGCGTCAACGAATTGTTATCGCCATCGCCATTGCCTGCAATCCAAAAATATTAATATGCGATGAACCAACTACGGCTTTGGATGTAACGATTCAGGCTCAAATTTTAAACTTGCTGAAAACGCTTCAGGAAAAATATCAGTTAACTACGATTTATATTACCCATGACTTGGGGGTCGTTGCAAAAGTAGCCGATCGGGTTGCGGTCATGTATGCAGGCGATGTCATTGAATTTGGAAAAACGGATGAAATCTTTTTTAATGCAAAACATCCGTATACCTGGGCTTTAATTTCCGCCCTTCCACAATTGGGTGAAAAAGGAAAAGAATTATATTCCATTAAAGGAACGCCTCCAAATCTATTTAAAGAAATCAAGGGTGATGCTTTTGCCCCTCGCAATCCGTATGCGTTGAAAATTGATTTTGTAGAAACCCCACCCTACTTTAAAGTAAGTGATACGCATTTTGCGAAAACTTGGCTGATGCATCCCAATGCCCCAAAAGTAGAGCCTCCTGAAGTGTTAAAAAAATTCTTTGAAGAAGGGAGACTGTATGCCCATGGGGGATAGAGAAGTATTGCTGGAAGTGAAAAAATTAAATGTGACTTTTGGAAAAGGCAAGAAAAAATTTGAAGCCATAAAAAATGTAAGTTTTCAAATCTACAAAGGCGAAACCTTTGGATTAGTAGGGGAATCAGGCTCTGGAAAAACTACGATTGGCAGAGCCATCATGCGTTTAAATGAGGTAACCAGCGGCGAAATTTTGTTTAAAGGCAAGCGCATTAATGGAAAAATACCAAAAGATTGGGATCGTGAAATCACCCAAAAAATCCAAATGATTTTCCAAGACCCAATGGCTTCTTTAAATGAACGGGCAAAAGTAGAGTATATTATTAGCGAAGGTTTAATCAATACAAAGAAATATTCCAATGCAAATGAACGGCAAGAGAAGGTGCGGGATGCATTGCTGCAAGTTGGGCTTTTGCCGGAGTTTGCTTCCCGCTTTCCCCATGAATTTTCCGGCGGCCAGCGCCAGCGGATTGGGATAGCCCGTGCTTTAGTCATGGAACCAGAGTTTATTATTGCCGATGAGCCCATTTCTGCACTGGATGTTTCTATTCGGGCGCAAGTTTTAAATCTATTAACTAAACTGCAGCAACAAAAAAATTTGACTTATCTTTTCATTGCCCACGATTTATCCATTGTCCGCTTCTTCACTGATCGGACAGCTGTGATTTATAAAGGAAACATTGTGGAATTGGCAGAGACCGAGAAAATATTTTCCAATCCTCTTCATCCATATACTCGTGCATTGTTGTCCGCTGTTCCTGAACCGAATCCATACAAGGAACGCAGCAAAAAAATGGAAATATACGATCCTTCTCAACATCACTACGATAAAATGCCTCCTTCTTTTGTTGAAATTGAAGAAGGTCATTTTGTCCTTGCCAATGAAGAAGAAGTGGAACGATACTGTGAAATTCTAAAAATGGGGGTAAGCATGTGAGAATTCCAAAATCGTTAAAAAAAGGAGATACCATTGGTTTAATCAGCGCGTCAAGCCCAACGCCGCCAGAAAATTTGCCAAAAGCCATTAAATCGGTGGAAGACCTTGGCTTTAACGTCGTTGTAGGGGAAACATGCAAGGAAAGACATGGGTATTTAGCCGGGAAAGATGAATTGAGAGCAAATGAAGTCAATGAAATGTTCCGCAATCCTGAAATTGACGGGATTTTCTGTATACGTGGAGGATATGGCGCTGCAAGAATTTTGCCACTATTAGACTTAGAAATGATTAAACAAAAGCCGAAAGTCTTTGCAGGCTATAGCGATGTAACAGCGCTTCATATTGTATTCAATCAAAAATGCGATTTTGTTACATTCCATTCGCCGATGCCTTCCACAGAATTTATCAAAGAAGAAATGGATGAATATACGTGGAATTCCTTTTTATCATGTGTAATGGATACGGAACGGTCTGATTATGTGTTGGAAAATGCGGATGGAAAACCGATGACGGTTCTTGTTCCTGGCGAAGCAACTGGGGAACTGGTTGGCGGAAATTTAACATTAGTGGCTTCCTCATTAGGCACTCCTTACGAAATTGATACAAAAGGAAAAATTTTGTTCTTGGAAGATATTGATGAATATGAACGAAGTGTAGACCGGATGCTGACGCAGCTGAAACAAGCAGGCAAGTTTGATGATGCAGCGGGCATTTTGTTAGGCGGCTGGACAAATTGCGGTCCGCAAAATCCGGAAAAGCCTGAACAAAGCTTGCGATTACTAACAATCTTTGAGGAAATTTTAGTACCGACAGGCAAACCGATATTAATGGACATTACATGTGGTCATGTGTTGCCTACGATGACGCTGCCATTAGGCAAGAAGATTACATTTAATACCGAAACGAAAACGATTAAAGTGATTGGATAGGTGGCAAGATGGAACAAATCCGAACCTTGTTGAAACAAGTGGATTGTAAAACACATCTTTTTGTGAAAGATTTAAAAACGAACGAATACCTAATCGCTGAAAAGATGGATGAAGTTTTCTCGAGCGCAAGTATTATTAAAGTTCCGATTTTATGCGCCGTCCTTCATTACGTACAGGAGCATCAGCTTTCCTTAAATCATTCAGTCGATATTTCACCTGAAAATAAAGTGGACTTCAGCGTCATTACAGAACAGGATTTAACCACAAGCACCATTTATGAGTTGCTCTATTGGATGACTGTTGTAAGCGACAACTCTGCCACTAATGTATTGATTGATTTACTTGGCTTTGATTATTTGAACACATATTTCCATAATATCGGCTTGAAAAATACAAAGCTGCAACGGAAGATGATGGATTTTGACCGGTTGAATCAAGGATATGATAATGTCACAACAGCAAGGGATATGGCAGATTTATTTACAATGATTTCCCAACAAACATTATTGCCTGAAAAGCTAAATCGATTAGCAATTGACATATTATGCAAACAAACAGACTATGAACGTTTAAAGAGATATATTAAAGATGCCCGAATCGCCCACAAAACGGGCAGTCTGGATACAGTATGCCATGATGTGGGAATTGTGTATCATCGAAATGGGAACTATATCATCGGTGTATTTTTGACAGAAGTGAGAGACTTTGAAATGGGAAAACGATGGATTGGACGCATTTCAAAAATGGTGTATGACTATTATGAATCAGATAAAGGGGGAGAAACCCTATGAAAGCCATCGCGAACGAGATGATTGTGACGCTGTATAAAGAACCAGATGCAGCTTCTGAATGCATTGATGAAGTATTATATGGAATGGTCGTTGACATTTTAGAAGATGTCAATGAAACATGGGTATATGTCCAAACAGCCTATCGATACGAAGGTTATTGTTTAAAAGAACAACTGCTGGTAGATGATAAGAAGGCAAATCAATGGAATGAGGACGCAAAGCATATTATTATCCAAAACTTTGCGGATGTTTTAAAAGAACCGAAAATTCAAAGCAGCAAACTAGCGACCTTGGCAAGAGGCTCTCTTATTACAATGATCGAAGACCCGGAATCGGAAGAGTGGTCAAAAATACAATTGGCGGATGGAAAAATTGGATATACTCGAACTTATTGGATTCGCAATAGAATCGTAGAAAATCTTTCTGAAGAAGAATTCAGGGAAAAGGTAGTCCAAACAGCATTGAGTTATTTAAAGACGCCTTACCGTTGGGGAGGAAAAACACCCCTTGGCATTGATTGTTCAGGATTATGTTCCATGGCTTATATGTTAAATGGGGTGTATATTTACCGGGATGCTCAAATTGTGAAAGGGTTTCCAATTAAGGAAATTTCCTTTGAGCAAATCCAAAAGGGAGACTTGCTCTATTTCCCTGGACACATCGCCATGTATATGGGAGATGGACTCTATGTGCATTCTTCCCTCGGCGGAAATGAAGTAAGTATCAATAGTCTTGATGCCAATCATCCACAATATCGCAAAGATTTAGCAACTTCCATTACGGCGGTTGGAAGTCTTTTTGGATAGATAATCGAAATGATAATGGACTGGTTAGAATCATTTAGATTTTCTAATCAGTGCATTATCTATTCAAAAAAATTCGAATAAAACAGAAAAAATCTTCATATAAAACAAATTTGTTGTTTCAAATGAGAAAAAAGAATTGTATAATGTTACTATTAAATTTTGGCTAAATTGTGAACGGGATGGGGTTCACCTTTGATGACTCAAGGGGGTAGGGCATAATGAAATATTTTATCAATATGTTCGCATTAATATTAATTTTAGGGTTGATATTGCTAGGAATAAGCTTTGTTTCCAATCTTTCCTTCTGGTATGGAGTTAGTTTCGTCCATGGCAGCTTTTATGTATTGCTTACGGGGCTTTTTCTTCTTTTAATCGAGGAATATGAAATGAAGACAAAAAAGAAGAGGTTTGGACAAATCTAAAAAACATCATTTTCTCCAAAGAGAAACTGATGTTTTTTAATATGTTATTTGGTTTATGTCCCAGCCTCTTCTAAACTTGATTACATATCCCAAACGAAGATTAATAGAGAACCGATAATTGTGACAACAGCAATTATAATCCCATAAAGTATATTCGTATAAATGGCTGTTCCATCCTCTGTTTCACCGGCATGCATAAACAGCACGAGCTGCACTGTCGCTTGGACAAAAGCCGTTACAAGCAGAATCGTCATCGCTACCGGGAAAGAGAAATCCATAATATACACAAGCAAAGCTACAATCGTCAACACTAATGAAAAGATATAGCCGCCGACTTGTTTTGCTGGAAACAATTCTTTCATCTTACATCATTCCTTTCAAATAGATGAAGCTGAAGATGAAAATCCAGACAACATCTAAGAAGTGCCAGTATAGAGAAAAGATAAAGGATTTATTCGCTGTTCTTGGATTGATGCCATCTTTTGCAACTTGGATCAGGATGCATAATCCCCAGAAAAATCCTAGAGTTACGTGTGCTCCATGGGTGCCGAGCGTCGTCAAAAGAGCTGCGGTAAATCCGCTCGTTTGATAAGTTGCACCCACATGATAGTAGTGAATAAATTCATTGATTTCTGCTGAAAGGAATGCGACGCCAAGCGCAAGGGTAATTCCTAGGAAGGCAAGCATCGCTTTTTTATGCCCAATGCGCATCGCATGTACCGCAAGACCAATCGTGAAACTGCTTGTTAACAAGATAAAAGTTTCAAAGAGGACTGGAGAAATTTCGAAAATTTCCGGTCCAGTTGGTCCATTGCCAGTTCGATTTTCCATAATGAAATAAGCTGTGAATAATGTGGCAAACAACATAATTTCCGCGCCAAGGAAAATCCAGAAACCGAGGATATTCAATTGGTTTTGCTGTGTACTATATTCAAGAGGCTGCGTGTGATCGATTTTCATGAATGAGCACCTCCATACGTGCTTTCAGTCGCTTTAATTTCCTCTACAGAAATGTGGCGTCCGTCATCTTTTTCAAAGGAACGCAGAACCATGCAAGCAAAGATGCCGATTAGTGCGACAACTGCTGGCACCCATAAGGCGAAGACGAAGGAGAAGCCAGCTATGAAGAAGATTACCCCCATAATAAACGGAACACCGCTATTATTTGGCATGTGGATTTCTTCAATTTCGCCTTTAAATAGTTCATGTCCACGTTTTTTCGCATCCCAGAATGCTTCGCTGGATGCTACATGTGGTGTGCGGGCAAAGTTGTATTCAGGCACTGGATTGTGTGTCGCCCATTCTAAAGTGCGGGCATTCCATGGATCTTCTCCTACATTTCTTGGAGAGTTTTTAAAGCTATAAATAATGTTAAAGACAATGATGCAGAAGGATATCGCCATTAACCCTGCGCCGATAAATGCCACAAAGTTTAAAGTTCCAAAACCTGTTGCTTCAGAGTAAGTGTACATGCGGCGTGCTTGTCCATTTAAACCAGTGATGTACATTGGGAAAAAGGCAAGTACAAATCCGATTGAAAGGAACCAGAATCCCCATTTCCCAATACGTTCATTCAACATAAAGCCAAACATTTTTGGCCAGTAGTATGTGAGTCCAGCCAACATCGCAAAGACTACGCCTGGAATAATCGTGTTATGGAAGTGGGCGACTAAGAACATCGTATTATGATATTGGTAGTCTGCTGCTGACATGGCAAGCATAACCCCAGTTACCCCGCCGACTGTAAAGAGTGGAATAAATCCAATTGAGTAAAGCATTGGAACGGTAAATCGAATTTTCCCTTTCCACATTGTCAAAAGCCAGTTGAAAATTTTCACCCCAGTTGGCACCGCAATAGCCATCGTTGAAATGGAGAAGATGCTGTTTGTTAATGCACCTTGGCCCATTGTAAAGAAGTGGTGGGTCCAAACAAGGAATGATAGTAGGGAAATAATGACCATGGAACCGACCATGGATTTATAGCCGTAAAGATTTCGGCCAGAGAAAGTGGAAATCACTTCACTGTAAATACCAAAAGCTGGCAAGATCAAGATATAGACTTCAGGGTGTCCCCAAACCCAGAAGAAGTTTGCCCAAAGCATATCCATACCGCCGTTTGTTGACGTAAAGAAGTTTGTTGCAAATAAACGGTCAGTCGTTCCCATTAATAACGCAATAGTTAATACCGGGAAGGCAAAAATGATAATGACGCAAGCCATAAAGCTGGCCCATGTGAACATTGGCATTTTCATCAATGTCATGCCAGGGGCGCGCATTTTTAATATGGTTGTAATCATATTGATTCCGGTCATTAAGGAGCCAATCCCGGAAATCTGAATGGCAATCATGTAATAGTTCGTTCCGACAGATTCACTAAATTCCGTTCCGGCAAGCGGGAAGTAAGATGTCCATCCTGCATCCGGTGAACCGCCGATGACGAAGGAAATGTTAAATAGCATCGCCCCAGCAGCAAATAACCAGAAGCTGATGGCATTAAGTCTAGGAAACGCCACATCCCGCGCCCCGATTTGCAATGGAACAACGAGGTTCATAAAAGCGAAGATGAACGGCATTGCCATAAAGATAATCATAATAATTCCGTGGGTTGAAAACACTTCATTGTAGTGCTGAGGGTCGAGCAGTTTATTATCCGGTACGGCAAGCTGAGCCCGCAACATCAGGGCATCCACTCCACCACGGAACAGCATTAGTATTGCAGAGATTAAATACATCATCCCAATTTTTTTATGGTCCACTGTTGTCAGCCATTCCCGCCATAGGTAGCCCCATTTTTTAAAATAGGTTAAACCAAAGATAATAGCGAGGGAAACCACAACGATTGCGACCATTGAAGCATAGATGGCTGGATTTGGATTTGGCACTGCAAATCGTTCAAAAAATTCCATCGATTTTTCTCCTCTCAAACGTTCATAAAAATGAACAAGATTTATCGTTACTCATGTGCAGCGTGTTCAGAATGCATTTCGTGTTCAGCATCCATTTCATCATCAGCAGTATGCTCATGTTCTGGCGCGGGTGAGAAATCAAGATGCGTTCCAGTAAACGTCATGCGTCCGAGATGGCCAGGTTCTAATAATTGATTGAATTCATCTTCTGTTAACGGTTCCGCTGTTTCATGTACTTCATCCACCCATTCATCAAATTCCGTTTGAGTCATGGCTGTGACGGTAAATGTATTTTCAGCAAAGCCTTTGCCGTTGAAGTTAGCATTTCGTCCTGTATATTCTCCTGGGGTTTCTGCCGCTAAGTGAAGCGTTGTTACCATGTCTGCCATGGCATATTTTTGTCCACCTAATTGGGGAATCCAGAAACTTGTAATAGGGCCGAAAGAATAAAGTTTGAATTCAATTGGTCGATTGGTTGGAATATACAAATAATTCACCGTTTCGATTTCTTGTTCAGGGTAGCTGAAATGCCATTTCCAGTTGGAAGTTGAAGCATAAATCACCAGTGGCTCCTGGTCTTCATATCCTTCTGGGATGTTTTCTACAATATAGTTGCTTTTCACTGTAACTATGGATAGAAAAGCGACAATAATGATTGGAACTCCAATAAGAATACCTTCTAAAATAGGATTTCCTTCGATATGAGGAGGCTCATAATCTTCTGGAAGTTTAGAAGCCCGATATTTAACGAGCATGTATACAAGCAAAACTAAAACGACAATAACAATAAACGCCATAATCCAAATGGAAATCATGATGTCGTGTGCTTGTCTTTCCGCTTGTGGGCCTTTTGGATCTAACACAAGTAAAGGTTCACAACCGCTAAGGAAAACTACAAGCATGGATAGCAATAACAGCAGTGCTCCTTTGAGTTTCATTGAAGTGCTCCTTTCGAAGGTCAAAAAGAAAATCACTTTTCGACGTTCATAAAATATGTTTGAGTCAATAATATATCAAAATAAAAAAATTAAAAGTGTTTTCACTGTGTGAATAGTAAAAATTCACATTTCGGACATGCTTTTATTCACAATTTGTCAATATTTGTTCCAAATCATAACCTTTTTTATTAGGCACTATCTAAATATGGGATATATTGTTATTTGTTTTTCTAGAATAATTTTTTAATTCTAAGGTGCTAACCATAATTGCAGAAAAAAGAGCGAAAAGACTTCATGATGTACGTCTATTAAAATTTCTATATAATATAGAAAGGAATTTTATATTGAAAGAGAAGATGGGATTATGAGTCATTTAATTGTTTCGAATTTAACTAAAAGTGTTGGAGATAAAACCCTTTTTAAAAATGTGGAATTTACAATTTATGAAGGGGAGCGGGTTGGACTGATTGGCATAAACGGAACCGGCAAGTCCACATTGCTTGCCATTTTGGCAGGAGAGTTGGAAGCCGATTCAATTGAAATGGACCACCCAAACAAATACCGCATTGCCTATTTGCCGCAAAAACCGGTATTTGAAGAAGAGGTGACGGTGCTGCAAGCCGTCTTTTCTGGAAATTCCCCGATTATGGAATTAAACCGGGAGTATGAAGAGGTAGTCAAAGCTTTAAGTCTTCATCCTGAATCAGAAAAATTGCAAAATCAATTGTTCCAGCTGCAACAGCGGATGGATGCAGAAAAAGCATGGGATGTCAATGCCCTTGCGAAGCAGGCATTAACGAAGCTCGGCATTGACCAATTTAATGAAAAAGTATCCAATTTATCCGGCGGCCAGCAAAAACGTGTAGCTTTGGCTAAGGTGCTTATAGAACCGGCAGACCTTTATCTCTTAGACGAGCCGACAAACCATCTTGATGCTGAATCAACAGAATGGCTTCAAGAGATGATTTTGCGGTTAAAAGGGGCAATCATTTTCATTACCCATGACCGATACTTTTTGGATGAAATCGCAACACATATTTATGAATTGGCTGACCAAACCCTTTACCGCCATAACGGCAATTACGCAGCCTTTTTGGAAGCCCGGGCAATTCGGGAAGAAAATAAACAGGCGACGCAAGAAAAACTTCGCAACCGCTACCGCAATGAATTAAAGTGGATTCGCCGAGGGGCAAAGGCGAGAACAACAAAGCAAAAGGCGAGAATTCAGCGGTTTGAAGAGCTGGAAAAGAAACTTGAACGCCATGTGGAAGATGCGAAACTGGAAATGTCTTTAGCTTCTACCCGATTAGGAAAAAAAGTTTTGGAGGGAATTGCTTTATCTAAATCATTCGGCGATCGGGTGATTTTAAAAGATTTTAATTTTTTAATCCAACAAGGCGACCGCATCGGCATTGTCGGGGCAAATGGCTACGGAAAATCTACTTTATTAAAAATCTTGGCAGGCGAATTAAAACCGGATGATGGAGAATTGATTGTCGGCCCTACGGTGAAAATTGCTCACTTTCATCAAGTGCTTCCTGAGATGAATGAAAATCAGCGGATGATTGAATATATTCGGGAAGCTTCCAATGACATTACCGACTCTGAAGGGATCCGCTATTCTGCGGCGCAAATGTTGGAAAGATTTTTATTCCCGTTACATACCCATGGAACGCCTATCGGGAAATTGTCCGGCGGCGAACGGAAACGGCTTCATCTGTTAAGACTGTTGATGGAGCAGCCGAACGTCTTATTGTTGGACGAGCCGACCAATGATTTAGATATTGAAACCCTCGGCGTATTGGAAGATTTCATTGAACATTTTCCAGGTGTTGTAATTACGATCTCCCATGACCGTTTCTTTTTGGACCGGATTGCAAAAAAATTGTGGATTTTAGATGGAAAAGGTAATGTAGAGGTGAGCTACGATTTATATACAGAGTATTTGGCAAAGAAAGCTGTAGCAGAGAAAGTGGAGAACAAAACAGAGAAACCAAAGCAAGAAAAGCCGAAAACGGAAAAACGAAAACTGACTTATAAAGAACAGAAAGAATGGGAAACCATCGAAGAAACCATTACCCAAGTGGAGCAGCAAATCGCAGAAATGGAAGAACAGATGGCAGAGTGCGGCTCTGATTATGTGAAACTGCAAGAGTACACAGAAAAATTAAACGAACTCAATGCAGAATATGAGCGGCTCATTGAAAGATGGACCTATTTAGATGAAATTGTAAATGGAGGGAAAGACGCTTGAAAATTGTTACGATTGAACCAACACCAAGCCCAAACTCAATGAAAGTTGTAGTGGATGAAGAGCTGCCTTTTGGTAAAAGTTTTAATTATACAAAAGAAAATAAGCAAGAAGCGCCAAAGGAAATCCAAGATATTTTAAACATTGAAGGGGTAAAAGGCGTTTACCGTGTAGCGGACTTTTTAGCAGTGGAACGGAATCCAAAATACCAATGGGAATCAATTCTATCCCAAGTCCGTAATGCCCTTGGAGAACAAACAGAGCAAATGGAAAAAGAGGAGCAGGCAGTTGACCATTATGGAGAAGTGTTTGTCCATGTACAAATGTTTCGGGGATTGCCGCTTCAAATTAAAGTTTTTGATGCCAACGGGGAACATCGTATTTCTACAGGAGAGCGCTTTGTCAATGCCTTTCATCAAATCAAAATTGACAAAACCGATGAAAACTACATTTTGGAGCGGACATGGGCCGACTTTGGCGTTCGCTATGGAGATAAAGAAGAAATTGCCCAAAGCGTTTTAAAGGAAATTGAAGCAACTTATCCCGATGAACGCATTGCCCGCATTGTGGAAGCGGCCAATGCCAAAAAGCAGGAAACGGTGAAGCGCAGAAAAATTACGGTGGAAGAATTTAGCGTCGATGATTGGAAGGAACGCTTCCAAATGCTGGACCAAATCCCGGACCCGGATTTAGACGACTTGCCGCTTTTAGAAAAAGCCCTTGAAGATGAGCAAATGTCCATCCGGAGACTTGCCACAGTATATTTAGGTATGATTAAAGATAAAGCGGTTGTGCCATTATTGATTCGTGCGCTGAAGGATAAAAGCCCAGCTGTTCGCCGTACAGCAGGGGACTGCATGAGCGACCTTGGCTTTGTGGAATTTGAACCGGCTATGATGGAAGCGTTGAAAGATCAAAATAAATTGGTGCGTTGGCGCGCGGCGATGTTTTTATATGAATCAGGTACAGAACGATGCCTGCCTGCCTTAAGAGAAGCAGAAAATGACCCTGAATTTGAAGTAAGGCTGCAAATAAAAATGGCCATTGCCCGAATAGAACAAGGAGAGGAAGCGAAAGGCTCCGTCTGGAAGCAGATGATGGAGAGAAATAATCAATAAAATGATGCTGGGTTTATCTAGAAAAAGGTTTCATTCTAGGTAAACCCAATTTAATTGAATAAAAAGCGGGATTGTCGGAAATTCCGCTTTTTCTAAAAAATCAATAACCTGCTATGTATTCGCCAATAAAAAATTATTGTGCCAGCTTCTTTTGCTTGCGAGTTTCTGCAGAACTTGCTGGCTTCAAAACGGTATATAAAATACCCCCGAAAATAAATAAAATTCCTACGCACTGAAGCCATGTCGGCCTGAAACTGAGAATGGTTATATCTAGTAAAATCGCCACCACTGGATCGACGAAAGTCAATACCGAAACTATAATCGTCGGCAAATGGCGGATGCTGTCAAAGAATAAATAATAAACAAAGCCGGTATGGATAATGCCGGTGCCTAAAATAAAGAAAATATTTTTTGCCGATAAACCGTGGAATACCGAAAAATCACACATGGATAGAAGCATCACAATGCCGACAATTGTCTGCAAAAAGGTTGTGGCATAGGGCGATAAATTTTTCAGCGTTTTGCTTAAAAACATAGTCATCGCATAACAAAATGCAGAAAGCAACGCCCATAGAAAACCTGAATTCATAAAGGCTTCTATTGAATGTAAATGCTCAATCCCGGTAATGAAAATCGCTCCCATAAAACATACAATAATGGCCGCTACATTTCCAATCGTAACCCGTTCCCTCAAAAAGACTGCACCTAAAATCAACACAATAATCGGCGCTAGATTATAAATGGAAATGGCGATGGAAATGGACATTTCTTCAAATGCCTTAAATAAAAACACCCAGTTCAAAACGAGAAATACCCCGCAGCATAGTATTTGAATGGCCTCTTTCCGATTCCAGGCTTCTGTTTTATGTCCACCCGTCACAAACCAAAGACCGCCTAAAAACAATGTTGCACAAATGCAACGGACAAATACCAGCTCTATTGCTGGGATTCCTGCATTGACGGTAAATAAACCAATGGAACCGAAAATGGCCATACTTGCTGCCAATTTCAAAATAGCTGATACGTTCACAAAGTATTCCCCTTATCACAAATTTTGCGAAAAATCGGAAATAAAGCAATATAAAATCTATTAAATTACATTTATATCAATTTGGCAATACTATTATAAATTACTATGAAGAAATAAAGCAGAATTAATATCTTTTATCCTAAGAATAGTGTAGACTTAGGTTATCAGCAGATAAGTACAATTTCAACAATGTAAACGTTTACTTTAAGTTTTTTATAGTTGAAAAGGAGACTGTTTTTTATGGAAAAAAATGTTCGCATTGAAAAAGATTTTTTAGGTGAAAAAGAAATCCCGATAGATGCTTATTACGGAGTGCAAACAATGCGCGCCACTGAAAACTTCCCAATTACAGGATATCGTATTCATCCTGAATTAATTAAGTCGCTTGGGATTGTAAAAAAAGCAGCCGCACTAGCGAACATGGAAGTAGGTTTATTAGATAAAACAATAGGGGAATATATTGTAAAAGCAGCTGATGAAGTCATCGAAGGTAAATGGGATGACCAGTTTATTGTGGACCCGATTCAAGGGGGAGCTGGTACTTCCATCAACATGAACGCTAATGAAGTCATCGCCAACCGTGCGTTGGAATTAATGGGAGCAGAAAAAGGGAACTATTCCCTTATCAGTCCAAACAGCCACGTGAATATGTCCCAATCTACAAACGATGCTTTCCCAACGGCTACACATATTGCCGTGTTAAGTTTATTAAATCAATTAATTGACACGACCAAAACAATGCAACAAGTATTTTTGAATAAAGCTGATGAGTTTGCTGGAATCATTAAAATGGGCAGAACGCACTTGCAAGATGCTGTTCCGATTTTGCTAGGGCAAGAATTTGAAGCCTATGCACGCGTCATTGCCCGGGATGTTGAACGCATTTCCAATACAAAAAATAATTTATATGAAGTGAATATGGGGGCAACAGCCGTAGGAACAGGTTTAAATGCAGAGCCTGAATATATTAAAATCGTAACTGAACATTTAGTGAAATTGAGCGGCCATCCATTAAGAAGCGCAAAACATTTAGTCGATGCAACGCAAAATACGGATTGCTATACAGAAGTATCTGCTGCATTGAAAATTTGCATGATTAATATGTCCAAAATCGCCAATGACTTGCGCTTAATGGCATCTGGTCCACGGGCAGGATTATCAGAAATTATCCTTCCAGCCCGCCAACCAGGTTCTTCTATCATGCCGGGTAAAGTAAATCCAGTAATGCCAGAAGTGGTGAACCAAGTGGCATTCCAAGTCATCGGTAATGATTTAACAATTTCAGCCGCTTCCGAAGCAGGACAATTTGAGTTGAATGTAATGGAACCGGTATTATTCTTTAATTTAATCCAATCTATTTCCATCATGAACAATGTGTTTAAAACATTCACAGAAAACTGCTTAAAAGGTATTCAAGCTAATGAAGAACGGATGAAAGAATACGTTGAAAGAAGCATCGGCATCATTACAGCCATCAACCCGCATGTTGGATATGAAACAGCAGCAAAATTAGCACGCGAAGCATACCTCACTGGCGAATCCATCCGTGATCTTTGCATTAAATATGATGTATTAACGGAAGAACAATTAAATGAAATTTTAAATCCTTATGAAATGACACACCCTGGCATTGCAGGAAAACATTGATATGAATTGGCAAAGGGCACAATAAATGGCCCTTTGCTTTTTTGTGCGCCCGGCATGTACATGAACGATAGGGTGTAAGTCCCGAACGCGGAAGACAGAAGTAGAGGTTAGCTCAACGCAAGGGTGTCCGTGGTGACGCGGAATCTGAAGGAAGAAAGCGGCAAACTTCCGGTCCGAGGAACACGAACCTCATATAAGGCTAGGTATGATTGAGTGAGTTTGCAAAACAAAACAAAGCTCTTTCTGTCGAAGGTCATATCGAGTAAATGAGGCGGATAGATGGTGTGAAAGTGCATGTACTTACCCGGGGAGGTCTGGCGGATAGGTGAAGTACGCTTCATAACCTACTTAGTGATAAGTAGCTGAACCGTCAGAAGTCAGCAGAGGTCATCGTATTAGTTGGTTTAGAACTACTAAGAAGGACCGAACAATGAAGAGAGAAAAGCCCTTGGCATTCAGTGAGTCATGATGAACACAGAAAACGCAGTACCTCACTTGAGGGAGGAGGCGGTGAATCCCGTGGGGGACCTCTTGGAGGGTGGAGTGACCACTGGCATAAAGAGAACAGCTATTCACGGAAGTTATAAAAACTTGCGTCAATGATCTTAATTGAACCGCCGTATACGGAACCGTACGTACGGTGGTGTGAGAGGACGGGAGTTCATCGCTCCCTCCTACTCGATTTGGAAGGATGGATGGAGTACAAAATGGGGGAATATGCGAACCAATGGGAGGAGCAAACGCACGAATCGTGGCAGTATCCGCACGAAATGAGGAGGTAAACGCACGAAATGAGGAGGCAACCGCGCGAAATGGAGCAGTATCCGCACGAAATGAGGAGGCAACCGCCCGAAACGAGGCAGTATCCGCACAAAAGGAGAAGGTAAACGCACGAAATGGAGTAGTAAACGCACGAAATGGAGCAGTATCCGCACGAAATGAGGAGGCAAACGCGCGAAATGAGGCAGTATCCGCACGAAATGAGGAGGCAACCGCCCGAAACGAGGCAGTATCCGCACGAAATGAGGAGGCAACCGCCCGAAACGAGGCAGTATCCGCCCGAAATGAGGAGGCAAACGCGCGAAATGGAGCAGTATCCGCACGAAATGAGGAGGTAAACGCACGAAACGAGGCAGTATCCGCACGAAATATGGAAGTATCCGCACGAATGGAGAAGGCAACCGCACGAAACAATGCAGTATCCGCACCAAATGAGGAGGTAAACGCACGAAATGAGGCAGTATCCGCACGAAATGAGGAGGCAAACGCGCGAAATGGAGCAGTATCCGCACGAATGGAGAAGGCAACCGCACGAAACGAGGCAGTATCCGCCCGAAATGAGGAGGCAAACGCACGAAATATGGAAGTAAACGCACGAATTGGAGTAGTAAACGCACGAAACGAGGCAGTATCCGCACAAAAGGAGAAGGTAAACGCACGAAACGAGGCAGTATCCGCACGAAATATGGAAGTATCCGCCCGAAATGAGGAGGTAAACGCACGAAACGAGGCAGTATCCGCACAAAATATGGAAGTATCCGCACGAATGGAGAAGGCAACCGCACGAAAGAGAGGAGCAACCGCCCGAAACGAGGCAGTATCCGCACAAAAGGAGAAGGTAAACGCCCGAAACGTGGCAGTATCCGCCCGAAATGAGGAGGTAAACGCACGAAACGAGGCAGTATCCGCCCGAAATGAGGAGGTAAACGCACGAAACAATGCAGTATACGCACGAAAGGAGCCAACAACCACACCAAATAAACCAACTGAAGCAGCAACCAACACCTTAAAAAATAAACAGGGAACCAGATTGATTCCCCATGCACACATATCTATATTTCTTTTTAAGGAGCAGCTATTTCCGTTTTAGATAAAAGTTCCTTTAAAAACTGATCCCGCAGTTCAGGGGATTGCTGCTCTCCATCAAGAAGCATAGCACCTACCGTAAAATCCGATAAATCCTTCTCCACAATAAATTGCAAGTTCACATTTGCTTTCTTCTCTCCATTTACCGGGCAAGCACCTTTAAACTCTACTACATTCTGGCGATTATTGGTTCTAAAATAGACCCATTCTTCCTCGTCACATTGCCCATTCAAAGCATTTTCCAAATTCACTGATCCATTTTCCAAAGTCGCGCTTTTTATATAAGATATATATTCTTTCCCTTCATCAGGTTTAGTCATATACCACAATATAAATATGATGAGAAGTGGAACAATCCATAAAATCGTTCTTTTAGATACATTCTGCATAGCTTAAAATTCCCCCCACCTTTGTAATGAAATTATAACATTACAAAAATACTATTTCTATAAAAAGTTATATTCTTGCTCTTAAAAACAGAAAATATCTGGAACAACACAAATAAGCCTTATTTGTAAAAAAGCATTATAATAAAAACAGGTGATGCTAGACAATGAAACTTATTTTGACCGAAAAACCATCTGTAGCGAAAAACATTGCAGATGCATTAAACATTAAATCAAAAAAAGACGGATATTATGAAGGAAATGGCTATATTATTACGTGGGCGTTTGGGCATCTACTTGAACTATATGATGCCAAAGACTATGACCCGAAAATGAAAACGTGGAGAATGGAATATTTTCCTTTTATCCCATCCCAATTTCAATACAAAGTAAAAGGGGATGTTGGCACAAAAAAACAACTGAAAATCATTCAAGAGCTCATCCATCGCCAAGACGTAGAAATGATTATCTCCGCCTGCGATTACGATCGGGAAGGGCAGTTGATTGGGGATACAATCATATACAAGATGAAACCAACAAAACCCGTATACCGTATGCTGCAAAATGAATGGACACAGGAAGAAGTGCTGAAAGGACTCCAAAATATAATTCCCAATACCAAAATGCGACCGCTTCTAGATGCAGGCATATGCCGCCAATGGGCAGATTGGGTCATTGGCATTAATTTAACTTCTGTTGCCACATTGAAATATCAGAAAGGCTCTGGCAGCGCGTTAAACATTGGAAGAGTGCTGCTTCCGACATTAAAAATCATTTATGACCGGGACAAGGAAATCGAATCATTTGTTCCAGAAGAGTATTTCAAATTAGAAGCCGCTTTTAAAACAAAAGAGGGCAAAGAATATAAAGGAATCTATGTTGAAGAGAAAGAAGAAAAATTCAAAGAGCGGTCTCCCCTTGAACGCATACAACAGGCGCTGGATGGCCAAAAGGCTCGAATCATTGAAAAAACAGTTGAAAGGAAAAAAGAATATCCGCCCTATTTATTCAACTTGACGAATTTGCAAGGGTACATAACAAGCAAATATAAAGGTTGGACTTCTGATAAAGTACTAAAAGTTGCCCAATCTCTTTATGAAAAGAAATATATTACATACCCACGCACAGCAAGCGTCGTGTTGGAAGAAAGTTTAGTAGAAAAAGCGAAAAAAGTGCTCCATATCGTCAAACAAGGCTTGCCTTATGAAGATGAAATCGTGTTTGCGAAAACAAAGCGGGTTTTTGACAATTCCAAAGTGGAAAGCCATAGCGCTATCATTCCGACCTATGTGAAACCGTCCTCCCTCTCGAAAGATGAAGCCATTGTGTATGATGCTATAAAGAACCGCTTTATTATGCAATTTATGCCTGTTGCTGAGCATGAAGAAACAAAAATCGCTACAAAAGTGGAACATAAAGAAATTTCTGGAATATTTATATCAAGGGGAAGAGTTCAAGTGGTGGAAGGATGGCGGAAAGTTGAAAAAGTCGAAACAAAAGATACAATCCTTCCCCATGTTACCATTGGTGAACAAGCGGAAATTGTGGACCATGAACTTACTGCCCATGTAACAAAACCGCCGAAGCACCATACGGAAAAAACTTTATTAAAAGTGATGGAAACGTGCGGAAAAGGAAAAGAACAAGATGAGGATAACGATGCCATGATGGCAAGTGTACTTTCAGGCTTTAGCATCGGTACACCTGCAACAAGAGCTGAAACCATCCAAAAATTAAAAACAGTCGGCTACATTACAACAAAGAATAAATATTTAATGTGTACGGAACTTGGCAAAAGATTAGTCGAAACATTTCCAGTGAAAGAACTATTTGATTTGGACTTTACCGGCAGACTTGAAAAAACCCTGGCAGACATTGAGAAGCAAAAATTCCATCGGGATCAATTTCTGCAATTGATTTTTGAATTTACAAAAAATGCAGTACATCTCATAAAACAAGAAGAAGAAATCATATTAAATCAAGTGGAAAAGAATAAATTTGAATCCCTTGGAAAATGTCCTATCTGCGGTCATGATGTCATTGAAGGGAAAAGAGGCTTTGGCTGCAGCAACTGGAAAAAAGGCTGCAAATTTGTTATTTGGAAAGAAGATAAATTTCTCGCTTCCATGAAAAAGAAACCAACCAAAACGATGGTGAAGCAGCTGTTGAAAAAGGGGAACGTGCTCGTAAAAGGGCTTGTCAGCAAAAAAGGAAATAAATTTGATGCCATATTGCGTTATGAAAAACATCCTGAACAAGATACATTCAGTTGGAAAATGGAATTTCCGAAGAAACAATAAACTTATAACATCTATTCATGAAATTAATAAAATTTATCCATAAAAAACTATTTATTTATTTTCGATTTTATCTAGAAAAATCAAGATAATATTATATAATAAAACTAAAATTCAAAGATGGTGTGTAATGCAAAATAAAAGTGCAGAGTATTGCCATACACTTGGCGTTGGGACTTTACATGGAGCGCCGAGCATGATAGCCTCGTTCAGGCAAAAGCCAGCCCTTGATATTGCTGGCTTCGAGGCTTTTTAATCATGCTCGCAGAGGCTCCATGTCAAGTTGCAACACTATGCATTTGCAATTGCACAACTGTGTACTTTTTCATTGCAAAACACAGATGGTCTTTGCATTAAACTTTTGCCATGTTAAGAACAATCGTGTACATCTATTTTTCAATAGGTGTGCACGGTTTTCTTTTCAAAAATGGTAGGCAATAACGCAGCCTGTTTTATCCATCTACATATAATAGGTAAAATTAGTTGTACTGTATAAAATTTTGCAAAAATTTTAATCTTTTTGATTAAATAGTCTTGACGTTTTTTTAAAAAATTTGTACACTGTGGAAAGTCAAATGTTTTTATGGAAAATACAATCTTGGAAAGTAAGGATTTGATGATGAGATGATAGTGTGTAAATTTGGTGGAACTTCAGTTGCAAGTGCAGAACAAATTCAAAAAGTGGCAAATATTGTGAAAGAAAATCCAAAAAGAAAAATTGTTGTGGTATCTGCACCTGGAAAACGTTTCAGCGATGATATTAAAGTGACGGATTTATTGATTGATTTAGCAGAGGCAGTGCTTCAAAATAGTGAAGTGGAAGAAAAATTGCAAATCGTTATTAATCGATATAAGGACATTGCTGAAGGGCTCGGCCTCGACCATAAAATTTCTGAAGTAATCGAAAAAGACTTGCGTGAACGCATTTCATCAAAATTAGATAAAGATATATTTATTGATAATTTAAAAGCAAGTGGAGAAGACAATAATGCTAAATTGGTGGCTGAGTACTTCAACTCCATTGGATTGAAAGCAAAATATGTCAGTCCAAAAGAAGGGTTGATTGTAAACGATCCGCCTGAAAGAACGTTTGCACTGCCAGAAACTTATGAAAATTTAAAAGACCTTGGAAAAGGCGAAGAAATCGTTGTTTTCCCTGGATTCTTCGGATATACAAAAGATGGTGTTTTGCGCACATTTGACCGCGGCGGTTCCGACATTACAGGCTCCATTTTAGCTGCTGCAGTAAGAGCGGAACTGTATGAAAACTTCACAGATGTGGATTGCGTTTTTTCCGCCAATCCAAAAGTGGTAAATGACCCAATCGGCATCGAAGAAATTACCTATCGTGAAATGCGCGAACTTTCTTATGCAGGCTTTTCTGTATTCCATGACGAAGCCTTAATCCCAGTATTCAAATTTGGAATTCCAGTTAATATCAAAAATACTAACAATCCTGCTGCACCAGGAACACGAATCATGCCAACGCGCAAACCAAATGGCCGTCCAGTCATAGGCATTGCCGCTGACCATGGATTCTCTACTTTATATGTTTCCAAATATTTAATGAACCGTGAAATCGGCTTTGGAAGAAAACTATTGCAAATTATCGAAGAAGAGTATATTTCCTATGAACATACGCCATCTGGAGTGGATGATATTTCGGTTATTATCCGTTCCAATCAATTAACGCCGGAAAAAGAAGAACGCATTGTGAAACGAGTGAAGGAAGAACTTCATGCGGATGATGTATATTTCCGCCACGGTTTTTCCATGATTGTCATTGTCGGGGAAGGCATGCGCAAAAACAAAGGGTTGGCAGCGCGGGCCGCTTCAGCTATCTCCAGAACAGGCGCAAACATCGAAATGATCAACCAAGGTTCTTCTGAAGTGAGCCTTGTATTCGGCGTTCTTCAACAATATGAAGATCAATGTTTACGAGCATTATATGAGGAATTTTTTACACCCGTAACCATCTAACAAAATGAGCGGATTGGAAAGCAATGAGTTTTCCGGTTCGCTCTTTTTAATAACCCATTCCTTTTCTCCATTTCTATAGTCCTCTGCAGCATCGAATTTTTCTGTTTTCAAATGTATATCAAAGCTGAAGAAACAAGTAAAATATAAAATTTAAAGAGAAAAAATGCAAATATTAGAAAAGTTTATGAATTTTTCTGAATAATGAATTATTAGTAGAAAAAATATTATATATTAATAAAGATAGTAGAAAGTAATAAAAAAATGTATAATAAGTTTAGGAGGAGTGAAATCATGGAAAAAAAGGGGATTTTTTTATATCCAGAAAATCCTGTAACTCGCTTTTTGTTCAATGATACGCGTTCTGCGGCCATTTGGCTCATTATCCGAATTTATTTAGGGTGGGCTTGGCTTCAAGCGGGATTCCATAAAATCTTTGATGATGCATGGACAGGAAAGAATGCTGGAGCAGCGGTAAGTGGCTATTTGAAAGGAGCAATTGAAAAAGCCTCAACAACCAATGATGTACCAGGGTGGTATGCATTATTTCTGGAATACGTTTGCTTGCCAAATGCAAAAATCATCAGCTTTTTAGTGGCATTTGGTGAAGTGCTTGTTGGTCTAGGGCTTATTGTTGGATTATTTACAGCCATTGCAGCCTTTTTCGGCGCATTTATGAACGTTGCTTTCTTATTTGCAGGAACTGTCAGCACTAATCCTCGTTTATTGCTGCTAGAAATACTTATCTTGCTTGCTTGGAAAGTAGCGGGATGGTATGGTTTGGATCGCTGGGCATTATTGAAGCTAGGCACACCTTGGGGAAAAATCAGAGGCGAAAAAAATCAAACAACTATATCCAATACATAGCACTTATGGTAGAATATTTTTACATAATAACATCAAAAAAAACGTTGCTTTCTTGGCAACGTTTTTTTATGGAAAAGGTGAAAAAGGATGAACGTCGTATTTGTATTAACTTCAACAGGACAGGAATTGCTTCAAATGGTAAGCCACGATGTAGCCGGCCTTCTTGCAGCGGTGAAGGGGGAGTATGTGACATTTCCTTTTGGCACATATAAATACGATTTCCACTCCCTCGACTTTTATTTAGAAAATAACGAATATCGTCAAGAATTAGTCATTTATTTAAAAGAAGATGAAAAAGAGCCTGTAAACGATTTTGTAATTGATGCTGAATAGACAGCTTTAATATGATTGAAAAATTTTTAATCCTTTTGTATTTGTTGAGGAACCCAATTTGTTTTCTTTTGTAAAATCATGCTAGAACTGTATGCCTTCATCACAAATGAGGTGTTTTCATTGATTAATGCTATTGGTGGAATTGGGATTTTTTTATTGGGCATGTCGATGTTGACAAACGGCCTGAAAGGAATTGCAGGAGAAACGTTGAAAAAATGGCTCCATACCTTCACTAAAGGCACCTTCACTTCTCTGTTAACGGGATTTTTGATGACTATTTTAGTGCAATCTTCCACCGCCACGACCATTTTAACTGTCGGGTTTGTAAGTGCGGGATTATTAACGTTTATGCAGTCTATAGGAATCATTATCGGTGCCAATATTGGAAGCACAAGCACCGGTTGGATCATCTCCTTATTAGGTTTTAAAATCAGTCTGCAAGCAATGTCGCTGCCCATGATTGCATTTGGGGTATTCATCCAATATGTGGCCCCGAGCGACTTTAAAAAATATGGAGGCGTATTCACCGGCTTTGGGCTTTTGTTTTTAGGTATTGATTTATTGCAGAAAGGTATGGAGTCCGCTCAAAATTGGATTAATTTTGATTCGTTGAATACGGATTCGTGGCTTTCTGTCTTTTTATTAATTGGCATTGGGATTGTTATGACCATCATTATGCAAGCTTCCAGCGCAGCGATGGCAGCGACCCTTACCGCCTTATTTGCAGGGGCAATTGATTTTGAACAGGCAGCGTTTTTGGTGGTGGGGCAAAATATTGGAACAACAGCAACAGCCATTGTGGCATCCATCGGTTCTTCCATTGCAGCAAAGCGGACGGCAGCGACCCATTTATTGTTTAATGTTGTGACGGCTGTCATCGTGACAATTTTTATAGGTTATATTTTGCAGTTTGTGAAATTCTTGACGGTTGCGCTGGTGGGCAGCTTCGATGAAACGGTGGGGCTTGCGCTGTTCCATACCCTTTTCAGCGTGTTCGGCGCTATCATTTTCGTGCCGTTTACGAAGCAGTTCTCCATGCTGCTTTTGAAGCTGCTGCCGGAAAAGGCCAATGCGCTGACCCGCAACCTCGACGATCAATTGGTATCCATTCCATCGGCCGCCTTGGAAGTGGCTTATCAAACGCTGCTTCAAATCATGGAGCAATTGACCGATGCGATTTTGGAATTGTTAGATGCGAAAAAGGTCACGAGCAGTTTTGAGAAAAAGGTGAGGGATGTGGAGGAAGCGATTCTTTCCGTTCGTAAATTCCTTAATGAAGTGCAGTCCGATTCAACGAAGTTACGCAATCAACATGTCGCCATCATTCATGTATTGGATCATATCACACGGCTAGTGAGTGTATTGAGGGAGCAGCAAAAGGTGGAAGGCATTTTCCATCACGAAAAATTGATGAAGAAATGGCATAAAACACTGGAGCAGATTAATGAAAGTTATGCCAGCGAAGAAAAATTGATCGAAATGGAGCAGGTGTTGGAAAAAACGGCCCATAAAATTGCGGAGGAAAGACGCACCCGCAGAAGAAAATATTATGAACGCACGGCTGTAAGAGAGACAAAATTGGATGTGGCCATGTCCAAAGTACAGGCGCTGTTGTGGATTGACCGCCTTGTCTATCACTATTGGCGCGCTTTTTCCAGATTGGTGGAGTTTAAAAAAGGTGCGGAAATCGAGGAGTCGACAAATTTCCGTGATGTGGAGACGATGTAGGGGAATGAAATATGGTTTCATTTTAAACGCTCGGGTGTCTAGGACATCCGGGCTGTTTTTTGTAAAAGAAGATATTCTGAGTTGGAAAATATGATAAAATATTCCTAAATCCATTCTATTTTTTCGGCTGGTTGTCAAGATCATCCAGTTTCAAAGTTGTTTAGTAGATAATGATTTGGAAAGGTTGGTAGTTTGTATGGGTATTTTGACAAAATTATTTAACCGCAATAAAAATCAAAAAAGGAAACCATCGAAAAAGGCATGTTATTTTTGTAAACGTCAAACCAATGATATGAGAACTTACAAAAATGAGTATAATCAGACAATCAAAGTATGCCCATTATGTGTGGAGTATGCTGAGAGAAGAGCGTATATAAAACCGTAACAAATAACACATAGCAATGTGGTGTACATACGTAATGAATGAAGTGGCCTTTGATGCCCCTTTGTTCTTGTCGAGTAAGTAATTGTTCAAGTGGCTTAGAAAAGCAAATATATTATCATGGCAATAATGGGGGATTTTCAGTTTTTATCAACTTGTAAAATATGAAGGACATTTTGATAGGCTTATTCTAAAATTGAAGCAGAACCAAATGTAAAGCAGATTGCAGATTATAAAGAACAATCACCCCATTAAAAGTGGGGGCAAGGGGGAAAAGTCATAACACTTTTACTTGAATCAAATTCATAAATCATAGTATTTCTGAAGTATAGAGTACCCCACTACCGTCGCATAAATGATGTCTGAATTTTCAGTTTTATTTTTTTCTGGACTTTAGAGAAAAAACGAAAACACCTAAGCGAGGGTAGTAAACATCCATTTTTTTACTATAACCTATGACTTGTGCAACAACGACTGGCAAACCTTTATGGGACGCCGTTTCCTTCGATTTTTCGTAACCAAATGTGAGCGGATTTCCACAAAGAAGCCTTCAAATAGCGACTAATTTGTAAGTAACTGCGTTCGCTATTCGTGTTCAACTGAGCTAAAACATTCAGACAGTACACTATCATGGCTACGTACACTTGATGATGTACAGCTTGTTCACTGTGACCAAAAAACTTTTTAATGTTCAGATGTTGTTTCATCCATTTGAAAAAAAGTTCGATTGCCCAACGTGATTGGTAGATTTCTGCAATTTCATCTGCGTCAATGTCAAACCGATTTGTCAGTAAATGAAGCTCATTTCCTTTTGTATCATGCAATTTGAGTAAGCGAAACACGTTTTCAGAACGATTTTGTGGTGTTCCAATGACAACCATTTCATCAGAGAATACGGGTGAATCTTTTGGTAACGAAAAGGATTCTAACACTCGGACAACAGCGTTTTTACGCAAACGGGTCACAAAGAAATAGCCATCTTCCGTCATTTGATCAAAGCGCCTATAATCCAAGTAACCACGATCAAACACGTACATGCATTGTTTGTCATCCACGAATACTTCTAGTTGACCCCGATCATGTTCGTTGGCGTTCGTGAGTACGGCTTTATCTGGATAGGAGAGTCCTTTTTCCATAAAAACAAGTCGTAAGTGAAGCTTTACTCCTGATTTTGTTTTTCGAAACTCTGCCCACTTATGATTGGTCAAATGAAGCGGTAATGTACTCGAATCAATGATTTTCAAAGGCGTTGTCACTTTTCTTCTTGTTTGGAAATTGGTTTTCCGGTGAATTTGTGCCACTAAATCGAGAAAAATCGTTTGAAAGAACTCAGTTGGGATGGTATTGATTCGTCTCCCTAACTGTGAAAAACTAATCGATTCCAATCCCGTTGCTCGTTGTAATTCTTCTAAAAAGACAGCGTCACTCAACGCCCGTAAACTCTCGGTTTCATGGAGTTGGGCATATAAAAGCAGTTTCATAAATGAAGCCATATAAAGCTTCTTGGTATAGTGATTTAATTGATGTGTTCTCACTAGGTCGTCAAATAATGGACGATGAATCGGTGAAAACCATTGTTCAAATGATGTTTTTCGTGTAAACTTATCCATGCTTTTGTCCTTTGTATTGGATTTGGATGGTTTACTACCACCCAACCATTATAAAGGATTTTTTTGTATTTAGATTATATTTCAGAAAATTCGGTTTATTTAAAGGTGTTAAATTATTTTAATGCGACGCTAGTGATTATTTTTATATGTTATATTGGTATAGTCGTTAACAATTGTATAGGAAGGTTGCTGAATATTCATGTTAGATATGGAATTATCATTAATTATTACATTATTTCTTTTTGGTTTTTTAGCGGCCTTCATCGATTCGGTAGTTGGGGGCGGTGGACTGATTTCATTACCTGCTTTAATGTTTACTGGCTTAAGTCCATCAGCAGCGGTCGCCACAAATAAATTGGCAGGAACTCTCGGTTCCCTTACGAGCACAATCTCTTTTTATCGATCTGGAAAGATGGATTTACATACAGTAAAACACCTTTTTCCTTTTGTCTTTATAGCAGCAATGATTGGTGCATGGACCGTTCACTTAATGGATCCTAATATTTTAAAACCATTAATGCTAGTCATGTTAGCTGCTGTCGCTATCTATACTATTTTCAAAAAAGATTGGGGCAGTATCTCAACTTATCAGAAGTTATCTACAAAAAAGTATATTGGTTTCTTCTTGTTAGTTTTTGCTATCGGATTTTATGATGGATTCCTTGGCCCTGGGACCGGTTCCTTTTTAATTTTTGCCTTTTTATTAATTGGTTTTGATTTTTTAAAAGCGGCTGGAAATGCAAAATTTTTAAATTTCGCAAGCAATATCGGTGCTTTGATCATGTTCATTTTTCTAGATCAAATCAATTATAGTTATGGGATTATTATGGGGTTTGGTCAAATTATCGGTGCTATTATTGGTTCAAGTTTTGCAATCAAACGAGGTTCTGGTTATGTACGAGTTTTATTTATCGTTGTTACAGTTGCGTTACTTGCAAAAAATACATACGACTATTTTATAGGATAGAAAAAGAGGCTGGGACAAAACTAGCTTCTAGATAGGAAAAAGGAGAATTTGAGCCAACTCAAATTCTCCTTTTTTCCATTTATCCCCATTGTTTTTGGTTATTTTCAATTGCCAAACAAAAACACCTCCTCTGTAATCGATAACTCTATCTTACAGGGAGGTGCGATTGGTTGAAATGCGTCGTTTGAATTCGGGTTTACTTTCCGCTGGCCCGGCTAGACTCTCCTCTGAGTTATCCCTTCGCTCCTCGTGGTCTTGAGAGGGCTCGTCGCAGGAAAGCTATAACACTACGAAATCCCTGTCAACGAAAAGCCGTCCAAATATGGCAGATGGGAACGTATGGTGCTGTACCATTCATTCACAGTTTGCATATGATAGCTAATAGAAGGCTTATGTCAAGAAAGGAGATTTCCATGCGACCACCTCATTATCCTTACCAGATGCCGCCGGGAAGACCGAATTATTTCGCACCAAGACCTCCACAATACGGTTTTAGACCAGGACCATACCCGCCACCAATGCCACCAGGTTTCCAAGCGCCAAAAGGAACAGCCAAAATCGATTCCATTTTGGAAACAGCCAATCGATTTTTAGCGACAGCCCAAAGCTTCCAGCCATATATCCAACAGGCTGCACCGATGCTTCGGAATTTGCCTGCATTGTGGAAATTATATAAAGGATTTCAAGGAATCCCCTCGCCAGGCAGCCCATTGAATGAAGAAAAAAGAAAACCATCCAGAACATCTAATGAAAGCAAGCCATCCATGCCAAAAATCTATCAACCTCCTTACGATAATCTAGAATAGATGCTTTGTAATCATAGGTCAGCTCCGGTATAATAATACTATGTACCAACAGAAGGAGTTGACATGATGGAAGTCATCAAAATAAATCCTCGAGGCTATTGCTATGGCGTAGTGGATGCAATGGTTATCGCAAGAAATGCTTCATTGGATAAAACATTACCAAGACCAATTTATATATTAGGAATGATTGTTCATAATAAACACGTTGTAGATGCTTTTGAAAAGGAAGGAATTATTACCCTTGACGGTGAAAATCGAAAAGAAATCATCGAGAAAGTGGATAAAGGGACCGTCATCTTCACGGCTCATGGGGTTTCCCCGGAAGTACGTGAAATTGCGAAACGAAAAGGTCTTGTTGCGATAGATGCAACTTGCCCGGACGTGACTGTAACCCATGATTTAATTCGGGAAAAATCGAGCCAAGGTTATGATATTATATATATCGGCAAAAAGAATCATCCGGAGCCTGAAGGGGCAATTGGAGTTGCGCCAGAACACGTGCATATAGTGGAGAAGAAAGAAGATATTGACAAATTGAATTTGCAAAATGAAAAATTGCTCGTGACTAATCAAACAACGATGAGCCAATGGGATGTTAAACATTTAATGGACTATATTAAAGAAAAATATCCAACTATCGAAGTCCATAAAGAAATTTGCATGGCTACACAAGTGCGCCAGGAAGCAGTTGCGAATCAGGCAAAAGATGCAGATTTGCTCATTGTTGTAGGCGATCCTCGCTCCAACAATACTAACCGGTTAAAACAAGTGTCGGAAGAAATTGCGGGAACACCCGCATACCGAATCGCCGATCTATCCGAATTGAAAATCGAATGGTTAATGGATACGGAGAAGGTGGCGGTGACGGCAGGAGCTTCCACACCAACGCCGATTGTCAAGGAAGTCATTGCATTTTTGGAGAAGTTCGACAAAAATGACCCATCGACCCATGAAATTAAACGCACAGTTACTCTTGATAAAATCCTTCCGAAAATCAAAGAACCGAAACCGGTGAAGAAAATTCTGCCCGAAGAATAATGGGAGAAAATATAAAAGAGGCTGGGACATAACTAATAAAATGAACGAGCTGCAAAAAGAATTTTTTGTAAAAATTGATATCGTAGAAAATTGATAGGAGTGACGGGGCGAGTTTCTGTCGCGCACGCTTAGTCGCAAAGCGGAGCAAGTTTAAGGAAGTAAATTCAAAGCTTTCCTGCGACGAGCCCTCTCAAGACCACGAGGAGCGAAGGGATAACTCAGAGGAGAGTCTAGCCGGGCCAGCGGAAAGCGTCCCCGGAACGGAAATCAATTTTCTTCAATTATCAAAAAAACACCATTTTCTCAAGTGAGAAAATGGTGTTTTTTATCTTTTGTCCCAGCCTTTTTTTTGTGCTTAATTTCCCTTCTGAATAAAGTATTGGTTGATGGGTCTTCCGATGCCGCCATAATGCACATCGACACTCACCATATTTTGCTTTTCCAAAAAATCCAGATACCGTCTTGCCGTGACTCTTGCCACCCCGATGGCTGCCGCCACATCATCGGCGGAGGCCCCATTTTCTGCTTCTTTCAGATAGTGGAGGACTTTATTGAGCGTTGAACGGTTGAACCCCTTCGGAAGTTCCTCGGGCAAATGGCCGCTCTTTGTTTCCCGATTTTCCATGTTCCCATGGGGATGAATAAGGTTGTCCAACTCTTCCTGATTCAAAATCCGTGTTTCGGCGCTGACATGTTTAAACTTTTTATAATTCAACAACGTTTGCTGCATCCGTTCGAAGGTGAAGGGTTTCATAATATAGTCGTACACGCCCAAGTGCAAAATTTGCTGAATGGTTTGCAAATCATTCGCCGCTGTGACGGCAATGCAATCCACAGGCAAATATTCCGACCGGATTTTTCTTAAAGTGGAGAGTCCGTCCTGTTCGGGCATGAATATATCCATGAATACCAAATCCGGTTTACATTCCAGGATTTTTTGAAAACCTTCGACGCCATTTTTGCACATGGCAATGACTTCAAAGTCTTCCACTTTTTCAATAAATTGCCGATTGACTTCCCTAACCATTGGATCGTCTTCGATCAATAACACTTTAATTGCCATGAAATCCTCCTAAAAATTGAATGTTATCAAGAATGTGGTTCCTTTGTCAGGTTCGCTGTACACTTCGATGACACCATTTCCTTTTTTCACAATTTCTTTCACCAGGTACAACCCGATTCCACGATTTTCTTTTTCTTTTGTAGAAAAACCTCTTTCAAAAATTTGCGACTTCACTTCTTCCGTCATGCCGATGCCGTTGTCACTCACTTCGATCGCGAGGACTTCATCCCGGTCATCGATTGAAATGTGGATTTCTTTTTCGTCTTTATTGGCCATGATCAACGCATCAAAGGCGTTTTCAATCAAATTGCCCAATAATACCACAAAATCATGATAATCCAGCTTTTCAGGAAATCTGGTAAAATGGCTTTCTTTATCGATGGTAACCTTAATCCCCAATTCCTGTCCACGGATGATTTTGCCTAACAATAGGCCGGAGATATTCTCATTATAAATCCTTTCATTCAGAAATTTTGTGACATTATCATGTTGGCTCGATACTTGGGATAAGTATTCGAGCGCTTGTTTTGTCCGTCCTAAATGCAACAGCCCCGCAATGGTATGGAGTTTGTTTTTGTATTCATGGGTTTGGACACGCAATGCTTGTACATAAGCTTTGACGCCCGTCAATTCTTCCGCCATTTTTTTGAAGGCCGTCAAGTCTTTGAATACCGCCACGGCTCCCACCACTTGCCCATCTACGGAAATGGGGATGCGGTTGCTTAAAATGCTGTGGTTGTTCACAAAAATTTCCTGGTCATACACCGGTTTTTTGGAGTACACAATTTCCGGCAGCCTTGTGTCAGGAATCACGTCTTCGATCCTTTTTCCGATGCATTGGGAAGGTTCCAGATCCACGCCCAAGATTTCGCAAGCCTTTTGATTAAAAATGGTGATTTTCAAATCCTGGTCGATGGCAATGATTCCGTCATGCATGGAATTGAAGGTTTCCGTCCGCTCTACATAGAGTTTTGCAATTTCATGGGGTTCAAGTCCAAAAATTTGTTTTTTGATATGCATGCCAAGGGCTTTCGCTCCAAATGCGCTAAACAACATTGACAGGGCAAAAGTGATTAAAATCTCATTTGAATACTCAGAAAAAAAGTCTGAGAAAGTGGGCAGCGAGTAACCGACCACTGTTACGCCAATTTGTTTATTTTCATCCATGATTGGAACAAATGCCCGCAACATGATTCCTTTTTCACCTTTTGCCTTTGAAAGATAATAATGTTCCGCAAAGGCTGCATTGATATCGGTGGACTTGCTTATTTGTCCGATTTGATTTTTGGACGGATGGGAATATTTGATCCGGTTCATATCCATCACAACAATATACTCTGCGCGGTTAATGGTGCGGATTTCGTCAACGATTTGATTGATTTTCTTTGACGCCTCACCGAAGTTTTCGTTTTGGAGAGAGGTTTTCAATTCGGGCAGATTGGCCACCGTTCGTGCAACGAGCATGGCCCTTTGCCCAATTTCTTTTTCCCTTTCCTTTATCATACTACCAAGGACAAAACTGCCCGCAATAAAAAAGGAGAAGGCAATAATGAAAAAGGTGAGGAACATGATTTTCGAATTCATTGATAATTTTCTTCTTTTCAATTCATTGCCCTCCGAATGCATTTTTGCCATAATGGCTATAATCATATTATATTACAGTGGCTATGGTGAAACGTATGAAATATTTTTTGGGTAGTGCAGTTTTGACGATTCTGCTTGTCATAGGATTGATCGCATATCAGCAAGGGGCATTTTCAAAAGAAAAAATAGCCTATGATGATGAACAAGTGGGATTGGATGATCAAATCATCATCAATTTCAGCCATGTTGTGGCGGAAAATACGCCAAAAGGGATGGCGGCCAAAAAATTTGCGGAACTGGTGGAAGAAAAAAGCGGGGGTCGGATCATGGTGAAAGTGTATCCTGACGGCATGTTGTACAGCGATTATGATGAATTGGAAGCCTTGTTGGATAATGAAGTGCAAATGATCGCCCCGACCACTTCCAAAATGACCGAACGTTTGCCAAGTTGGCAGGTGCTGGATTTGCCCTTTGTCATCGAAACCAACGAACAGTTGAAGGCCGTTTTGACCGGGGAGTTGAGCGGCAAGCTGTTGGAAGAATTGTCAAAGCTTCATATCAAAGGGCTCACTTTTTGGAGCAACGGATTCAAGCAAATCTCTTCCAACCAACCGATTATCCGTGCGGAAGATTTCAAAGGGAAACAGATCCGGACGATGGGCAGCGATATCATTAAAGAACAATATCGCAAGCTAAATGGGGAGCCGATCCCTTTAAATTTTGATGATGTCTATTATGAAATTCAAAACCAGTTGATTGATGCCCAGGAAAACACGATTTCGAATATTTATTCGAAAAAATTTTATACAATGGAAAATCACATCACCCTTTCCAATCATTGCATCATGGCCTATGCGGTGATGATGAATGAAAATTTTTGGAATAGTTTAACGGAAGAGGATCAACAAATCATCATCGAATCATTGGAAGAAATGCAAGAATGGCAATTTGAGTTGGCTGAACGGATCAACGGGGAATTTTTGGAGAAGCTTTATAAAGAACCGAATGTGGAAATAATCCAATTGAATGAACAAAATAAAAAGCAATGGATGCAATCTGTCAGCCCCCTTTACGAATACTTTAATCAAAAGGTGAATGGCACATATTTCAATCTGCTTCTGCAAGATATCGATAAAGTGGAAGATTTTTGAAATTGAACAAAATGAACAAAATGAAGGTTTCCTTGAAAAAGGGGACCTTTTTTATTTTTGTTATATAACAAAAGAATTACTTTAAAGATCAGTCATATAACACGAAAACCCTTGAAACATCAGGGTTTTTAAGGATTCTTCCGGATAATGAACAAAACAAACGAAATAACCTTTATAAACGAAAAACTAATTTTCAAATAATTTTTATTATTATAGATTCAAGCATAACAACAAATCAATTTTTGACGGGGATGATGATATGAAAATATTGAAAAATCTTACAGTTCAAGTGATTATAGCAATCATCTTGGGGATTATTGTAGGGGCGGTTTGGCCTGAATTTGGGGCAAAGTTGAAGATACTTGCGGATTTATTTATTAAATTGATCAAGATGTTGATTGCCCCAATCATCTTTTTGACGGTGGTCGTTGGAATCGGCAGCATGGGGGATGTAAAGAAGGTCGGAAAAATCGGCGGCAAAGCGCTGATCTATTTTGAAATCGTTTCCACTATTGCCCTTGCCATGGGAATCATCGTTGCACTAGTCATTCAACCAGGTAAAGGATTGGATACCTCTGCTGCAGGAAATGTCGACATTTCAAAATACACTTCGGCGGCTTCCGAATCGGAGCATGGGCTTGCACATTTTATTTCCAGTATTATACCTGACAACTTTGTAGGGGCATTGGCCAATGGCGAATTATTACCGACGTTGTTTGCGGCGGTGTTGTTTGGACTTGCGGCGGCGGCTGTCGGAGAGCGGGCGAAACCTGTGATTACCTTTTTTGAAAACGTTTCAGAAATCTTTTTCAAAATGGTCGGCATGGTGATGATCTTTTCACCGATTGGGGCATTTGGTGCAATGGCCTATACGATCGGCAACTTCGGAATCAAGTCTTTGGCAAACTTGGGGCTTTTAATGGTTTCCGTTTATACGACCATGTTTATATTTATCGTGTTCATTTTAGGTTCCATCGCCAGATTTTATGGCATCAATATCTTAAAATTTATTGCCTATATCAAAGAAGAAATTTTCATCGTCATCGGGACATCTTCATCTGAATCGGCATTGCCTTCTTTGATCAGAAAGTTGGAACAGTTTGGTTGTTCCAAACAAACAGTCGGATTGGTCGTTCCAACCGGCTACTCCTTCAACTTGGATGGAACAGCGATCTATTTGTCGATGGCAACTTTATTTATAGCGCAAGCCTATGGCATTCATTTAACATGGGTTCAAATTGTTACCATCCTGGCCGTGTTGATGATTACGTCCAAAGGGGCTGCCGGGGTGACGGGCTCCGGATTTATCACACTTGCGGCGACACTCTCGGCATTCCCGATGATTCCGATTGAAGGGATCGCCCTGTTGATCGGTGTGGACCGCTTTATGTCAGAAGCCCGTTCCGTGACGAATTTGATAGGGAATGCGTTATCAGCGGTCGTGATTTCAAAATCGGAAAAAGAATTTGATGTGGCGAAATACGAAGAATTGAAACAGCACAAATTGGAAGCCCACTAATAAGAAAAAGGCTTTTAAGAAGGTAAAGAACTTTCTTGAAAGCCTTTTTTCCATTAAACTAGTTGAAGGGTTTGAATGTGGGAGAGATTAAAATAAGTGAGTTTCGATTTTCCGTTTTCTATACTGATCAACTGATTGTTTACATTGATGACTTTCCCGATGTGGGAAAAATCTTTCCCCAAATTCAATATAGCCATTTGATTTTTCAATTCAGCCAGCTGGGAAACGAAAGTGCTTTGAAAGGTTTCATCGTTTGCCGATGCGAAATGCTGAAATTCTTTCTCGCTAAGGCCATAAGGTAATTGGTTCAAATGTGGTATCAGCCATTTCAAATGGTACTGGGCAATGAACATCCTTTTGTAAACAGGCGACTCGAATACAAAATAGTCGTCTTTGATGGTTGTGATCACACCATGCAGGGGTTCGTTTTTGGCGACCATGATTTCCACGTGGATGCCCTTCGCCAATGTGAGAATATTTTTAAGCGTCAAATTTTGGTTGACCCGCGAAATAAATGCCGGGATTTCTGATGGAGTTTGAATATTATTTTCGTTTTCGAAATCTTTATAGAATGATTGGATATGTTCAAATGGTATATAGACAAATTTATTCCCATCATATAGCACGATGAGTTCATCACTGGAATCGACAACGGAGCCGTTTAAGCGTTTTCCGCCAGATATTTCAATGACGATAATCTCTTTTTGCAGACTTTGGAATATGTTCCTTCCTCCTTTCCAATACTGATCTTTCTCTTGTTATCCCGCATTCCAGAAATGTTTAGTACTAGACATTATATTATGAGTCGTCTTTTTATATTCCAGTTCAGAAAGGCGGCAATTGATAAAATTCGCACGCAAAAGCTGTAATCATTGTTCTATGACATAGGGTGATGTTACAATATAACTTATGTTAGGAGGGACGAAGGATGTCGAACTTTACAGAATTTCAATTGAAACCTTTTATTATGGACGCCATTCAAAAACTCGGCTTTAAAGAACCAACTCCGATTCAAAAAGAAATGATTCCGTTGATTCTGGAAGGGAAAAGCGCCATTGGACAAGCCCATACCGGAACTGGGAAAACCCACGCCTTTTTATTGCCGATCGTTCAACGGATTGATGTAAATAAACAGGAAGTACAAGCTGTCATTACTTCTCCAACAAGAGAATTGGCGACACAAATTTACGAACGTTTAAAAGAAATCATTGAAGGCACAGAAATTACGTCGAAATTATTGATCGGCGGTACGGATAAGCAGAGATTGATGGAAAAACTGAAAACTCAGCCTCATATCGTGGTGGGGACACCTGGGCGTATTCATGATTTAGTGAAGGAAAATGCGCTCTTAGTCCATAAAGCGCCGATTTTAGTCGTGGATGAAGCAGACCTAGCTTTCGACATGGGATTTATTGAAGAAATTGACGGGTTCGCTGCCAGAATGCCTGAGAAATTAGAAATGTATGTGTTTTCAGCGACCATTCCTGTAAAATTGCAGCCATTTCTGAAAAAATATATGGAATCTCCTGTCCACATTAAAATAAATGATCGGAGACCGGTCGCAGAAGGCATCGAATTTTTCCTTGTGCCAATTCGCTCAAAAAACCGGAAGGACAAATTGTTGGAAGTATGCAACACCATCAATCCATTTTTGTGCCTCATTTTCTGCAATACGAGAAAAACAGCGGATGAAGTGGCAAGCTTCTTATCCGAAAATGGAATCCGCACCGGAGAAATTCATGGGGATTTAACGCCAAGAGAACGCAAAAAAATGATGAAGCAGATTCGCGATTTGGAATTCCCATATATTGTTGCCACTGATTTGGCAGCAAGGGGCATTGATATTGAAGGCGTTTCCCATGTAATCAATTATGAGCTTCCGGAAGATTTGGAGTTTTTTGTACACCGCGTTGGAAGAACGGCGCGTGCAGGTTTGGAAGGAACAGCGATCACTTTATATGGTCCGGATGATGAGGACGATTTGGACCGCATTGATGAAAAGCTGGGCATTCCATTCAAACATCGGGATATTAAGGATGGAGAATGGGTCGAATTAAAAGACCGCCAAGCACGCAAGAAACGTATTAAACAAGAAAATGAATTAGATAAAATTGCCAAAGCGATTGTCCGAAAACCGAAAAAAGTAAAACCTGGATATAAGAAACAAATGCGCATGGAAATGCAAAAAATTAAGAAAAAGTTGAAAAAGAGTCATCGATAGAAAGGGAAATTGGGAATGTTAATTGGTTCACACGTATCCATGAGCGGCAAGAAAATGCTCCTTGCTGCCAGTGAAGAAGCCGCATCTTACGGAGCAACAACCTTTATGATTTATACAGGTGCTCCCCAAAATACTAGACGAAAAGCCATTGAAGAATTGAATATTGAAGCGGGGCTAAATCATATGAAGGAAAACGGCATCTCCAATATTGTTGTACATGCCCCATATATCATCAACATCGCCAATACGGTAAAACCGGAAGTCTTTGCTTTAGGTGTAGAATTTTTGCAAAAGGAAATGGAGCGCACAGAAGCAATCGGCGCCACACAAATCGTTCTCCATCCCGGTTCCCATGTGGGCGAAGGAGAAGAAAAAGGCATTAAAAAAATTATTGAAGGGTTGAATGAAGTGCTTTCGGTGGATTCCGAAGTGCAAATTGCCCTTGAAACGATGGCTGGAAAAGGTTCGGAATGCGGAAAAACCTTTGAAGAAATTGCGCAAATCATCGAGGGCGTAACGAACAATGAGCGCCTTTCCGTTTGCTTTGATACATGCCATACCCATGATGCGGGCTATAACATCGTTGAAGATTTCGATGGCGTGTTGGAAGAGTTCGATAAGATCATCGGTCTTGACCGCATTAAAGTGGTTCATATCAACGACAGCAAAAACGAACGCGGCGCAAGAAAAGACCGCCATGAGAATCTAGGTTTCGGCCATATTGGATTTGACGCGCTAAACTACATCGTTCATCATGAGGTATTTAAAGATATCCCAAAAATTCTTGAAACGCCTTGGGTTGGTTCAGATTCTAAAAATAAAAAGGCTCCATATAAAGAGGAAATTGAAATGTTGAAAACAGGAGAGTTTCATCCGGAATGGATTGATGCTTTGAGAAAGTAAGAGCGGGAAAAATTCTCGCTCTTTTTTTTCGTTTTATTTTATAGACGAACTAGTTCATTACCATATAAAAAAAGGAAATGTTGGCCAAACTAGAAGGGTAAGGAAATTGAATGAAGGTGGCTGGCATGAAGAAAAGATATATTTTGGCGTTTTTAGCATTATTCATTTTTTTCTATATTCATCCAGTACAAGGAAAATCGTTGGATGAAACAGTGAAAACAAATTTAGGGACTTCGAATATAAGCGTTTCGATTCGGGATATGGAAAGCGGAAAAATAGTATATGAAAAAAATGGAGATGTGGGAATGAAGCCAGCATCTACATTGAAATTGCTGACCGCATCTAGTGCATTACATACATTAGGGGAAGATTTCCGTTTCCAGACAGATGTGTACCTTGATGGCCAAATCGAAAACGGAGAATTAATTGGGAATCTTTATTTGAAAGGGCAAGGTGACCCGACGTTTCAAAAGAAGCATTTCTTGCAAATTGCGGATTTTTTTAGATTGTTGGGCATCCATTCCATTCGTGGCAATTTATATGGCGATGATTTTTATTTTGATGGTGAGCAACTCTCTCCAGGCATTGCAAAAGAGGATGAGAGCTATTATTATGCTGCAAGAATCAGCGCCCTCACCATGTCGCCGGATGACGATTACGATGCCGGGACAATTATTGTTCATGTCAAACCGACAACAATAGGTGAAAAACCAACGATTGAATTTGAACCAAATGATAGCGGCATGATTTTTGTGAATGAAGCAAAGACCGTATCTTCAAACGAACGAAACACAATCGAAATCATCCGGAAATATCGTTCTAACAAGATTGTCATTTCTGGAAATATTCCGATGGGAGAACCTTATAAAGATTGGGTGACGTTGTATAATCCAACGGTGAATACCCTTATAGCCTTCAAGAAAACATTGGAGGAAGAAGGTTTTGTTTTTTATAACACATCCATCGAAAGAAAACCTGTGACCGAAAATGCAGTGCTGGTTTATTCCAAACCATCCCAGCCTTTAGAAGACCTCGTCCATCCATTTTTGAAATTGAGCAACAACAGCATTGCGGATATTTTAGTGAAAACAATGGGACAAAAAGTATATGGAGAGGGCAATTTTGAAAGCGGGTTGAAGGTGATTCGAAATTATGGAGAGCAGCTTGGCTTAAATATGTCAGATTGGCAGTTTGAAGACGGTTCTGGTATATCCCATCAAAATCGAACAACTGCCAATGAGTTGACGAATTTATTAGTAAAGGTTCGAAGCGAGTCGTTTTTCCCTATCTTTTTTGAAAGTTTGCCTGTAGGGGGAGAGAAAGACCGCACAATCGGCGGATCGCTCCGGGAAAGATTTTTGGAAGACCATTTGAAAGAACGAATTTTTGCAAAAACTGGCCATATTACAGGAGTGTATACATTAGCCGGATATGTGAAGGCAAATAGCGGGAAAACGTACGCTTTTGCAGTCATGACTCAAAATCAGACGAGAAATAAAATCCATGAGATAGATAAAGTAGTCGAAACGATAATCGAGCAGTTTTAACCCAGCGTTTGGACAGAGGGATTATAGATTTTTGCAAATCATTCCATTCATAAAAAAAGAGCGATGGGTTCGAAAAATTTCCATTCGCTCTTCTTTTCATGCATTATCTCCATTCATCGAGCATTTTTTTATATTTTTTATATTTCTTTGAACCTAAAATTTTTTCCGCTTCCTTCAACACCCGTTCAGGGATTCCCGTTACAAGCCAAGTGATATTAGCCTTTTGGGCAAGGGACCGAAGCTTTTGGATTTCTTCAATTGTTAAATCCATCCCATATTGTTTAGCCATTTTTCGAATTTCTATATCGGATTTCGATAATAAAGATTCCCAAAATTCAATAATTTGATTCATTTCGTCATCCTTTCTTTTTATCAAGCAAGAAAACTTTACAAAGAAATGCAAATCCCTTATACTTACAAAATGTAAATCGTAATGATTTTGAATTAGAAAGAAGAGAAAAGATGAAAAAACCTTTTGTCGAGTTAGAAAATATTTCTTTTAAATATGGTTCGAATCTCGTTTTAAATAACGTTTCTTTAAAAGTAGAAGAAGGGGATTTTTTAGCTCTGATTGGACCCAATGGTTCAGGAAAATCGACTTTATTAAAAATCATTTTAGGTTTGCTTAAAGCAAAAGGAGAAATCAAGCTTTTTGACGAGCCGATTTCTTCATTTCAACATTGGGAATGGGTTGGGTATGTTTCCCAAAAGTCTAATGCCTTCAACACCGCTTTTCCCGCAACGGTAAAAGAAGTGGTGCAAAGCGGGCTGACGAAAAAAGTTGGTTTATTTAAACGAATGCCAAAAGATGCGAAAAAACGGGTGTATGACGCTTTAGCCGCCGTGGGAATGGAACAATTTCTTCACCGAAATATCGGTGAACTTTCTGGCGGTCAGCAGCAGCGGGTGTTTATCGCCCGAGCATTGATTGCAGAGCCGAAATTGCTCGTTTTAGATGAACCAACAGTAGGCGTGGATATCAAGAATGTTCAATCATTTTATGATATGTTGGAGGAATTAAATAAGAAACATCATTTAACCATCATTTTAGTAACCCATGACATTGAAACGCCTTCCCATCAGATTAGCCATGTGGCGTTTTTAAATCAACGCATTTTGTTTTATGGGGAAATGGAGAAATATAATCAACTTCCTAAAGAACAAATTTACGAATGGTACGGCCATTCCGTACGTGCAGTGTAAGGAGAGCGGTTATGTTAGATGCAATTGTACATTATGAATTCTTACAAAATGCCTTTCTTTCAGGAATGATCATTGGTTTTTTTGCGCCGCTCCTCGGTGTTTTTATTGTCGTTCGTCGAATGTCTTTAATTGCTGATGCGCTCTCTCACGTTACTTTAGCTGGGATTACGGGGGGGCTTCTTCTAAATCAGCAGTTTGTGGCCTTCAGTCTCTTCAATCCAATTTATTTCGGGATCGTTGCCAGCGTGCTTGGTTCCGTTCTAATCGAGAGGTTAAGAGCTTTATATAAACATTACGAGGAATTGGCGATTCCGATTATTATGTCGTGCGGCATCGGGTTAAGCGCCATTTTTATTTCCCTTGCCAATGGGTTTACGACAGATGTGATGGGGTATCTCTTTGGCACGGTTTCTGCTGTTTCAAGGCAGGATTTATGGATTATAATCGCCATTGCATTGATTGTCTTATTTTTTTTGGTACTCTTTTTTAAAGAAATGTTCGTTTTATCCTTTGATGAAGAATATGCCAAAGCATCCGGGCTTCCGGCGAAATTAATACATTTTTTATTTATGGTGGTCGTTGCATTAACTATCGCAGCCAGCATGCGAATTGTCGGTATTTTGCTCGTTTCTTCAATGATAACATTGCCGGTTGCCAGCGCCATGCGATTGGCGAAAGGGTTTAAAGGAACGATGATCTATGCAGTTATATTTGGCGAATTAGCGGTTATTGTAGGTTTAATTTTTGCTTTCTACTTAGATATAGCGCCAGGCGGAACAATTGTCGTAACCTCTATCCTTATTTTAATGATCGTTATTTTGTTCAAAAAAGCGATTCGGAAGGAGGCGCAGCAATGAATCGGGAAAAAGCTTGGGAAATATTAAAAGCCCATGGGTATAAAAAAACGGATAAACGGGAGCTCATTTTATCGATGTTTGAAGCGACCGATAAATATTTGACTGCCCGGGATTTATTGGAAGTGTTGAAAAAGGACTACCCTGGCATGAGCTATGATACGATTTATCGGAATCTAGCAACCTTTGTAGAGTTGGGTATTTTAGAAGAAACTGAATTGAATGGAGAAAAAAATTTCCGCATGCATTGTGAAGTGGATCACCATCATCACCATTTTATTTGTATGAAATGCGGAATGGTGAAAGAAGTTTCGTTATGTCCTTTGGAAATGATGGAATCCTTGCTACCAGGTTATTCCATTGAATCTCATAAATTTGAAATCTATGGAAAATGTCCGGCATGTAATGTATAATTTTTCTTATGATGCAAACAAAGGGGCAGAAGAAATACCATTTATAAGCAAATCTGTTCCTGGAAAATAAAGAAATAAAGAGGGGTAAGAAATGAAGCTGAAGAGAATCTATTTTTTACTTGCACTTATACTTGCCTTGGCATTAGCAGGCTGCGGCAAGGATGATGAAGCGGCGCCAAAAGAAACAGATGCCAAAAAATCCGGCGATTCCTATACGGTGGTGGATGACCGCGGGGTAGAAATTACATTTGATAAAGTGCCTGAAACCGTCATTTCGTTGCAGCCAAGCAATACGGAAATTTTGTTTGAATTAGGCGTGGGAGACAAAGTTATTGGTGTTACGGAATATGACGTATGGCCGGAAGAAGTGCAAAACATTGAAAAAGTATCAGACACAATCAATGTGAACTTGGAAAGGGTTATTGAATTGAATCCGGATGTGGTATTTGCCTACACAATGGGCGGAGAGGAACAAGTGGAGCAGTTGGAAAGCGCGGGATTGAAAGTGTTTGTCATCCAATCCGCCAGCTCCATCGAGGATGTGTACGGCGACATCGGACAAATTGCCCAAGTGATGGGCGTTGAAAACAAAGGTAAAGAATTGGTTGAAAAAATCAAAGGTCAATTTGCTGAACTGAAAGAAAAAACAGATAAAATAGAGCAGAAGAAAAAAGTTTATTTTGAAATCGCTCCTGCACCGGATATTTGGTCCATTGGTTCAGGCACATTCCAGCAAGAGTTAATTGAAGCAGCGGGGATTGAAAATATTTATAGAGATCAAAATGGTTGGTTTTCAATATCTGAGGAAGACATTATCAACCGCAATCCAGATGCAATTATTACAACGGTGAATTATGGCAAAGATCCAACAGTAGAAATTAAATCTCGCCAAGGTTGGGAATCTGTTACGGCTATTCAAAATGGGGCCGTTTATGAACTGGATGCGAATATTTTGGACAGACCTGGTCCACGCATTGCAGAAGCAGCCGAATTAATGGCCAAAACAATTTATCCGGAAATATTTGAATAATAAAACTAGAAGGGTGTCGTCTCAAAAGTACTTTTGAAACGACACCTTTTTTATTTTTGAAAGTATCTGTACTAAATGGAGAAGTAAACGCGCAAAAGGTGGAAGTATCCGCACCAAATGGGGGAGTAAACGCACAAAAGGTGGAAGTATCCGCACTAATTGGGGGAGTAAACGCACAAAAGGTGGAAGTATCCGCACCAATTGGAGGAGTAAACGCACAAAAGGTGGAAGTATCCGCACTAATTGGGGGAGTAAACGCACGAAACGGAGCAGTATCCGCACGAAATGAGGAGGTAAACGCACGAAACGGAGCAGTATCCGCACGAAATGAGGAGGTAAACGCACGAAATTTTATCAAATTCAGCAAGGAATCGAACGATTGTACACCGAACGAAGAATCACTCCTGTCTTGATTTTGGATGAGATGCATCTGGCTAAAGATGCCTTTCTGCAAGATCTTGCGATTTTGTTTAATTTTCAAATGGATTCGACGAATCCATTTGTCTTGATTTTAGCTGGCCTTCCGCATTTACAAACGCGGCTTCGGCTCAACCAGCATCGGCCGTTGAATCAACGTATCATCATGCGATATCAAATGGGGCCATTGACGAAAGAAGAAGTTGGTCAATATATAGAACAGCGAATGAAAATGGCGGGAGCGAAGATTCCGATTTTTACTCCAGCAGCGCTAGAGGCCATCGCTTTACAATCTCAAGGATGGCCAAGAGTGATCAATATCCTAGCCACGACTTGCCTCTTGTATGGATACCAAATGAAAAAAGAACAGATCGATGAAGAAATCGTTCGAATGGCGGCAGAGGAACATCATCTTTACTAAGCGATCGGAGCTCTTTGTACGGAGGGCTCCATTTTTTTCGAAGAGGGGCGGAAAAATCATCGAAAAACGACCGGAAAAATGTGCAAAGAACCTGGGGAAAATCGCAAAATCTAAAATAATCCGCAAAAAAATTGCACATTATTTCAGAAAACGAACCAAAATAATTTGAAAAAGTCAGCCTGAAATAATGTGAAAATTTACAGTATTTCAAATAGTCCATTATTACACAGAACCCTTGGTAACTCCTATTGGAGAAACCAAGGGCTGAAAAGTCTTGAAGCTCGTTATGAAAACTTGTGTCAATCATCTTAATTGAACCGCCGTATACGGAACCGTATGTACGGTGGTGTGAGAGGACGGGAGTTAATCGCTCCCTCCTACTCGATTTGGAAGAATAAAACATTGAGTGGGGATGAATAACTATTTAGTGCGGATAGGCTATTAATTAGTTTATATAGAAGAATGTTTGGTTCGGGTATCTCCTTAATTGGTGCGAATGGAATCTCATTTAGTGTGGATGCCCCTTCTATTGGTGCGAATGGACACACATTTAGTTCGGATACTCCTTTAATTAGTGTGGATGGAATCTCAATTAGTTCGGATACCCCTTCAATTGATGCGGATGGAACCTCAATTAGTTCGGATACCCCTTCAATTAGTGCGGATGGAACCTCATTTAGTTCGGATACTTCTTCAATGGGTGCAGATGGACCTCTATTAGTTCGACTCCTCCTAAATACTTTTCAAGTCATTAGAAAAAGACTGCTAGAAAGATCACCTTTCTAACAGTCTTTTTAAAATGTGGTGAGGGAATAATATAATTATAGGGAATTGCATTGCCTATCAAAAATAATTCTTTTCTTAATATACCTCTCTATTTATATCAAGAAGGGGATTTATCTGTTAAGAATGTTTTTCTGTCGCATTATTCAAGATATCAATTAATGTTGAATAATGTTCTGGAGCTTGGTTATTTAAAATTTCTCGTACTTTTAAATCCACAAGCATCTGCAATTTTTCTTTAATTGCTTTAGACATAGTTGCATCTACATTTAACATTTCAAGGGTACTGATGACTTCGCTCATTTCAGAAACGCGGCGCTCTACATGTATGGATGTACGGTTCAATAATAAATTGGCCGTTTCTTCCAAAGGGCGTTTTGTCACAGAATTATTAAGCGACTCCAGCACGATGTCAGATACTCCATAGATGCTGCTAGATTGAATCGTTTCAATGAGCAGCGCGGAAAAACCTTTCATGAAAATGCTTCTAAACATTTTTATGGCCGATGAACTGCCGGCTTTTTCGCTAATAAAAGTAACCTTCATATTATACGAAGAAGCAAATTCTTCAAAAACTTTTGCTCCTGTACCGCTGATAAACATCGGCACTTGGTGCTTCCATAACGGCACGCTGTCCATTACCGCCACATCAACAAAGGCTGCACCAGTATTTTCTAAAACTTCTGCAATTGCTTCCTTCACCATAGGGGAGGAAGCATTGATGTCAATATATACATGCTTTTCTGTCAAATAAGGAGCCACTTCCTTTGCTATCGGAAGCGCCACTTTAGCACTAGTTGCACAAAACACATAATTGCTTTTTTCCATTAACTCTTTCAAAGAATTCACCAATTCAACACCATTTTCTTTAGCCCGTTGTTGGATGACGGCGCCTAAAGATGGATGATTGGCATTGACATCAAACGCATAAATGGATTCAATTCCTTCTTGTTTTAATCCTTGGGAAATCAAGTAGGCAGCTTCGCCATATCCAATAAAACCGACGGATGGTGTTGTCATTTTTTCTTCCTCCAATAAAACTTAAGATTATTTGACATCGTGAATATGATCGTAATATATTACATTTTCTTTTTGAAGTACTTCTCTCAATTGATAGAAATCTAGGCTTAATTCACCCTTAGCAATTTTTTCTTTTGTACCTTGTTCTTTTTCAATTCGTTTTTGCGTTGCTTCTAATGTGGAATCAATATCTTCTTTTTTCACAACGACAACGCCATCATCATCCGCCAAAATAATATCACCTGGATTTACTTCTACTCCGCCACAGATGGCAGGTGCATTCACCCAGCCGCCGCGATTTTTTGTTGTACCTTCTGAGTAAACGGATTTTGACCAGACAGGGAATTCTAATTCACGAATGGCTCTTAAATCGCGAATGCCAGCTTCAATAATAAGCCCTTGTACACCGCGGTACATTAATGCGCGTACAATCAATTCCCCGATCATGCCAGAAACACTTTCGCCTATAGTGGAAACGACTAAAATATCGCCAGGTTTGCACACTTCAATGGCAGCATGAATCATCAAGTTGTCGCCTGCTGGACAAGTTACAGTAACAGCAGGGCCGCAAATCGTTTTGCCATATTGAACAGGTTTAATGGAATGATGGAATAATCCTTGTTTTCCTTGTGCTTCGTATACAGTGGAAACATCAAATTCTTTAAAGGTTTCAATGATTTTTCTAGAAGGGCGTTCAAAATCTTTTATCACATATTTTTGCATTAAATTAGCTCCTCTCCGACTAATGGGAAGAATCGGTAGAATGCTTCCGCATATTTATATTGATTCTTTCCGGAGCAGCGGCGAGCATGGTTGCCACGTAAAGCTGCTTTTGCTGCATAGTAATCAATTAAGTGTTTTTGAGCTTTGAAGCAATTCATGGCTGCTAGTTTTTGTTCATAAGTGTCTGTAATATCAACGATTACATCTGGTTTAAAGTCGCTGATTTCAGATTGATGAGGTTCAAAACCGAATAATTTTGCTTGCTTAATGCATGGCAAGTCCACATCGCGAACCCCGTTTGATGTAGCTAAAACGGATGTTTCAAAGACGAAGCTGGATACTGTTTCATGGTCTGGATTGAACGCATCTTTAGGACCGTGGGAAAGAATGATGTCCGGACGCACTTCGCGAATTTTTTGAAGCAATTGCAATGTACGTTCAGGTGTAATTTCCATATGGTAGTCTTCATAATCCCAAATTTCGTAATTTGTTACGCCTAGATGTTTTGCAGCTGCTTCGATTTCAGCTCTGCGAACGGCTTTAACATTTTCTAAAGTTTGCCCTTCAATATTCCAAAGGTCATTGGATTCACCGCGGGCACCGAAACTTAAAATAATTAATGTTACATTTGCACCTTCTTTTACATATTTGGCGATTGTACCTCCCGCACGCCAAATGAAATCTCCTGCATGTGCACTAACAACTAATAAATTTTTGTTTTTCATTTTCTACTTCCCTTATTATGTACATTATTGTTAAATAATCTTGTTGAAAGAGTTATAATCTCTGTTGAATTTTCTGTCAATAGTGATAACGAGAAATACTGTCCAGAAAAATATGGACAGTTTATGCTACATTAAGAAATTATGGTTTTCTTCAATGACTTTTCGAATATTGGCAATATGTGTACGCATCGCTTTTTTCGCTGCTTCTGGATCTCGATTTTTAAGCGCTTCAAGAATTGCTTTATGTTCATTGTAAGAATCAACATTTCGTCCTGGAACAAGAATAGTGCGGAGATGGTATTTCATTAATTGCGCTATGATCATATTGACCAATTCAACGGCTTGTTGATTGGAGCAAGCTTCATAAATAATTTTATGAAACTCTTTATTTAGGGAGGAGTAATCATCAAACTTTCCTTCATTTAAATAAATTCCCATTTGTTCATGTATGGTTTCTAATTTTTGAATAGCTTCATCGCTTAAACGAAGGGTTGAACTGTTGATGATCAGTTCTTCCAATGCTTCCCTGATTTCAAAGTAATTCAACACTTCCTCCAAAGTGTATGCTTTAACGGTTGCTCCCTTGTTTTCTTCGGTTTGAACAAGATGTTCTTGTTCAAGCTTCAATAATGCTTTTTTAATTGTATTTCGACTGACACCTATTTCTTTTGCTAGGTCACTTTCGTTTAATTTTTGGGAAGGAAGGAAAATCCCATTTAATATCCTTTCTTTAATATACTCATAAGCTAAATCCATAGGTCTCTTCATGACTAAAACATCCTTTGATATTTTTTGTTGAACAATATTATTATACATCATATCACGAAAGATGTGGTATATCTAGCAATGAGTATTTTTTCAAAATTCAATGAATAAAAGCCGACGACATTGACAAAGGGTAACCGTAATTGTACTGTATATCGTTCAATAAATTGGAACGAGCTTCTAATTCCTCTTTAAATTTTTCAGCAGTTGCATATTTTACGTGGCCTTCTTTTGCTTCATGGCCGAGTTTAAATGTATAAGTTTTTTCTTCCGATCCGGCATTGTTTGAATCTGAACCGCTGCTTGAATCATCTGAACTAGAACCACAGGCCGCTAATAGAATCATGGCAATTACCAATGTGAGAACGTAAAATAATGTTTTTCTCTTCATCCCAATTAACCCCCTATATAAAATTAACCCCTTTAATAAATCTAAATGATTTTAATAAAATATACGTATATCAATCATCTCCTCCTTTAAATCTAACATACATGTTTCAATAAATTGTAATCACTATTGTTTAACCATAATTATGACCACTCCTTTATTATTTTTGATAGAAAAACAAAATTGAAATCAAAATTGTTAAACAATAAGTTTCCTTAAATTATAAAGGAGTAAAAAAAGCGTGTCAATGTGTATTGGGGCCGTCTCAAAAATTTTTGCAATAAATGCAGGAAAATGGATAATCGAGGGAATATACAAGGCCTTTTTAAATAACATAAAAAAATACCTTCGCTACGAAGGGCTCATAGCGAAGGCATTTCTTTCAGCCGCTCTTTTACTCTTCTTTTTCGATAAAGCATATCTCCCGTTTCGGCAATGGTTTCAATCATGTTTTTATTCGCGATGGAGCCAAAAAGGATGCCTGCAATGGGAATCGCTTGAAAAAATTTTTTCCAGCCGAATTGATCCCGAAACGTATAAAACACTTCTTGCCACCCCTTTAGCTGCTGAATGACATCGGCGGATGATTTCTCATCTATCATTGATAAGTCTTTTAAAATCGCTTCTTTTCCAACGATGTCCGCGTTTGCAAATTGTAAACATTTTACAATGAAAATGCGCTCTTTTTTATCTTTTGGGTCATACCCATAAATCATGGCAATCTCTTGCAACGTTTTAAGAGAAATTCCTAAAATCATAGGAATGTCAACAACAAGGGAAAACAGTCCACCGACGCCAGTAGTGGCTCCTTGTATACTTGCAAATGCGGCACGGTTTTTGGCAAGCCCCTCTGAAATTTTGATCATATCTTCTAGAGGTAAATTCTTGATGTCTCCCAAAGACTGAATCTTTTTATATGAAGAAAGCTGATTGATCCATTTTAACATCGCTTCTTCACTCACTAAGTATTTCCCGCCGGTTTGAATGTAGCTTCCCAACTCATCCACTAATTCTCCAATCTTCTTTTGAATCCACTTTGGGGTGATTCGGTCTAACAATTTAAAAGGAATTCTTCCGAGTTTTTCCCAGAAAAAAAGATCTTTTTGTTTCTTTTCCCAAGTTTCAATTTCTTTTAAATACGCAAGCAATTGTTCTTTCGTTTCCAAATTTGTCTCTCCTTTGTAGACGTTTTTTCTATATACGAAGTCTGTGTTAAAAAGTTTCATCTCTCTTTAAAGGATTATTTCCAGCTATAAAGAATATTAAAGGAGGGGAGTGATAGAAATGTATAAGATTTTTGTTACAAGCAAAGTTAGTGATTCTGCCTTAAATATACTGAAATCTGTTGGAGAAGTAGAAGTTTGGGAAAAGGAAGAAACTTTGAATGGAAAAACTCTACTGGAGAAAATCAAAGAAAAAGATGCGGTTCTTACGATGGTGAATAATTTTGTGACTGATGACATCATCCAGCAAGCACCGAAATTAAAAGTCATTGGAAATTGCGGTGTCGGGTACAACAATATTGATATCGCTTCTGCAGAAAAGCATGGAGTGATTGTTACAAACACGCCTGATGTGTTAAATGATGCGACAGCTGATTTAACTTGGGCGATGATTCTTGGCATTGCAAGAAGAATCGTTGAAGCGGATAAGTTTGTTCGGGAAGGGAAATTTACCGGATGGCTTCCTCATTTATTTATCGGCAATATGGTTTATGGCAAAAAATTAGGAATTATTGGACTTGGAAGAATTGGAAGAGCTGTGTGCAAAAGAGCCAAAGGATTCAAAATGGAAGTGTACTATTATAATCGAAATCCGTTACCGAAAGCGCAAGAAGAAGCATTGAACGCAACCTATAAAAATTTAGAAGATTTGCTAAGGGAATGCGATTACATCACCATTCATGCTCCTTTGAATGAAGACTCTCACCATTTAATAGGGCGAGATGAATTAAACTTGATGAAAAAAGATGCCTATTTAATCAATACATCCCGAGGTCCATTAATTGATGAACAAGCATTGTATGAACATTTAAAAGATGGAAAAATTGCGGGAGCGGCTTTAGATGTATACGAACATGAGCCTGAAATTGTAGAGGGTCTCTTGGGATTGGATAATGTGATGTTGCTTCCTCATATTGGAAGCGCCACTTATGAGACGCGGACAAACATGGCGGAACTAGCGGCTAAAAATATCGCCAATGTGCTTTCAGGAAAAGAGCCGTTAACTCCTGTGACGAAAGGTTGGAGAAAATGAGAATTTTAGTGGCGCCGGATTCCTTTAAAGGGTCGCTCACCTCGGCAGAACTGTGCCGAATAATTCGAAATGGAATGGAAAAAGTGCTGGAGGCTGAAGTGATAGAGATGCCGATTTCCGATGGAGGGGAAGGATTTTTAGAAAGCATTTGTTCCATTCATCCATATCAATTGGAATTCGTGAACGCCAAAGACCCTTTAGGAAGATGGATTCAAGCAGAAATGGCGATTGATTATGAAAAGAAAACGGCTTACATCGAAATGGCAAAAAGTACGGGATTAACCCTTGTCAACGAAAAGGAAAGAAATCCATATCAGTCTTTTAGCTATGGCGTAGGAAATTTAATTTTACATGGTTTGGACAAAGGATGCCGTACTTTTGTGATTGGACTTGGCGGCAGTGCAACCAATGATGCAGGAGTAGGAATGCTTTCAGAGCTTGGGGTGGTTTTTCGGGATGAAAGTGGAAAGCCGATGACAATCGAATTATTAGAAGATATAAGAAAAATTGCAAGACTTGATTTAAAACAGGTGGATACGCGACTCTTTGAAGCAGAGTTTCTTTTAGCAACGGATGTCATTAACCCATTATGCGGCGAAAATGGTGCCACTTATATTTTTGGACCTCAAAAAGGAATAAAAAAGAATGACTTGTACAATATAGACCGCATCATTTTTCATTATGGTACTGTGCTGGAAAGACAGTTTCAAAAGGAGCTGCTCACTCAAGAAGGAGCTGGAGCTGCGGGTGGCATGCCTGCTTCCTTTTTAGCTTTATTTCAGACAAAAATTTGTCGTGGTATTGAAATATTAATAGAAACTTCCAAATTAAAAGAGATATTACCATCGATTAATTTAGTCATTACTGGGGAAGGAAAGCTAGATCAACAAACCTATAATGGAAAAGTCATTAAAGGTATTAGCGATTTCGTTAAACCATCCTCTATTCCTGTTGTTGCAATCTGTGGTAAAATTGAATTATCTAGAAAAGAATTAAAAGAATTGGGGCTTACTGCAGCCTTTTCCATCTGCAAAGGACCAATTTCATTGGAAGAATCAATGAAAGAGGCTAGAGGATTTGTGGAAGAATTAGCTGAAAATATGGCGGAGCTAATAAAAGTATCGATGTAGAAAAGGGGCCGGCTGAAATTTATATGGAGGCGGCCCCTTTGTTCCTATAATAGTGGAATCTTGTTAGAAGTGACTGTCCAGAAAGTTTATGGACAGCGCCTTCTCCAAAAAAAAATAAAAAGCCACTGAACGCAGCTTTTTATTCAGCAAAACAGAATGAAATTAAATAAGCTAAATATAAAACAAATCCAATGGCGATTGAAACTGAGGCCACATTAATCCCTCCTTAAAGTTAGAAAACATGGTTAATTCCTAACATATTTTACTATGAAAAAATAAAATAGGAAACCTTTTTCAATAAAAATCGTAAGTAGTTAATAGAATTGTACCAAAGTGGGTGAAACAATTGAAAAAGTGGTTGCAAAAAACGCTCGTATTTTTAGTCGCTTTTTTAACATTAGGGATCATCACGCCCAACCATTCAATTTGGGATTCACTGGAAAACGGTCAACAATCCAATCGAACTCCCAGCGCTGACTATAAAAATGTAGAGGCCTCAAATGATTCTGTAGAGAAAGTTCTCTCTGACGAATCGGAAGAGTCTCCGGATCCTATCGATACTATTATTCAAATGGCTAAAGAACAGTCATACATAAAATTCGGATCAAAAATCGCTCCGGTGATTGAAGATGAATTTGAACAAAAGATTTTCCCACATATCGAAAAAGTAATTGCCTCTACTTTAGGAAGCCTTGACGATGAATCGAAAAATTACTTAACGATTAGCGAACAACCTGGAGGGAATTATTCCGAGAAGATTTTTCATATAGCAAATGGCAGAACTGGCCAAGAGCTGCTCCGCTTCCATGTACGTACAGAAAAACGCCCGCTTGAGGGGTATTATTATAACTTCCATTATCATACCTATGAAGATGATTTTGTAACACATCATACAATCGGCGATATCTACTATTCGAAAAATACCCCGCCGAAATGGTTATCCTAAAAATATCTTTTGTTGACGTTATTATCATAAGTTGGCCTGTCGATGGCTAGGCTCAAATAAGCAAATCTGGGAAACCTTGTGTTTTCGGTTTGCTTATTTTTATTTGGTTTTGATAGTACTTTTTACTTTAAAAAACATAACCAAATGACTATAATTAGTTAATGAAATTTTATGACGATTATCTTAAATTTTTTATTGAAATTATAATATTTATACCTATATAATAGTTGCATCAGGGGGGCCTATGTAATGGAGTTTAGACAATTGATTCTCAGTATAAACGGAGCTGTAGATGCATTGGAATATGCTACAGCCAGAAGATTTATTGAAGAAAATTTTGACATTGTTTATGAATATAGACATTTGCTTAATAGCAATGCAAGAGAAATTTTGGAATTTGTAAAAGAGAAAATGCAATCAGGAGAAGAGCCATTAACTAAGAAAGAATTAAATGCAATTACGGTCATTAATACATATGCAAAAAGAATGGATATTCGCGGCTTAAAGTTATTTTTAAGCGAAAAAGGCAAAGAAAAAATTTTTGAAAAAAAGGATGCATTTGAAATCTTATCTTCTGATGCGAAGATTTTATTAGCGAGCTTAGGATTCATTAAAAATAAAGAATTAGTAAAATAAAACATAATACAAAGAGCTGATTCGAAACTGAATCAGCTTTTTTTTTAGTCCGTAAAACAGAGGCTAATTAAATAAAGCGTATACAAAATAAGTCCAATGGCTATTGAAATGTCTGCCATTATTATCCCCCCAATTCATTTGTCTATATTTAGTTTATACTAAATTTTCAGAATAATGAACTATAATGTTTTTTATTTAGACAAATTTTAGAAGTTGTATATTACCAAATAAAACTATATATTATAAAATTTGGTATTATAGTAGTATAATATATGACGTTACAATTACTGATGAACCATGAGGAATCATTGGGGTGGAGTATTACGAAGCAAATGGTGGAAACTGCCAAAGATGTTAGCGAAACAATTAAACAATCAAACTACTCAAGCCGACAAGTTGTGGATAGTACGGCTATAGTGAAAAAGCAGCGGATGCTCAAGAAGAAATTGTGTTGAAATTAAAAGAATCAACGGAACATCTTTTATCGAATGTACAAATGTTTGAGGACATTTTAAATAAGTACCGGGTATAGTTATTGCAGGTTGCCTAGAAAGGTAAGTTTTCTAGGCAACTTTTCCTTTTTGGAAGATTATCTCCCACTTGATGGGGAAAATAGTTATAATAAAGTAGTTCACATAAAAGGATTTTTTTTAATCAGTTATAAATGAGGTGTCAAAATTGGAAAAACATCCAGAATATCAATATTTAAATTTGTTGAAATACATTTTAGAAAATGGTGTAAAAAAAGCCGACCGCACTGGAACTGGTACAATCAGCATTTTTGGCTATCAAATGCGCTTTGATTTAAGCAAAGGATTTCCACTCCTTACAACGAAAAGAGTTCCGTTTAAATTGGTGGCGAGCGAATTGTTATGGTTCATCAGAGGAGATACAAATATCCGTTATTTGCTTGAGCATAATAACCATATCTGGGATGAATGGGCGTTTAAAAAATGGGTGGAATCCGATGAATACGACGGTCCGGATATGACAGACTTCGGACTTCGCGCAGCCCGGGATGAAGAATTTGCGAAAGTGTTGGATGCGCAAATGAAAATCTTCCATGAAAAAGTGCTTTCGGATGATGAATTTGCGAAAAAATATGGGGAATTAGGTCCGGTTTATGGCAAACAATGGAGAAGCTGGCCTGGAGAAAATGGGGAAGCGATTGACCAATTAAAAAATGTCATTGAGCAAATCAAACGAAATCCAGATTCCCGCCGTTTGATTGTTTCTGCTTGGAATCCTGCTGAAGTGGATGACATGGCGCTTCCTCCTTGCCACACGCTATTCCAATTTTACGTGGCGGAAGGGAAGCTGTCTTGCCAATTATATCAACGCAGTGCAGATGTGTTTTTAGGCGTGCCGTTTAATATTGCTTCTTATGCTTTGTTGACGCACTTGATTGCCCATGAATGCGGACTTGAAGTGGGCGAATTTATTCACAGCTTTGGTGATACGCATATTTATTTAAACCATTTAAACCAAGTGAAAGAACAGCTTTCAAGAGAACCGAAAGCTCTTCCTACTTTAAAAATCAACCCTGAGAAAAAATCCGTCTTTGATATGGAGCTTGAAGATTTATCCATTGAAGGATATGACCCGCATCCTGCTATTAAGGCACCGGTGGCGGTTTGAGAAATAAAAAATTGTTTTCACCACCTAATAATGGAAATCGCCATTCATTAGGTGGTATTTTTTGTAAATCAATTGCTTAAAAAATAATTGCTTGTGGGATAATTTTTTATTAATCTCGTATATACTTTGTATATACAAAGTATATACGAGGTGATATATTGAGATTAGATAAATATGTTGACAATCAAAAAAATATAGGGGGAATTCACATGGCCACGGTTACGGCACAAAAATGGGGAAACAGTTTGGGCATCCGTATACCAAAAGAGGTAGCTGATAAATTAGGTATCAAGCAAGGTTCGGAAATGATTTTAAGCATAAGTGAAAAGGATGAAATCATCACATTGCAACCGAAAAAAAGACGTAAAAAATACACTTTAGAAGAATTAGTATCACAAATCACTCCGGAGAATAGACATGAAGAAATTAGCTTTGAAATTGAGGGACGTGAATTAATTTAATGCCGAAAGAAGCGTTAGACAGAGGGAATTTTATTATTTTAAATTTTCATCCGCAAGCTGGCTGTGAACAAGCGGGTACAAGGATTGCTATTGTTTTGTCACCAAAAGCTTTTAACGAAGCAACGAATTTTACGGCTGTTTGTCCGATTACGAATCAACAAAAAGGTTATCCCTATGAAGTTGAATTGCCGAAAGAAGGTATCTTCGTTAAAGATGGCCATCCAATTACCGGTTCCATTTTAACCGATCAAGTCAAAACATTAGATTTATCTGCACGCTACTATAAAATTTTAAAGAAGTATGATCCTAAAGATGAACAAATTGAAATTATTGACGAAATCATCGAGGAATGTTTAGCCAAAATTGAAACATTTTTAGGGTTTTAATGGATATTACCGCTTTCAGTTAAGCAAACGATTCAAGAAAAAATAATTTTAGGAGCGAGAAAATGATTTCATTAATCGTAGCCCATGACAAGAATCGAGTAATTGGTTATAACAATCAGATGCCTTGGCATTTGCCAGGAGACTTAAAATATTTTAAAGAAACGACGATGGGAAAACCGTTAATTATGGGAAGAAAAACATTCGAATCCATCGGTCGCCCTTTGCCTGGAAGAAGAAATATTGTCATTACAAGAAATAAGGAATACCACCATGAAGGAATTGAAGTGGCTTCAAGTTTAGAAGAGGCATTGAAACTTGCTGGCAATGCAGAGGAAATTATGGTGATTGGCGGGGAACAAATTTTTAAGTTGGCCCTTCCCATAGCAGACCGATTATATATTACCCAAATCCATCATGAATTTAAGGGGGATACCTATTTCCCAGAGTATGGAGATGAGTGGAAAATCGTATCAGCTAGCGAAAAATATGAAACAAAAGAAGGATATATGTATCAATATCTTGTATATGAAAGAAAATAATGTATATGCAGATGATCGGCTGAGGCTGGGACATAAACAAAAAATGAAAGGGCAGTTGAAAGAGTTTTGATAAACAATTGAACTAACGAAAAATTGATTGAAGTGACGGGGCGAGTTTCTGTCGCGCACGCTTAGTCGCAAAGCGGAGCAAGCTCAAGGAAGTAAATTCAAAGCTTTCCTGCAACAATCCCTCTCAAGTCCACGAGGAGCGAAGGAATGACTCAGAGGAGAGTCTAGCCGAGCCCGCGGAAAGCGTCCCCGGAACGGAAATCAATTTTAATAACATATCAAAAAAACATCATTTTCTCTTTGGAGAAAATGATGTTTTTTTTAGATTTGTCCCAACCTCAGCTTTTTTTGGAAAAAATAATAGATTATTTCTCTAAAGTTAGGGTAATTGATTTGATAAGTAAAATTTTTGTCATTTATACTTCAACAATTCGATTTCTTTATTCTATTTTTTTGCAAAAAAGTATAAAATCTTTCTATTTTACATATAAAACTATGACGAAAATGTTGAGAGAAAGGGAGGCGCTTGAATATGTCAAAGGTGTTTGCATCCTTCGATGAAGCCATTAAAGACTTGAAGGATGGGAATACAATTATCGTTGGCGGATTTGGGTTATGCGGCATTCCTGAAAAAGCCATTGAGGCGATTTTACGGAAAGGGACAAAAAATTTAACGGTTGTCAGCAACAACTGCGGCGTAGATGATTGGGGGCTTGGATTGCTGCTTAAAAATAAGCAAATTTCCAAAATTATCGCCTCCTATGTGGGAGAAAACAAAATTTTTGAACAACAATTTCTAAATGGTGAAATTGAAGTGGAACTGACGCCTCAAGGGACGCTCGCCGAAAGAATTCGTGCAGGAGGAGCTGGAATTCCTGCTTTCTATACGGCAACAGGAGTAGGAACACCGATTGCGGAAGGAAAGCCAACAAAAGTTTTTGACGGAAAAACATACATTGAAGAAAGAGCCATCGTCGGGGATTTTGCTTTTGTGAAGGCTTGGAAAGGGGACAAGCTGGGCAATTTAGTTTATCGAAAAACGGCGAGAAATTTTAATCCTCTTGCCGCAATGGCTGGAAAAATTACGATTGCCGAAGTGGAGGAGCTTGTGGAAGTAGGGGAGCTCGATCCGGATCAAATTCACACACCTAGCATTTATGTTCAACGGATTTTAGTTGGCGACCAATACGAAAAACGAATTGAAAAAAGAACAACTCGTCAAATAGAGGAGGTTCAAGGATGACGCTTTCCACAAGAGAGAAAATTGTAAAACGGGCAGTAAAAGAAATTCAGGATGGTATGTACGTCAATTTAGGAATTGGCATGCCAACTCTTTTAGCCAATGAAATTCCAAAGGATTATCAAGTGATGCTGCATTCCGAAAATGGTTTGCTTGGCATCGGCCCTTATCCAACGGAAGAAGAAGTGGACCCGGATTTAATTAATGCCGGGAAAGAAACGGTGACGACTGTAAAAGGAGCAGTATTTTTTGACAGTGCCGAATCTTTTGCCATGATTCGCGGCGGACATATTGATCTGGCTATATTAGGTGGAATGGAAGTATCGGAAAAGGGCGATTTAGCCAACTGGATGATACCGGGAAAGATGGTCAAAGGCATGGGCGGCGCAATGGATTTAGTGCATGGTGCAAAACGGGTTGTTGTGATTATGGAACATGTATCCAAAAAAGGGGAGCCAAAAGTCCGAAAAGAATGCACATTGCCGCTCACGGGACAAGGAGTAGTGGACCGGTTAATTACAGATTTAGCGGTCTTTGAATTTACAGAAGATGGAATGGTTTTAATAGAAAAATCAAAGGATATTACATTGGAAGATTTAAAAAACAAGACGGAGGCAGATTATATTGTTTCTCCTAATCTAGTAGAGTGGTAAAAATTTTTGCTCAAATGTAAGTCATAAATTGCTAGAAAGACAAATATATTTTTACTAGTAATTTTATTTGTTTAACGTGGAACCGAAAGGCGGTAAAAAATGAAAAAAACATTGAAACAAAGAATCTTAGAAACATCTTTGCACTTATTTCAACAATACGGTTATCACGGCGTCACAGTGGATGAAATAGTAGCGGAAGCTGGGACATCGAAGGGCGGCTTTTATCATAATTACAAATCGAAAGATGAACTTCTATATGAAATCCATGATGTATTTATTTCCTATGTAATTGAAAAAGCGGAACTTTCCTATAAGGAAAATCATACACCTGTATTGAAACTTGCAGCCATCTTGCACTCATTTATTAAAGTATTCGATATGTATAAGCCTTATATTACGGTTTTTTATGAAGAAAGCGCTTACTTAAATGAAGAATTTAAACAAATCATCAATGAAAAAAGAGATCGCTATAGGAAATTGTTGGAAAAGGTCATTTCAGAAGGACAGCAAAGCGGCGATTTTCGAAAAGAATTGCCAGCTAATATTGTAACAATGGCGATTATCGGCATGATTAATTGGACATATAAATGGTTTAAGCAAGATGGACCACTTTCAATGGAAGAAATTACAGCCATTTTTAAAGATTTAATTTTACGCTCCATCGTGACGGAGCAAGGATTGGAAGAAGCCAAGCAATTGCACCAGTTATTAAATCTTTAGTATAAAACAAACCGACTAGTCGGTTTTGGATTGGGGGAAATGTTCATGAATTTTGAACTCACAAAGGAACAATTAATGATTCAAGAAATGGTACGAGATTTTGCGGAACGGGAAATTAAACCATTTGCTCGGGAACATGATGAAAATGCAACATTCCCGATTGAAACATTTAAAAAAATGGGGGAACTTGGCCTTTTAGGCATTCCGTTTCCGGAAGAGTATGGCGGTTCAGGGGGAGATACGATTTCCTACGTTATTGCGGTTGAGGAAATCGGAAAAGCCTGTGGTGGAACAGGATTGAGCTATGCGGCAGCCATTAGTTTAGGCGCATCACCAATCTATTATTTTGGAACGGAAGAGCAAAAGCAAAAATGGCTTGTTCCAATGGCAAGAGGGGAAGCCCTTGGTTCTTTTGGATTGACGGAGCCGAATGCTGGTTCAGACGCTGGCGGTACCCAAACAAGAGCGGAACTGGTCGGTGATGAGTATTTCATCAATGGAGAAAAACAATGGATCACAAACGCCGGCTACGCAAGACAAGTCATTGTTACAGCCGTAACTGGAAAAAGGGAAGACGGCAAGAAAATCATTACATCCCTTATCGTTCCTACTGATGCAGAAGGCGTAACGATCCGCTGCGATTATGACAAAATGGGCGTACGGGCATCCAACACTTGCCAAATTGTGTTAGAAAATGTCCGCGTTCCAAAAGAAAATGTGTTGGGCGAACCAAATCGAGGATTCAGCCAATTCTTAAAAACGCTGGATGGAGGACGCATTTCCATCGCTGCCCTTTCTGTAGGAATTGCTCAAGCCGCTTATGAAAAAGCGTTGAAATATGCAAAAGAAAGAGTTCAATTTGGTCAATCCATCTCTAAATTCCAAGCCATTCAGTTTAAATTGGCTGATATGGCAATGGAAATAGAATTGGCCCGCAACATGGTATATAAAGCAGCATGGCTAAAGGACAACAACAAACCTTTTGGAAAGGAGGCGGCAATGGCAAAACTTTTCGCATCGGAAATGGGCTTTCGAGTGTGCAATCAAGCCATCCAGATTCATGGGGGCTATGGCTATATGAAAGAGTACGATGTGGAAAGACATTTACGGGACATTAAATTAATGGAAATCGGGGAAGGTACTTCGGAAGTTCAACGTCTTGTGATTTCAAGATTAATTGGCTGCTAATAAAAATACAAAGGAGGAATGGAATGGCTGAACTTGTTTATAAAACGATCGGTCAATTGTTGGAGGAGCAAGCGGAAAAATATCCAGATAAGGAAGCGGTTGTTTACGCAGACCGCAATTTGCGTTTAACTTATAAGGAGTTTAATGCATGGGCTGACCAAGTGGCAAAAGCGTTGATGGCCCTTGGCATTGAAAAGGGCGACCATATTGCCGTTTGGACAACTAATGTGCCGGAATGGGTGGCATTGCAATTTGCCACTGGAAAAATGGGGGCGCCGCTCGTGACGGTCAATACCAATTACCGCACAGCAGAATTGGAGTATTTATTAAAACAATCCGATTCCAAAACATTGATTTTAATCGAGCAATACAAAGATCACCGCTTTATTGATACGGTTTATGAAATCTGCCCTGAGTTGAAAACTTCCAAACCAGGCGAGTTGAATTCAAAACGTTTGCCGATGTTAAAAAATGTCATTATTATTAGCGAAAAACAATTTGATGGTGTTTACAATTGGAATGATGTGATGAAATTAGCAGAGCAAGTGACAGACGAAGAGCTGGAAAAAAGAAAAGCTTCTTTACATTATGATGATGTTATTAACTTGCAATATACTTCTGGCACAACCGGTTTCCCGAAAGGCGTAATGTTGACCCATTACAATCTTGTCAATAATAGCACTAATATCGCGGAATGTATGAAATTAACCCATGAAGATCGCTTATGCATCCCTGTACCATTCTTCCACTGCTTCGGCTGTGTGATTGGCACGTTGGCGATCGTTTCTGTAGGTGGTACGATGGTGCCAATTCAAGAATACAATCCAGTGGAAGTATTGAAAACGGTGGAAAAAGAAAAATGTACAGCGCTGCATGGTGTTCCGACAATGTTCATTAGTGAATTGAACTTGCCGAATTTCGATGAATTTGATTTATCCACTTTGCGTACAGGTGTAATGGCTGGCTCCAACTGTCCAGAAGAGTTGATGAAGTCCGTTATTCAAAAAATGAATATGAAAGATATCACGATTTGCTATGGACAGACAGAATCTTCTCCGGTAATTACGCAAACGCGAACAGACGATTCATTTGATTTGAAAGTCAGCACAGTAGGCCGCGCGTTGCCAAATGTGGAAGTGAAAATCGTGGATCCGGTAACGGGTGTAGAGTTGCCGCCAAATACCCAAGGAGAACTTTGCACACGAGGTTACCATGTAATGAAAGGCTACTATAAAAATCCAGAGGCAACAAAAGAAGCCATCGATGAGGATAATTGGCTGCACACTGGAGACCTTGCCACAATGGATGAAAACGGCTATGTACGCATTACAGGCCGCTTGAAAGATATGATTATCCGCGGCGGTGAAAATATTTATCCTCGTGAAATTGAAGAATTTTTATATAAAAATCCAAAAATATATGACGTGCAAATCGTAGGAGTACCTGATGAAAAATACGGGGAAGAAGTGGCTGCGTTTATTATCTTAAAGCAAGGAGAAACAGCAACTCCAGAAGAAATTCGCGCATTCTGCGAAGGAAAAATTTCAAGACATAAGATTCCAAAATATATTTTCTTTGTGAATGAATATCCAATGACGGCATCAGGAAAAATCCAGAAGTTTAAATTGAGAGAGCAATTTACGGCAAAACTAGTTCATTAAAAATTAGAAAGGAGACGTATGCCGATGTTTCAAAAAATATTAATTGCAAACCGCGGTGAAATAGCTAGAAGAGTGATTAGAACATGCAAAAAACTGAACATTCAAACAGTTGCAGTTTACTCTGAGGCAGACCGGGATGCACTGTTCGTACGAGAAGCCGACGAAGCCTATGAAATCGGCAAACCCCCTGTTTCCTTAAGCTATTTAAATATTGAAAAAATCATTGAGGTGGCAAAAAAGGCAAAGGTGGATGCCATTCATCCAGGCTACGGCTTGCTTTCTGAAAATGCGGAATTCGCTAAGCGCTGCGAAGAAGAAGGAATTACTTTTATTGGACCGAAACCGGAAGTTATTGCGGCAATGGGAAGCAAGTTGGAGGCAAGGGTGAAAATGAAGGAAGCCGGGGTGCCAATTATTGAAGGGATGAATGTGGCAATTGAAAGTGTGGAAGAAGCAATAAAAGCGGCTGAGGAAATCGGCTATCCGCTCATGTTAAAAGCTTCTAGCGGCGGTGGTGGCATCGGCATGCAGCGAATTTATCATCCAGAAGAGCTCGAAAAAGCCTTTGAAAGCAATAAAAAACGTGCTGAATCCTATTTTGGCGACGGCACGTTGTATATCGAAAAATGTATTGAAAATCCCCATCATGTGGAAGTACAAATTTTAGCTGATGTATATGGAAATGTGGTGCCGCTTTTTGAACGGGAATGCTCTATCCAGCGCCGAAATCAAAAGGTCATTGAAGAAGCACCATCCCCAACCCTTTCTGATACGACTCGAGAGAAAATGCTGGAGACAGCTGTTCAAGCGGCAAAGTACATCGGTTATACCAATGCAGGAACCTTTGAATTTTTAGTAGATGAAAAAGAGAATTTTTATTTCTTGGAAATGAATACCCGATTGCAAGTAGAGCATCCCGTAACGGAGGCAATTACCGGTATTGATTTAGTGGAACAGCAAATTAGAATTGCACAAGGGCTTCCGCTAGAAATTAATCGAGAATCTATAAAAATGAAAGGACATGCAATTGAAGCGCGTATTTATGCGGAAGATCCAGTTACCTTCTTTCCTTCACCAGGGACAATTACCTTATTGGAGTTGCCAGAGGGAGAAGGAATCCGCCATGATTGTGCCGTTGAATCAGGTTTCAATGTAACGCCATTTTATGATCCGATGATTGGAAAATTAATTTGTTATGGCGAAACCCGTGAACAAGCATGCGAACGCTTAATTCAAGCACTAAAACAATATAAAGTGGAAGGCATTAAAACGAATATTCCAATGCTTATAAAAATTGCGAGCCATGAAGAATTTCTAAGAGGCAATATTACGACTAGTTTTGTAGAACATTATTATTTGCCTAATGTACAAGTAACGAAGTAATCGAATGTTCGGGGAAAAGGGTGTTGTTTTGATTGATATTGGATGAGGAAGTATTCGAACGAATTAAGGTGGTATCCGCACCAAATGGAGAAGCAAACGCACAAAAGGATGCCGTATCCGCACAAAATGAGGAAGCATACGCACGAAATGAGTAAACAAACGCACTAAATAAGGATCTATCCACCCTAAATTGGAATCTATCCGCACGAAATAGCATTCGAATGCCTCCTCATTCACTACCCTTGCTTCCCGTCACAAACCAATAAAATTTGTCGGAGGTTGATGATAATGACAATAGTAAAAGCAAATATGGCAGGATCCGTTTGGAAAATCGTTGTATCAGAAGGTGAACAAGTAGAAGAGGGACAAGATGTAGTTATTTTAGAATCCATGAAAATGGAAATTCCTATTGCTGCAGAAGCTTCCGGTGTCGTGAAGAGAATCTTAGTGCAAGAAGGCGATTTTATCAACGTGGATGATGCTATTTTAGAAATTGAATAGGGGGAAAGGGATGAAGCTTCCAACAAAAGTAACCATTAAAGAAGTTGGTCCAAGGGATGGATTGCAAAATGAATCCAAATTTATCGATACCAAAGACAAAATTGAATGGATTAACCGACTGAGCAAAACAGGTTTATCCTATATCGAAGTATCTTCCTTTGTTCATCCGAAATGGATTCCCCAACTAGCTGATAGCGAAGAAGTATTAAAGTCCATTCAAAAAAAGCCCGGGGTGACTTATGCGGCATTGGTGCCAAATATTCGAGGACTTGAACGGGCGTTAAACTGCCAGGTGGATGAAATCAGTGTATTCATGTCCGCCAGCGAAGGACATAACAAACAAAATATCAATAAAACCATTGATGAAACTTTTCCTGTTTTAAAAGAAGTGGTGGATGAAGCGAAAAAAGCCAATGTAAAGGTAAGAGGTTATGTTTCGACGGTCATTGCCTGCCCTTATGATGGCCTCGTTGCGCCGAAGCAGGTGTTAAAAGTTGCAGATCGCCTTTTTGATATGGGAGTCTATGAAGTTTCTTTAGGCGATACTATTGGCGTCGGTGTTCCAACCCAGGTGGAAAGCTTATTGGAAACTTTGTTAAAACATTTTCCACCTAACCTTTTGGCCATGCATTTCCACGATACGAGAGGAACGGCCCTTGCGAATGTGTTGAAATCGTTGGAAATGGGCATTACTACCTTCGACAGTTCTACAGGTGGACTAGGTGGCTGCCCATATGCAAAAGGGGCTTCTGGAAATGTCGCTACAGAAGATTTAAATTATATGCTTTCTGCGATGCACATTGAAACTGGCATCAATCCGGAAGCACTAATTGACTCAGCATTTTTTATGGAAGAAAAAATTGGCAAGATACTTATTTCAAAACAAATGGAAATTGCGAGAAACGAAAGGAGCGGAAACCTTGACAACGCTCGTACAGTTTAACGAAATCGAAAAAGGCATCGGGATGATTACATTAAATCGCGCGGAAGCTGCCAATGCCTTGTCCCTTCAATTGTTGAAGGAACTGAATGAAATGTTGCAATCTGTTGGCAAAAATAGAGCAATCCGTGTGGTCCTCATCATGGGCAGTGGAGAAAAATCCTTTTGTGCCGGTGCCGACTTAAAAGAACGAAAAAACATGAATGAACAAGAAGTGCGGGAAACCGTGAGATTAATCGGCAGCATTGTAAATCAAGTGGAAGCTTTGCCTCAGCCGGTCATTGCGGTCATCAATGGCGTGGCTTTTGGCGGGGGATTGGAACTGGCTTTAGCTTGCGACTTTCGTATTGCAGCAACTAATGCCAAAATGGGGCTCACAGAAGTTTCCCTAGGCATAATTCCGGGAGCAGGAGGGACACAGCGTTTACCGCGTTTAATCGGGATCGGAAAAGCCAAGGAACTTATTTATACAGCAAAAAGAATTTCAGCAGCGGAAGCTCTTGATATCAATTTAATCAACGCAATGTATGAAAAGGAAATTTTACTCGAGAAGGCTGTTGAATTTGCTCGAGAAATCGCAAAAAACGCACCGTTATCACTGATTCAAGCAAAAATTGCCATCAATAAAGGTGTAGAAGTGGATTTAACAACCGGGCTAAAAATTGAAGAACTTGCTTATAATGAGCTCTTGCACACAGAAGATCGAATGGAAGGATTAATTGCATTCCAAGAGAAACGACAACCGCAATATCAAGGAAGATAGAAACAAAGGAGGATTCGTCCATGAGTGATACGGTTACAAAAAAATCCCATGCTAGTTTAATAGAAGAAATCAAAAAAGGCGGCCAAGAAAAGTATCATCAGAAAAATAAAGAGCAAGGAAAATTATTTGTCCGCGACCGATTAAAATTGCTTCTTGATGACGATGTGCAAATCGAGGACGGCCTTTTTGCCAATTGTATGGCAGGGGATTTACCTGCTGACGGCGTAGTGACAGGAATCGGAAAAATTAATGGGCAAACAGTATGCTTTATGGCCAATGATTCTACCGTAAAAGCCGGTTCTTGGGGAAAGAGAACCGTTGAAAAAATATTGCGCATTCAAGAAACGGCAGAGAAATTGGCTTGTCCAATCATTTATTTGGTGGATTCTGCGGGTGCCCGCATTACAGATCAGGTGGAGATGTTCCCTGGGCGGAGAGGAGCCGGTCGCATTTTCTATAACCAAGTAAAACTCTCTGGAAAAGTGCCGCAAGTATGTTTATTGTTCGGTCCTTCTGCAGCGGGTGGAGCCTACATACCTGCCTTCTGTGATGTGGTCATTATGGTGGAAGGCAATGCTTCCATGTATTTAGGTTCACCAAGAATGGCTGAAATGGTGATTGGAGAAAAAGTAGATTTGGAAACAATGGGCGGAGCAAAAATGCATTGTTCTGTTTCTGGCTGTGGAGACGTGCTTGCGAAAACGGAAGAAGAAGCCATTGAATACGCAAGAAAATATTTAAGCTATTTTCCGAATAATTACCGGGAAAAGCCGCCTGCTGCAGCGCCAAAACTGCCAGCAACCTTTGAAAAATCAATTGAAGAAATCATTCCAAAAAATCAAAACGTGCCATTTAATATGTATGATTTAATCGACCGCATTATCGACGAAGGCTCCTTCTGTGAAGTGAAAAAGCTGTTTGCAGCAGAACTTATTACAGGTTTTGCAAGAATTGATGGACAAGTGGTAGGAATAGTAGCCAATCAGCCACGGGTTAAAGGCGGAGTATTGTTCCACGATTCGGCCGATAAAGCGGCGAAATTCATCAGCCTTTGTGATGCGTTTCATATTCCGCTCGTCTTTTTAGCGGATGTTCCGGGATTTATGATAGGCACTCAAGTAGAACGGCAAGGAATCATCCGCCACGGCGCAAAAATGATTTTTGCCATGAGCGAAGCAACGGTGCCGAAAATTACGGTGATTGTGAGAAAAGCGTATGGTGCAGGACTTTATGCAATGGCTGGCCCTGCCTTTGAACCGGATTGCGTCATTGCTTTAACAACGGCGCAAATTGCTGTGATGGGTCCGGAAGCGGCGGTGAATGCGGTATATGCCAATAAAATTGCCCAGCTGCCAAAAGAAGAGCAGCAAGCCTTCATTGAACAAAAACGCCAAGAGTATCGAGAAGAGATTGATATTTATAAATTGGCTTCAGAATTGATTGTTGATGACGTTATTGAGCCGAACGATTTGCGGCAGGCATTGGTATCCCGTGTCCATGCCTATTCTTCCAAGTATCTTCTATTCTCAGAACGGAAACATGGCGTCAGTCCAGTATAATCGAAATCGAATGCGGATTAGAAAAGAGGATTTTCTAATTCGCATTTTTTTGTTTTGTTGTCCTCCCGCTTATAAATAAACCGCCACGCAATACACCATGCAAACGCAGCCTGCTATGACAAAGATATGCCAAATGGCGTGATTATAAGGAAGCTTCCTCCAAGCATAGAATATAGAACCAATCGTGAAAAATAGCCCTCCTGCAAAAAGTACACAAAATCCTTCCCAATGAATGAAGGCATAGAGTGGTTTGACGGCGAATATAATGAGCCAACCCATTGCTAAATACAACACTAAAGAAAGCGCTTCATACCGATGAATAAATAAGCTTTTAAATACAATGCCAAATATGGCAATTCCCCAAATGATGCATAGCAAGACAATCCCAAGCGTTCCTCCAATGGCAATCGAGAGAAACGGGGTATATGTTCCGGCAATCAATACATAAATGGATGAATGGTCAAGGATGGAGAAGAACCTTTTATATTTTTCAGGCATGCTATGTAATAAAGTAGACATGCAAAATAAGATGATTAAAGAAGCACCGAAGATAGAATATGATGCAATTTGCACGGCACTATCGGATTGTGCAGCGAGAATGATTAAAAAAACACAAGTAGGAATGCTAAAGAGTAATCCCACTCCATGGGTAATGGCATTCCATAATTCTTCCTTTCTATTTTTATAATCAAAAGCATGAATGTTGTTCATTATAACTACCTCCTATTTTACTAACAATACAGTAATTTTTCCTGAAGCAATACTATCAATTGTCATATATTTCAAATTGGTGAGAAAGATGATTATTATCACTTTCCGAAGTGTCTTTTCTCTTTGTATAATGGTTTAAATTTCATTGGAGGAAGTGGATAGGTGGGTAAAATTCACATTGTGACGGATTCTTCATGCGATATTTCAAAAGAAGAAGCGGTGCAAAAAAATATTCATATTGTGCCGCTAACGATCCATATCGATGGGAAAACTTATATTGATGGAGAGGATCTTCACCCAGAATCTTTTTTAAATATGATGGATGAAGCAAGGGAATTGCCGAAAACTTCACAGCCAGCTCCAGGTCAATTTCAACAATTGTTTGAACGATTAGAAAAGGACGGCGCAGAAATTCTTTCCATCCACGTTGCAGGAAAATTAAGCGGCACATTAGAATCCGCCCGACAAGGGGCAGAAATGGCAAATGCAAAAGTGGAAGTGTTTGATTCCCAGTTTATTTCATCCGCATTGGCAATCCAAGTTCGAGAAGCGGTTCGAATGAGGGATGAAGGCGCTACGATTAAAGAAATTATAAAACGCCTAGAAGCTGTTCGAGAGAATACGAAAATGTATATCTATTTAGAAACACTTAAAAATTTGCTAAAGGGCGGTCGGATCGGGAAGGGGAGAGTGCTTTTAGGTTCGCTCTTAAACATTAAACCGATTGCGATGTTGGATCAGGGAGAGTATTTGCCCATTTCCAAAGTAAGAAGTTATAACCAAGTAGTGAAATTTCTATTTAAAGAGTTTAAAAAGCATACAGAAGGGAAAAGTGTTAAAGCAGTATGCATTGCCCATGCCGGGGGAATGGAGAATGTAGGAACACCACTAAAATCATTAATAGAACAATCCGGATTTCATCATATCGAAGTGGCCATGACTTCTCCTATTATCAGCACTCATGCAGGACGAGGGGCTATTGCATTAGTGTTTTTTGCTGAATAAAATAAATAATAAAGTGTCAACAACCTTTTAAAGGATTGGCACTTTTTCTTTTACATACTGTAAGCAAAAATATTTATAAATTAATATTAAAAATTTTATAATAAAAATAGAAAAAGCAAGTATATTTTATAGAGTTTGAAGCATACTAAAAAATTAGTGCTGATCGATTTTGTGTTAATGCATTGATTGGAGTGTCTTATGAATGAACATTTGGAAAGTCGCCTTTTTTATATTGTCAGGTACGATTATTTTGATTGCAGCTTTAGTCATTTACTGGGCGACTTCACCAATGGAAACAGAGATTCCAACACCAAAGGCAACAGAATCTGAATCCACGGATAGTGTCTTATCCGTCGAAACGACAGCGGAAGATTTTGAAAAATTGGCGATTAAATATATTAAGCAAGAATTAAGTAGTTCTGAGATTCCTATAGATATTCAAGTGAATGATTCCGTTCAATTATCCAGTGAAATTGTTGCGTTTGGATATAATATTCCTGTTTCCATGAAATTCAATCCAGTTGTGAACGAACAAGGCAATATCCATTTAGTTCAAAGAGAAGTAAATGTAGGAAGTTTAAATATCCCACCTTCCATGGTATTAAAGTTAATGAATCAGGCAGTTCAATTTCCAAATTGGGTCACCATACGACCTGATGAAAAAGAAATTTTTGTCGATTTATCCAAATTGACCCTTCCTTCTGGTGCGAAGGTAAAAGCGAGGGACATCGATTTAGCTAATAATCGCATTCAATTAGAAATCGTCATACCAAATCAATAGGAGTGAAGAGGATGGCATTAGAACTTGCTACTTTTGCTGGTGGCTGTTTTTGGTGTTTGGTCAAGCCCTATGATCGCCTTGAAGGAATTGAAAAAGTAGTGTCCGGCTATACAGGCGGACATGTTGAAAATCCGACTTATCAACAAGTGTGCACAGGTACGACCGGTCATGTAGAAGCAGTGCAAATTACTTTTGATTCTGATAAGATTTCTTACAAAGATTTAGTAGAAATTTATTGGAAATTAATTGATCCAACTGATCCAGGAGGTCAATTCCATGATCGGGGCGAATCTTATCAAACAGTCATATTTTATCACAATGAGGAGCAACGGAAAATAGCCGAAGAGTCTAAACGGCAGCTGGAAGAATCAGGTAAGTTCAGCAAGCCGATTGTCGTCAAATTATTGCCTGCCAAGCCTTTTTATCCTGCTGAAGAATATCATCAAGATTTTTATAAGAAAAAACCGTTCGATTATGAACGTTATTTTATAGGTTCAGGGAGAGCCCAATTTATTAAACAACACTGGGGAGATATTGTATGAATAAAGAAGAGCGTTTAAAGCAGTTAACGCCAATGCAATATTATGTGACGCAGCAAAACGGAACAGAGCCGCCATATCAAAATGAATATGACCAACATTTTGAAGAAGGCATTTATGTAGATATAGTATCCGGCAAGCCGCTGTTTAGTTCAAAAGATAAATTTGATGCGGGATGCGGCTGGCCAAGCTTTGCAAAATCAATCGATCCAGATGAAATTGTTGAGAAATTGGATACTTCATATGGTATGCGTCGCATTGAGGTGCGCAGCAAAACAGCTGGCTCTCATTTAGGGCATGTATTTCCAGATGGCCCAAGAGAGCTGGGAGGGCTTCGTTATTGCATCAACTCTGCAGCCTTAAGATTTATTCCAAAGGAAAAATTGGAAGAAGAAGGATATGGCGAATATTTAAAACTTTTTGATGAAGCATAAAGAACATGATGATCCGAACGATTCATCGGATCACCATGTTCTTTTCGTTTAAGGGGTCTCAATCGTATTTTTATAAATCGTTCTTCCTGCTTTTACTTTTTCGACAGTAACTTTTACATCTATGGAATCCTCTGTTAAAGGAATGACGCCGTTTTTCTGAAGTTTTTTCCATACGCCTACATGCCGCCGATATAATGATTCTGAAAGCCGATACACATCGCTGTTTTTTTCTAATCCTAATTTATAGGTTTCGATTACTTCTTTTTTTACGGCTTTTTCTACCGCTTCACGGACGATCTTTTCTGATATGTTTATATCAAAGCTATTCACTAATGTACTCAATGAAATATGAATGTGAAATTTCACTTCATTTCCTTTTACTATTGGGGTAATTTTGACACTTTTATTTTTATTTGTAAATGTAAAGTCGCTTCCATCAATGGTTGTTGTTATGTAACTAGTGATGGATTCTTTAGAAATCCATTGCAGTCCATTGGCGTCCTCCTTTTTTAAATAGCCTTTAAAATCCGTTGGTGTTGCAAGGGCTACTCCTTCAAAATGGAAAGATGGGTCATCGCCTTTTTTCGTATTCCAGTTTTCTTTTACTGTTACATATGGGATTCTAGTGATATGGCTCGGTTCATTTAAATGAATAATTAATTTCCGCACATTGACGGGTTCAATAAAGGAATCTTGTTCATAGGAATTTAATGGGTTAGCCAGTTTCGTCAAGGTGATCGGTTTTCTCAACATAGGAGATTCAAGAAAAAATTGTTCCAATGGCTCGTTTGTAGCATAGGTCCAAGTTTGGTAACGAGTATTGATATGTCTTGTAAATGAATTGAGCACTTCATTTAATTTTCCATATTTTAATAAATCTTCGCTGAAAATTAAGAAGGATAAATGACCGAAAAATAATTTTTCATCCACGCTTCGATACAATTTTGCAAAGGCTTCGTCGATCGTTTTTCCTTTGATGAAACCTACTTCAGATTGCATCACATCTTGATTGATTTGTTCAGCTCTTGCCACAGTGGCAAAACTAATAATTTGCACATACACATGAAATTCCTCTTCTTTATAATCAATTCCTATTCCATGAACGTAAAGCATGCGGACGCTTTCTTCTGAATCCCAACAACCAGCAAGCAAAAAAGTTGCGATGAAGAGAAGATACTTTAAGTGTTTCATTTATTTCCCTCAATATTTGTTCTTGTTTTGTCATTAGGTTTTAATATATTTGGCCTTTCTTTATAGTTTTCAGGCGTTAAACGAAGCAAGGATTTGCCAATATTGGACCAATTTAAATCAACGGAAAGACTAAAGTAAGGCACTCCAAAAATCCGCATATTTGCCATATATAAAATGAGCAGGAAGATGCAAATGAAAAATCCAAAAAGCCCAAAGAAAGAAGTTATAAGTATAATGATGAACCGAATGATTGTAACTAATGTAAGCAGCGACTGATTCGCAATGGTAAATGTAGCAATAAAAGATAATGCAATTACAACAAGCATTGCTGGACTTGTAATACCTGCCCGGATGGCGGCATCTCCAATAATTAACCCGCCTACAACGCTGATGGTGCTACTAATTGAGGTAGGAAATCTCATCCCTGCTTCCCGGAACATTTCAAACATGAGTAGTAGTACGATCATTTCTAACGCAGCGGGAAAGGGCAATCCTCGGTTGTTCACAACAACGGTTGCAAGAAGCTGCAATGGCAACTGATTTTGGTGAAAGGTTGTTAAAGCAAGCCAAAAGGCAGGGAATGTAATCCCTACAAAAACCCCTATTAACCGTAATATTCGTTCGAAGGCGCTGAATAAAATCGGGTATTCTAAATCTTCGCCAGTTTTTAATAAGTAAAGAAAGTTGACTGGCGTGATGATGGCATAATTGACCCCATCTACAAGAATCACAACCCTTCCTCTAACTAATGATTGAACGGCGAAATCGGGTCGTCCAGTATCGTTGGTCCACGGCAATAGCCATCCTTTTTTATCAATTTTTTCCACCAACGAATCTCCATTGACTATTATATCCGTATCCACACTTGTAATAAGTTCTTTTATTTGATTGAGAATCTCTTTATTCGTAATATCATCCATATATAAGAGAGCCACGGTCGTTTTTGAACGAGCGCCAACGGTTATTTTTTCCACACACAAAGAATTGGTCGGAAGACGTTTTCGAATCAAAGCAATATTGGTTGAAAGATTTTCAATAAAATTATCCCGTGGCCCTTTAATGGATATTTCCAATTTTGTTTCATCAGGATTGCGGGTTGGTTTCTTTGCAATATTGCAAGTCAGGAGCAAATGTATTTCATTTAAATAAATGGCCAGCTTTCCGGTAAAGACTTCAGAGATGATGATCTCTTTTTGGTCAATTTTTTTTAAGTCTGGCAAAGGCAACTTGAGAATTTGTTCCTCGTTTATTTCATGATCCAAATTTTCGATGAACTTTTCTATCGTCGGCAAAATATATTGAAACAATATTTGCTGATCAATCATTTCTTCACAAAAAATCAGTGTAAATGGAATATCTTGAATTTCAAAAGGGTAGAAAATAACATCTTGAGATTTTTGGAATAGCTCTTTTAAGGTATGGAACTTGATGGCCGCTTCATCCATCTTCATTCACTACTTTCATTCATATATTGTTTTTGCTTACGAAAAGAGGTTTGATCCAACATAGCAATCAAAAGAAGCACAATTGATAAAATAAAAATGAAAATAAATGTAATTTCTAAGAAATAATAATTGCTCCATAGAAGGAAAACCTCATCTTGAACGAGAACTAAAGCAAAATTTAAGACCATGAAAGGCGGCATCATATAGAGCCAAATTTTCTTTGGTTGTCCTGTGAAATTTAGTATGTCGCAAACGATGAATAATATGATTCCAACACGAATAAATGTTCCTGAAAGCCATTGGTAAATAGATAAGAAATCCATATGTTCAATGAATCGGCCAAGGGATACTAATGTCCATTCTTCATAAGCCGGAAAATGTTGTTTTGCAGCTTCTTCTGGCCCAAATTCCACGATGGCGCCAACCAAAGGTCCTATCGTTAAACCGATAAAACAAAATAATATAATGCCAAGATGATACCATTTTATAGGTTTTTTTAAATAATGCTGCAGGAAAAGGAATAGATATAATTCGATAAATCCTGAAGCGGGATAAATCATGGCATTGACTACAGGACGAAACCCGTGTTCCAAGAGAGGTAACAGGAGTTCATGATTTTTCACTTGGATGTTGGTGATTGCTACGTAGAAACCAAAGACGATAACGAAAAAAAGAATAATCGTATTCACACTAACAATCGTTTGAAGATTGGTGGAAACTAATAGGAAACATACGATAATATAAATTATTAATAAAAAAGGAATCGGTGTATTTTCCAGAAAAGTGGAAGTCATCCAGAGAATGGTTTCCCTTAAGGTAAATGCGGCAAGGAAATAACTAAATATGACGATGCTATATAAAATGATGTTTGCTCCTATTTTGCCGATTTTTTCAGTGAGCCAAACTTTCATTGGTTTTAATTTCGATTTTTTTTGTATATAGATTATCCACAATATCCAAGGGAATAGGAAAATGCCGGCTAATAAAACCGACATCCAACCATCTCGTTTCGCTGCTTCCAAAATCGGTGAAATGATCATGACATGGTTTTTTAAACCGATGGAAGTTAAACTGATTAAAATAATATGTAAAATGCTAATTTTATAAGTATTCCTCATTTTTCCCATCTCCCGATTCCTTTATAAGTATATTTAGTCTTTCCAAAAATAAAAAAAATTCGCCATTTTCACTGAAAATAGCGAATTTTTTCATTGTTTAAATTTTGAATTCACTGACTAAATGTCTTAAATCATCCGCCTGTTTTGCCAGTTCTATTGCGCTGGCGTTGATTTCCTGCATCGCTGCGGAACCTTGCATTGCGGCTTTTGCCGATTTTTCTGTTGCAAGATTTGTGTGTTGGCTGAGGGTATTTACTTCGTTGAAGGAAGCAGTCAACTCATTCACAATCTCTAAAGTGGAGCTGATTTTTTCCACCATGGAGATGATAATGTTCGTAGTTTTATTTGTTTGATTCAGGATATCTTTTAATGCTTCATTCGTTTCATCTGTCACTTCCACTCCGCGTGAAATAGATTGCACCCCTTTTGCGTTCTGCATAACAATTTCATCGATTTCATGCTGGATGGAATGTACAATGTTTGTCACTTCTTTTGCTGCTTCCTGGGATTGAATCGCAAGTTTTTTCACTTCATTACTTACCACTGCAAAACCTTTTCCGTGTTCGCCGGCGCGGGCTGCTTCAATGGCAGCATTTAATGCCAGCAAATCCGTTTGTTCAGCAATGGCTGTAATTGTTGATATGATAAAATGAATGTCTTTTGATTTTTGCCCCAATGCTTCCACCGTAGCAGTGGTGCTTTTTATTGTATTTTCGATGAAATGAATCACATCGTTTGAATCTGCTACGGATTTGCTTCCATTTTGTGCAGCAGATTGCATTTCCTTTGCAGCTTTCTGCACTTCAAAGGCTTCCTGATTCAATTCTAACATGGACTGTTCTAAAGCTTTCATTTTAACTGCTGCATCATTCATGCGCTCCATCGTTGTGTTGGAATCATCTGCAATATCATGGGTTGAGCTTGCAATCTCATCAATGGCTTTTGCATTTTCTTCCGCAAGGGCCATTAACTCTTGAGAGCTGGATGAAACATGATCGGCTAAGTTTGCCACTTTTCTGACTAATTTAGATATCGATTCAATCAGCAAGTTCGTTGAATGGGCAATCACCGCAAATTCATCCTTCGTTGATACTTGGACTCGTCGTGTTAAATCTCCGCCCGCTTTAGCAATATCCAAAATGGAATCATTAATTTTATCTGTATTGATTCGAATTGAACGCAATAATAGATAACTAAAGATGACAGCGATGATTAAGGCTAAAGACGATAAAGCAATAAAGGCGATGCGGGAATATTGGGCAAATCTTTCAATTTCTTTAATAGCTTCCGCATTTTTCTTTTCCAATAGCTTTAATAATTCTTCAGTGTGTTTCTCAATATTTTCTTTAATCGCCGGACCTTCGCTTCTTTCAAATAATTTTGCTGCCAATTCATAACCAAAATATTGTCTAGAATCAATGATTCCAGATGAAAAGTATAGATAGGAACGGAAAAATTGTTGTATGTATGTAGCAAGTTGTTTTTCTTCTGGTCGATTTTCAAAAGCTGAAATTAGTTCATCTAGTTTTCGATCGATGGACAGTTTAATGTTACTGTAGTTCGATAAGCTTTCTTCATCCCCATAAATAATATAGTTTTGTTCGTAAATCGTTAAATCGGATATTTCCGTTGACAATTTATAGATTTCCGTTTGCTCTTGCAGGTTTTTTTCAGAGAAATCGTGCAAACTTTGTTGTAGTCGAGTAATATTCATATAAGATAGAATAAGCATAATGGCAATAATCGTAATAAGTATTATAAAGGTGAGCAAAATTCTTCCGCGCAGTGTCTGATAGAAACGCCCTTTCATCGAAGGGTTCTGTTTTTGTTTTTTTTCTTTTTGTTTTTTACCCCTATATTGAACTTTTTTCGAGGTATTCGAGTTCAGTTCTTGTTTCATGATTTCTTCATCCCCTTTTTACATTGTTGCCTAACATTGTAGAACAATCTCGATACTATTCTACTATGAATTAAAAAACTATTCTAGTAAAAAATAGTCTGAAAAGTCCTGAAAATTATTTGTGGTTGTGGGTAGGAGGTAATATATGAGCCAGAGTTTTTATCATTTCGCCTTAACTTATCGTGGTGGAGATCAATCTGACCCAAAGACTAGATTCGCTGAAAAAATGTTTAAAGACCATAGTTTTCCAAAAGTAAGCACTTCTTTTGAAGAATTATCCAGCTATATTGAAACGTTGGCAGATGATGATTTATCTGCTAATGCTTTTGACGAACTATGGGAAATGTATTGTTTAAAAGAAAATTTTGAGGAATGAAGAGGAAAGGAGCATTGCATAATTCTTGAAAAAAACGTATATTTTACTTTGAAACCAATGAAATGAGGGGAAGCCATTGAGTATTCATATTAATGCAAAACAAGGTGAAATTGCAGAAATTGTATTGCTGCCAGGAGATCCATTGCGGGCGAAATATATTGCAGAAAATTTCCTTGAGAACGCTGTTTGCTATAATGAAGTACGCAATATGTTCGGATTTACTGGAACTTATAAAGGACATAAAATTTCGGTGCAAGGAACAGGTATGGGAGTTCCTTCCATTTCTATTTACATTACGGAATTAATGCAAGATTATGGCGTGAAAAAATTGATTCGCGTCGGGACTTGTGGAGCACTGCAAAAAGATGTGAAAGTGCGGGATGTGATTTTAGCTCAATCAGCTTCTACGGATTCGAAAATGAATGAAATTATTTTCAACGGTATCGATTATGCACCAACAGCCAACTTTGAGTTGTTATTAAAGGCTTATCAAGCTGGGCAAAAAGCTGGATTACAATTAAAAGTTGGAAATGTTTATACAGCCGATATGTTTTATTCAGATGAACATCAATATGACAAACTCGCCCGCTATGGGGTATTGGCAGTGGAAATGGAAACGGCGGCATTGTATACGTTGGCTAGTAAATTTAATAGACAAGCTCTTTCCGTTTTAACCGTTTCCGACCACATTTTAACGGGAGAACAAACGACTGCAGAAGAGAGACAAACAACCTTTCATGACATGATACACGTGGCGTTGGAGGCAGCGATAGAAGCATAATTTTACTAAATTAAAATTATGTAATGTCATATAGGTTTCTAAGAAACAATATGTCGACTGTCATAAAATGTTGACAGTCTTTTCCTTTTCGGAATGGATTGAAACTGTTAATATGAAATATGAAATTATTCACATAAGAAAGTGTATATGAGAGTGGTGAAATTTATGGAAGAACAAAATCAGCAAGAGAAAGAGAAGCAGCCAGAACAAAACAAGCCTGCTGCAAGATATATTCGGTTAAAACCTTTTAATTTCATTATGCTCATGGTTTTAACGATTCTATTTACATCGGGTTTGACAATTTTCGCCTTAACCTTTGGCGATAAAAAAGTAGTGGAAGTGCCTAAGGAAAGGGAAGAGTTTTCCCAATTATACGATGCCTATGATGAACTGAAAGAAAAATATTATACAGAAATTGATGATGAAAAAATTATCCATGGCGCTATCAATGGCATGTTTGATGCTTTGGATGATCCATATTCCGATTATATGGAGAAGGAAGAAGCAGAACAATTTAATTCGGATCTTTCATCCAGCTTTCAAGGGATTGGCGCGGAAATTCAAGAACGGAACGGCAATATCGTTGTTGTTTCTCCTATAAAAAATTCCCCTGCGGAAAAGGCTGGACTGTTGCCTGAAGATATAATCGTTTCGGTTGATGGAAAAAGCTTGCAAGGCATGAGCGCGACGGAAGCGGTGCTTTTAATCCGCGGGAAAAAAGGAACTCCTGTAACGTTAACGATTAAACGAGGCGATTCTGAAGAGTTAATTGAAATGACGATTATTCGCGATGATATTCCGATAGAAACGGTTTATGGAGAAATGGGAGATGACAAAATCGCCCATATTCAAATTACATCTTTCAGCGAAAGTACAGCAGAAGAATTAAAAGAAGTGTTGGAGCAATATGAAAAAGAAGGCATGAAGAGCATTATCTTGGATGTGCGTCAAAATCCAGGAGGCTATTTGAATGCGGCCATCGATATTTCCAATTTATTTGTTGATAAAGGAAAACCGATTGTTCAATTGCAAGGCCGCAAAGGTGAACCGGATATCGTTTTTGCAGAAGATGGCAAAAAATATAACTATCCAATCATTGTATTAATCGACAATGGTAGTGCCTCTGCTTCAGAAATTCTTGCAGGTGCGCTAAAAGAATCTGCAGGTGCAACAATCGTTGGCCTATCTTCCTTTGGTAAAGGAACTGTTCAAACGGTTACTCAGCTTCCAGACGGTTCCAATTTGAAATATACAACAGGCAAATGGTTGACACCTAATGGCAACTGGATTCACGAGAAAGGGATTAAACCAGATGTGGAAATTCCATATCCGGATTACTTAAGCATTGCTTATGTGGATCCAAAAACAGAATTGCAGAAAGGCACAGTATCTAATTATGTAAAATCCGTGGAGCAAATGTTGGATGCTTTAGGATATAATGCAGGTACAATTGACGAAACTTATGATGCCTCTACAGAAGCGGCGGTAGTTCAATTCCAAAAAGATAAAGGACTTGAACGAACAGGCAAAGTTTCTGGAGACACAACTTATGCATTGATGGATGCATTGCGTGAAAAAATTCAAAAAGAAGATCCGCATGTATTAAAAGCAAAAGAATTATTGCAAAATCAATAATCGTAGCATGGAAAGGGCTGCATTCCAATCTGTGGATGGCAGCTCTTTCTTCTGATTGGAGGAAAGACAATGAAAGAGGTTTATTTATTTAGCGGATTTTTAGGAAGCGGCAAAACTTCCATGCTAGTAGATGTTTTGCGGCAGTTAAAAGAAGAGGGGCTGAAGCCTGCCGTCATCATGAATGAACTCGGGGAAATTCCTTTTGACTCCCAAGCAGTTGATGAAGACATTCCTTTGAAAGAAATTTTAGATGGCTGTATTTGTTGTACTAGAGGGGAGAAGACGGAAGCCCAAATTCAGTCATTACTGTATGAAGCGGATTTTGATGTATTGATTATTGAGACAACAGGAGCTGCCCATCCTGTGGAAGCATTGGATGCCGTATATTCCCCATTATTTGCAGATGAGTTGAACATCAAGGGAATTGTAACGGTTGCAGACAGCCGCCGATGGATGGAAAGGAATCAACTTTCTCCCCAAGCTAGAAGCCTCTTTTTGGAGCAAATCCGCCATGCTCATCTCATACTGGCCAATAAGTGCGATTTACTGACGGAAGCGGAGCAGGCAAAAGTGGTGTTTGAACTGCAAGGTGTGAATCCAAATGCTTTTATTTTGCAAACTAGCCATGGACGAGTGCCTTTAAAATTATTAAAGGGGTTGCAAGCAACAAAAGCCCAACAAGCAATAGAACCTGCTCAAATCGGCAAGCACCTACATCTAAGTTCAAGAGTCATTGAATTTAAAAGAAGTTTTTCCCAGGAAGAATTTGAAGCGTGGGTAAGGGAACTCCCGGCAACGGTATATCGGATGAAAGGATATGTGCCGATTGAAGGGATGCAGCATCCGATGTTGTTTCAATATGCTTATGGATTAGTGCAATGGCTGCCGGAATATATAAAAATGCCTCCAAAAATCGTGATGATTGGGGAAAATGTGGACTCTATTCCTGTCATTGGGGAAATGTAAAACTTGTAATGAAAATGGATGCCGGCGAAAATTTATTCAAAATCATCCATCATTTGATGGGTGATTTTTTTGGAATGACTGATTCATAGCAGAAAATGGTTAAAGATTTTTAATAAATAATTCCTTCTTCCACTTCCCATTGTTTCTTTAGCCCAATATGATAAAATCAGTGATGATAGCATAATGTAAACATCAAGAATGCAGTTTCATGAGAATAGGAGAATTACTGTGAACAAAAAAACCATTATTTTAACTGGCGGGGGAACGGCAGGGCATGTATCTTTAAACGAAGCGATTATCCCTGCTTTAGAAGAGGAGGGCTATTCCATTCATTACATCGGTTCCCATGATGGAATCGAAAAAGAGCTGATTTCGAAAAACTTTCCTGAAATTCCCTACCATGGAATAGCAAGCGGAAAATTAAGAAGATATTTTTCATTAAAAAACTTTACCGATCCATTTAAAGTGTTGGCAGGCATCGGCCAAGCATTTGCGATTATAAAAAAAGTAAAACCGTCCATCGTTTTTTCAAAAGGCGGTTTCGTTTCGGTTCCTGTTGTTATTGCGGCGAAATTATCAAATATTCCGGTTGTCATTCATGAATCCGATGTGACGCCAGGACTTGCCAATAAATTGGCCCAGCCTTTTGCATCGCACATTTTTACGGTTTTCAAAGAAACCTTAAACTATTTGCCGAAAGAGAAGGCGACATGCACCGGTTCTGTCGTTCGTGAACAACTATTTAAAGGAAATAAAATGCGGGGGCTTAAGCTTTGCGGATTTGAAACGAGAAAACCCGTTTTGCTTGTGATGGGGGGCAGTTTAGGTTCCGTAGTATTAAATGATGCAATTCGCAGCAATCTGCCTGAAATATTGAAGGATTTCAACGTCATCCATCTTTGCGGAAAAGGAAATGTGGACTCAGCTTTAATAGAGTTGAATGGATATAAACAATTCGAATATGTGACGACTGAATTGCCGGATTTAATCAGCGCAGCGGATTTTGTTGTATCAAGAGCAGGTTCCAACTCCATCTTTGAATTTTTGGCATTAAAAAAACCTATGCTTCTTATTCCATTATCCTCTGCAAAGAGCAGAGGAGATCAAATTTTAAATGCGACACTCTTTAAAAAACAAGGATTTGCGGAAGTGTTGGAAGAGGAACAATTGACGAAAGAAACGTTTATGGAATCTTTGCAAAGCTTAATAAAACATAAACAATCCATACTGGATGCAATGTCAAAAGCAGAAAGTCCTAAAACGCCAAAAGAAATGGTCCAATTAATATTACGGTATGAAAAATAAGAAATAAACACCAAATCTTCTTATTGATTTGGTGTTTATTTCTTTTTATTAAATAACCTGTTCTTCTTCATTTTCTTTTTCATGGGCTGTAACCAAGTAAAACAAATCTTTTGGGATTTTATATAAATCATATTTTGCTTCTCCGCTATTGATTTCCTCATATAAAGTTGGATGTAATTCATTTGCGCTGATTACATATTGCAACTTCAAGGAGGCACGTTTTGATTTTTCATTTTCTTTTCGGATTCTTAGAAATACTGTATGGAAATTGTATTTGAAAAAAATTTCGCTTAAAAATTCTCTTTTTGCTATTTGATTGTATCCCTTTCCTTGAAAAGGAGCCCCGATCCAAGTACCTAAAAATCCTGCTCCGTCTTGAATATCGTATAAACTGATCGTGCCAATCGGTTGTCCCCACTCATCAAGAATGGTTCTTGAAATTGTTTTCCCTAAAGCTTCTTCTTCGATAATCTGCTTTGTCATAAATAAATATTCCTCTGGGCTTGTTGCCTTGTGGCGGACATACGGGAAAACCGATGGATGGATCAGCAGCTGATACAATTCATTCGTTTCAAATAAGTCGCGAGGTTTTAGCATATAAACGCCTCCTTTTTTAGGATAACTTCAAAAATGCCAATCAACAAAGAATAAAATACTTTCCTAATAAAATAATAAAAATAATAAATATATAGCAATTGGCAGTCGACTAGTTTATCTTATACTAAATATAATCGAGTCTACAAGAATTTGTTTTTAAAAATACGGTATTTCCTGTGTACAGTTTGTGAACGTAATGAAACAATTTTATAAAAAAATAATTAATTACACAACTAATATACTTAGATAGGATACAGTTGGAAAGAATTGGCCTTATTATCGAATATATTAGACATTTTTTACGAAAATAAAAGAGACATAAAAATAACATATGCTATTACCAAAAAAAATTTACGGATAAAAAAATGCCACAATTTAAGCGGTTCTTAAACTGTAGCAATAAAGCAAAAATCCTCATGAAAAAGTGTTTGGGGTGTAATTATTAATTAACCATTTTTCATTAGGTTTAAACCTAAAAAAATTTTATTTTAAAAATATTTTAATCAAAAATTGTTCAAATCGTTGACATTTCGTTAAGAATACAATTTACAAGATGGATTGTACATTCAGAGCATAAAGGGAAGGGCATTTTCTTTATTCAATCTATAAAATTACACAAAATGATCGATATCTAAAAGGGAAGAAAAATAAATGATAAAACAGAAGCTGAATTGCTTGAAGTTGAATTTTCAAATGCTACAATTAGTAATGATTCCAAAAGTATGAATTTGAAAATGGATTCCCTAATTTTCTGTACATATAATGAACAAGAAAAAACAAAACAGAAAATTTTTCATTTTCAAATTTCTTTAACTGCAAATAATAATGATATGTGCTTTGATTTGAATTTTAGCCTTTTAAGGAATATTCCTTCATCCCCAAATAAACCTAAAATTATTGGAGGTGGTTGGATTTATCGGCAACTAAGAATTGTTAATTTAACAATTTTTGGTGCTTCATAACCCCTATCCATTACATGGATAAAAAAATTTTTTTCTTCCTTTAAAATTTTTCATTTAATTTTGTGAAAAATAGTTGTATTTTTTGTGAAGAGTAGTAAGATTGATATGGAAAAATGGTTCTTCTTAATCTTAATATAAATGAATATTAATAGAAGAATTTGAAAATTAAAACGGATTGCTATTCAGCAAAATTTGGAGGTTTTTCTCATGTCAAACAATGTTTTTACAGCTGGATCTCCTTGGTCAGCGTTTTCTGGTCCAAACTTAGGGTATTTAATGGAACAATATGATTTATTCCTGCAAAACCCAGAAGAAGTAGATGCAGAATTAGTTGAGCTATTCCAACAATACGGTGCTCCAGTATTAGAAGAAGCTTCAAGTAGTGCTCAAACAACTCAAACAGCTCAAACAGGAGACGTAAAAAAAGTATTGGCGGCTATTCGTTTAGCTGATGCAATACGCGCTTTTGGCCACTATGCAGCGGATGTATATCCACTTAAAGATCGGCCATTAGATTCTACAAAAATTGAGCCTACAACTTATGGATTAACAGATGCTGATTTGGCTGAACTACCTGCTTCGTTGTTCTTTAATAATAATGTTCCTGCAAACGTTTCCAATGGAAAACAAGCGGTAGAGTATTTACGTTCGCTTTATACAGACAAAATCGGCTTCGAATATGCCCATATAGAAAATGAATCTGAAAGAAATTGGATTCAATCTAAAATTGAGTCAGGTTTCTTTAAAGCAACATTATCTGCAGACGAGAAAAAGGCAGTTTTAGAACAATTAACACGTGTAGAAAACTTCGAAAAATTCCTTCATAAAACTTTTGTCGGACAAAAACGATTCTCTATTGAAGGATTAGATACACTTGTAGTTCTTATTGATGAAATTGTAAAATCTGCAGAACAAAATAAAATGAAATCATTGCAAATCGGTATGGCGCACCGCGGACGTTTAAATGTGTTGACTCATATCGTGAAAAAACCTTATGAAATGATGTTTGCGGATTTTGCCCATGTGCCAAACGATTATTTCTTCCCTAAAGACGGTTCAATCGAAATTTCAAAAGGTTGGACTGGCGACGTGAAATATCACATGGGAGCAACTTATTATAAGCCATCCGGTTTAACAGTCAAACTTGCTTACAACCCATCCCACTTGGAAGTAGTAAGCCCTGTTGTTGTGGGATCTACTAGAGCCGCTCAAGAAGAGACATCCAATTCCGGCGAACCAGTGCAAGATACTTCAAAAGCATTAGCTGTTATTGTTCACGGGGATGCTGCATTCAGCGGTGAAGGAATTGTACAAGAAACTTTTAACTTGGCAGGAACAAAAGGATTCACAACTGGCGGATCCATCCATATCATTTCAAACAACATGATTGGATTCACCACTGAATATTACGATTCCCGTTCAACACATTATTCATCTGACTTGGCAAAAGGATATGGCATTCCTGTTGTTCACGTGAATGCTGATGATCCAGAAGCAGTTATCCAAGTAGCGAAATTTGCTTTTGAATATCGCCAAACATTTGGAAAAGACATTTTAATCGATTTAATCGGTTACCGCAGATATGGACATAATGAAACAGATGATCCAACTGTAACGAATCCGCTTACTTACTTGCTAGTGGATAAACATCCAACTGTTCGCGCATTATATGGAGAACGTGTAGTAAATGAAGGAATCGTTTCAAAAGAATATGTAGAGCAGTTAGATAAAGATATTTATGCTGAAATGCAAAAATGCTACGACTACGTGAAAAAAGTCGGTGAAGAAAAAGGACCATTTGAAATTGAAATGCCTGAAGCGGTGAAACAGCCATATCCTGTAGTGGAAACAAGCGTTCCAGCAGATGAATTAAAACAAATCAATGAAGAATTGTTAGCATGGCCTGAAAACTTCGAGCCTCAAAATAAATTGGCAAGAATTTTAAAAAGACGTACAGAAGCGTTGGAAACAGGCAAAATTGATTGGGGTCATGCGGAAACACTAGCCTTTGCATCCATTTTACGCGAAGGAAATCCAATCCGCATTACTGGTCAAGATGCACAACGTGGTACATTCTCTCAACGCCATTTAGTGCTTCATGATAAAAACAACGGTTCTGAATGGACACCATTGCATAATATTTCTGGTGTTAAAGCATCCTTTAGTGTATATAACTCTCCATTGACAGAAGCGGCAATTGTTGGTTACGAATACGGTTACAATCTTGAAAATGAAAAAGCTTTAACAATTTGGGAAGGCCAATTCGGGGACTTCGCAAATATGGCTCAAGTAATGTTCGATAACTTCATTTCAGCTGCTCGTTCAAAATGGGGAATTAAATCAGGACTTGTTCTATTGTTGCCAAATGGTATGGAAGGCCAAGGTCCAGAACACTCTTCAGCACGCATTGAACGCTATTTACAACTATGCGCTGAAAACAACTGGATTGTTGCCAACTGCTCAAATGCAGGAAACTACTTCCATTTACTTCGCAGACAAGCAAAAATGCTTGGAACAGAAGCTGTTCGTCCATTAGTGGTGGCTACACCAAAATCATTGCTTCGCCATCCATTGGCAGCAGCAACTTTAGAGCAGTTATCTGAAGGCAAATTTGAAGAAGTCATTGAACAACCAGGACTTGGACAAAATCCTGAAAAAGTAGAACGCATCATTTTAGCATCAGGCAAAGTGACAATCGACTTGGCTGAAGCTGTAAATGATGGTGAAGGTTTCGACAAACTTCACATCATTCGCATTGAACAATTATATCCATTCCCAATGGCTCAATTAAAAGAAATCATTGCTCGCTACCCTAATGCAAAAGAAATCGTTTGGGTGCAAGAAGAGCCTAAAAACCAAGGGCCATGGAGATTTGCACTTGAATATTTACTTGAACTTGCTGAAGGCAAAAAAGTTCGCTATGTTGGTCGTCCAGAAATGTCTTCTACTTCTGAAGGCGACACTGATTCACATAAAGTAGCTCAAGCGAAAGTAATTTCTGAAGCTTTAGCAGATTTATAATTTTACACATTCTAGAATAGAGAAAAATAAGATTTGTGTGGAGAATTAAAGGAGGAACCTAAAGTGGCTGAGATTAAAGTCCCTGAATTAGCAGAATCGATTACAGAAGGTACCATTGCACAATGGGTGAAAAAAGTTGGAGATCGCGTTGAAAAAGGCGAATTCATCGTTGAATTAGAAACAGATAAAGTAAATGCAGAAATTATTTCTGAAGAAGCAGGCGTGTTAACGCAAATTTTGGCTCAAGAAGGCGACACTGTGCTTGTTGGCCAAACAATTGCAATTGTGGAACCAGTAGAAGGAGGGGCAGAACCTGCTCCAGCACCACAAGCAGAGCCAGCAAAAGAAGCTGTGAAAGAAGAGCCAGCTGCTCCAGCACAACCTGCTCAAGCAGCACCAGTTGTTGAAGAAACAACAAGCGGACGCGTTGTAGCTTCCCCTGCGGCTCGTAAACTTGCTCGTGAAAAAGGCATTGACTTGGCAGCAATTTCACCAGTTGATCCACAAGGCCGTGTTCGCGTTCAAGACGTTGCGGCACATGCGGCACAACCTGCTCAACCAGCAGCGCAACCTGCTCAACCAAAAGCACCAGCTGTTGCACCAGTTGACGATTCCCGCGTAACAGTTGAAAGAATGAGCCGCCGCCGTCAAACAATTGCAAAACGCTTGCTTGAAGTAAAACAAAGCACAGCAATGCTTACAACATTTAACGAAATCGACATGACAAACGTGATGGAACTTCGCAAACGCAAACAAGAACAATTTGTAAAAGAAAACGGCATTAAACTTGGCTTCATGTCATTCTTTACAAAAGCCGTTGTTGCAGCATTGAAAAAATATCCATATGTCAATGCTCAAATTGTTGGCGATGAAATCCATAAGTTCAATATCTATGATATCGGTATTGCCGTTTCTACAGAAGAAGGCCTAGTTGTTCCTGTAGTACGCGATGCAGATCGCAAAAACTTCGCTGAAATTGAAAGAGAAATTGCAGAACTTGCTCAAAAAGCACGTGAGAAAAAATTGGCTATTTCTGATTTGCAAGGTGGAACATTCACTATTACAAACGGCGGTGTCTTTGGTTCATTAATGTCAACACCGATCATCAACGGTACACAAGCAGGTATTCTTGGTATGCACTCTATTGTGAACCGACCAGTAGCTGTGAACGGTCAAGTTGAAATTCGTCCGATGATGTATGTAGCACTTTCTTACGACCACCGCATCATCGATGGAAAAGATTCTGTAGGATTCCTAAAAACTGTAAAAGAGTTAATTGAGAATCCAGAAGATTTACTTCTAAATTCTTAATAGCGTAGTACAGATATACTCCCCATCTAATTTCTTGGGGAGTATATTTAATGATTGCCTATGTATTATTGACAACTAAGTATAATTTACGGTATTCTTTTTGTAACAATTAAATAATTACTAGCCTCACTTTGTGGGGATAGAGGTGCGGTATTTATTAGGTTCTCATTTAGCTGAGCGAGCGATGAGGTGGGAAAGTAGGAAATACCGCCGAAGCATAGTTGCCTGCTCAAACAACTATGCTGGGGTTGCAGTGAATAACTGCAGCACTGTCTTACATAGTAAATATGTAAGGTGAGCTATCCAAAGTGGAACTAGGGGTATTTGTTTAACAATGATGCGACCTTAAGTTCTTCTTAGGTCGCTTTTTGTTTGCAATGCTGCTAAACGAAATAACAGACGGAATTAGGAGGAAGCTTATGAAAAAGAAACTTTGGACGTTGCTATTAACCATGATCACCATTCTAGTACTTGCAGCTTGCGGCTCAAGCGATGATTCAAACAGCGGTGATTCAAAAGATTCAGAAACTTCATCAGATTCTAAAGGTGTATTGCGCGTAGGAATGGAAGCAGCTTATGCGCCATTTAACTGGTCTCAAAAAGATGATTCGAACGGTGCAGTGCCAATTGCGGGTTCGAAAGAATATGCAAACGGTTATGATGTGCAAATTGCAAAACGCATCGCCGAAGGACTTGGTATGAAACTTGAAATTGTGAAAACAGATTGGGATGGATTGATTCCATCACTTCAATCAGGAGCCATCGACCTTGTAATTGCTGGTATGTCTCCTACACCTGAACGCATGGAAGTCATTGATTTTACGGATAACTACTATACAAGCGACTTTGTTATCGTTGTGAAAAAAGATGGTCCATATGCTAATGCAAAATCCATCCACGATTTTAAAGGAGCAAAAGTTACTGCTCAACAAGGGACAACTCACTATAATGTAATCGATCAAATGACAGGTGTTCAAAAACAAGTACCTGCTACTGACTTTGGTCAGATGCGTATTCAATTATCTTCTGGAGCTATTGATGCTTACATCTCTGAACGCCCAGAAGGAATGTCTGCAGAAGCTGCTATTGAAGGATTCACTTATATCGTTCCAGAAGACGGCTTTGAAGCAGATGAATCTGATACGGCCATCGCGGTAGGATTGAAAAAAGGTTCTGAATTAAAAGAAAAAATAAATGAAATCTTGGCAGGAATTTCTGAAGAAGAACGCCAACAAATCATGGAAGAAGCTATTAAAAATCAACCATCACAACAATAGTGTGGTGAAAGGTTGTCTTGAGTTTTTCAGTTTACAAGACAACCTTTTTCCATTTCCCACCCTTTACTTAAAACTTCAATGATGAGCAAAACTAAACTATGAACAAGGAGATTTCTTTATGTCTTTCTTAGAAACAGTATGGAATATTTTCCTGAATAACTGGGATCTCTTTTTACGTGGTGCATGGATCGCTTTAATTCTTGCCATTCTCGGCACCATTTTCGGAGCGATCATCGGTTTTTTCATCGGGATTATGCACACCATTCCAATGCCAAAAAAAACTTTTAAGACTGTTATATTAAAAATTATTAATTTTATACTAACTTGTTATGTGGAATTATTCCGTGGAACGCCAATGATGGTACAAGCTATGGTTGTTTTCTACGGATTGTACGCCATTGATATTCAATTAAACCGCTTCGTTGCCGGTTTAATCGTCATTAGTTTAAATACGGGAGCTTATATGGCGGAATATGTTCGCGGTGGTATTGTCTCCATTGATAAAGGCCAATTTGAAGCCAGTGAAGCCATTGGGATGAGCCACTTTCAAACAATGCTCTATATCATCCTTCCTCAAGTAGCTCGCAATATTCTGCCTGCGACTGGGAACCAGCTTGTTATGAATATTAAAGACTCTTCTGTATTAAGTGTTATCAGTGTTGTGGAATTGTTCTTTACGACAAACTCAGTTGCGGGAAGTACATATCGTTATGCGGAAGCTTTCTTGATTGCCTGCGTATTGTACTTTATTATGACGTTTACTGTAACGCGTATATTGTTATGGTTTGAAAAGAAAATGGACGGTTCAGATTCATATCGCGTTGAGCTTGTAACAGGCAACAAGCCAAAATTAGGTGGTGAGTAGCGAATGTCAATAGTCATCGATATACGGCATTTAAATAAAAGATTCGGCAACCATGAAGTATTAAAAGATGTGAACTTCCAAGTAAAAAAAGGGGAAGTGGTGACATTAATCGGTTCTTCCGGTTCAGGAAAATCCACATTATTGCGATGCATCAACTTGCTGGAAATTCCAACAGCTGGGGAAATTATTTTTAATGGCCAAAATATTTTGGATGAAAAACATGACAGAAAACAATACCGCACTCATTTGGGTATGGTGTTTCAACAGTTTAATTTATTCAATAACTTAGATGTGCTAGGAAACTGTACTATTGGTCAAATCAAAGTTCTGAAACGTTCAAAAGAAGAGGCTATAAAAAATGCCATGAAATATTTAACCGTTGTTGGAATGGACAAATTTAAACATGCAAGACCTCGCCAGCTTTCCGGTGGACAAAAACAGCGGGTAGCCATCGCAAGAGCGCTAGCCATGGATCCGGAAGTGATGTTGTTTGACGAACCAACTTCCGCCCTTGACCCGGAAATGGTAGGGGAAGTGTTGAAAGTAATGCGGGATCTTGCCAATGCTGGGAACACAATGCTCATTGTGACTCATGAAATGGAATTTGCAAGGGAAGTTTCCGATCGCGTGGTCTTTATGGACAAAGGAGTCATTGTGGAGGAAGGACCGCCTGAACAAGTGCTTGTCAATCCAAAACATGAAAGAACAAGAGAGTTTTTAAGACGTACATTAAATAAATAATTAAAAGGACCGTTTTCATTTTCAGGAAACGGTCCTTTTTAACTTACTTTATTTTGATATTCCTGAATATGGCTGGAGATAGCTGAATTAAATAGTTCAGGTTTTTCAATATTTGATAAGTGTCCTGCATTTTCAAAAATAATCAAGTTGGAAGATTTAATCATGTAGTGCATCAGATAGGCGTTTTGAATCGGCACTACCTTATCTTCTAAAGAACCGATGATCAGTGTTGGAACGTCAATGGAGAATAAATCATAAAAGTAATTTCTTCCTAAAGCTGATTGAATGGACCTAAAGTAAGTATCTTCCCGGATATAAAAGGCATCTTTCGCTAATTCATACACTTTTTTCTCTTTTGGATTGTATAAACATTTATTGATAAGACGTTCATTTAATTGGTCGATCGTATTTCTTTTCAAAAATCGTTTTGTTTTTTCAAGGGTTAAATTTCCAAACAATGTTGGTATATAATAAGTAGTATTACATAAAATAAGCGATTTCACACGTTTTTTAAAACGCTTACATATTTCTAATGCAACAATACCACCGAGAGAAAGGCCGACAAAATGCGCTTTTTCAATGTTTAAATAATCCAAAACTTCAATAATATCTTTTGCAAAGTATTCCACTTGAATATTTTCTTTTTCCGGAGAGTAACCATGTCCCCTTAATTCAATCATAATGAGACGATATCGCGTTGTCAGTTCCAGCTGCGGAGCCCAAGCCTGGATGCGATTGCCCAATCCATGAATAAAGACAATTTCCTCGCCTTTGCCGACATCCAAGTAGTTTAGCATCGTCATCACCTTTTCGAAAAGAGTTATAAATAGCTTAGGGATGGTGTACGCTATAGTTTTTTCCACTAATCCATTTTTATACATAATTTTGGAAAAGCAGATCGGTTTATTCCTATTATATGTAAATTACACAGAAGTGTGTTAGACAGCTGTCCTCATTATCAAATTTTAGGGGAAAATGGAGAATCGGTATCTTCAGGCTGGGACAAATTTGAAATCTTTTATGTATAAACTCTAGAATTTGATGTTATAATGATAGACGATAGATTAAAGAAAAGAGAGGGTATGAGTATGCTAAATCTGAAATGGAAGGATGCACCTACCATCCGTAAAGTCAAATGTGTGAATACAAATGCCAAAAAATATTTAGTATCCAATGTGTTAACGGTTGGAAAAGAATATGAAGTAAAAAATGAAACAGAAGAATTTATTTTCATTATTGATAACACTGGTAAAGTGGGCGGATATTATAAAGAGTATTTTGAATAAAAAAATCGAGGCTGGGACAAATCTAAAAAAACATCATTTTCTCCAAGGAGAAAATGATGTTTTTTTGATATGTTATTAAAATTGATTTCCGTTCCGGGGACGCTTTCCGCGGGCCCTCCTCTGAGTCATTCCTTCGCTCCTCGTGGTCTCGAGAGGGCTCGTCGCAGGAGTCGCCCCGTCACTCCAATCAATTTTTCGTTAGTTCAATTTTTTATCAAAACTCTTTCAACTGCCCCTTTCATTTTTTGTTTATGTCCCAGCCTCTTTATTTTTTTCGATTGCATGAATGGTTTTTTCAAACACTTGCTGTTTTTCGTTTTGATCTTTTTGGATTTTTAATGTTTCTTCAATTGATTCAATGAGTTGGTATTGAGTTTCTTTTAATTGTTCCAAGTCAGCATGTTCGGCATTGTTAATAGTTTCAGCCATTTTTTCAGAAGCATTGGCCAGACGTTTCGTAGTTTCATTAGCCCGATGTTGGCGATTGAGGTTGACGAGCATGGAAATTTGTGATTGCCATAACGGGATGGTCGATAAAACGGAAGATTGGATTTTTTCAATGAGCATTTCGTTCGTTGATTGAATCATCCGAATTTGAGGAGCTGTTTGCAACGAAATTTCCCTTGATAATTGCAAGTCATACATGCGCCGGTCTAACCATTCCACTGCATTCCGCATATCGGCTAATTTCTGTTCCAATAACGGGTTGTTCAAGTCGCCCCCTTTTTCTAATCGCTGGATTTCCTTTAAAACATCCAGTTTTTTCATTTCTAAGGCCGCGATATGTAAATGAATGTGTTGAAAAAATTCTTCATTTTTTTCATAGACTTTATTTAACAGTTCATTATCAGATAATAAATTTTTCTGCGCTCGCCTTAAATGAACGGTTAAACGGTCGATTTGCACACTTAAACGATGATATTGGGAAACCAGTTGTTGAATCGGTTGTTTCCGCTTAAATAATTTGCCGAACAAGCCTTTTGCTTGGACTTTAAAATCATCTAAATGAATGGAATCTAATTGTTCAATCAACTGGGATAAAATTTCACGAATCGGTGACGTATCGCTCCTTTGCACTTCTGTTAATAATTGATGGGTAAAATGTTTTAAAGAATTTTGAACCTCTTCTCCAAAACGAAGGATCGTTTCATATCGAGTAATATCCAATTGGCTTGCTAAATATAATGCTTTAGACTGCTCTTCTTGCGTGAGGGTAGGGAAGATATTTGCATCCCTTAAAGAAAAAGAGCTCCCATCATTATTTGAAATGGCTTCTAAAGATGATTGTGAGCTCTTTTTCAAGTTCATTGGTCTTCCCTCCGAAATTCAATTTGCTGCTGTTTCTTTTCTCTTTCCATTTTGACATAATCCAACTCTAACTTTAAATTCTCAATATCCGCACTAAGAGCAGCTTTTAAATCCTCTTCCATTGTGTCTTGCAAGCTTTTCATGGCTTTCCGCGCTTCTTCTAGGGCGAGGTTCACATCTCTATCTTTGATTTGCTGTTGCACGAGCATTGTATAATTTTTGCTAAGTTGCACTGCTGATGGAAGATGGGAATAAAAAAATTCTTCTACGGTGTAAAATTTTTGCGGATTTGCTTGAACGATATTCACAATTCGTCTTGATAATTTCGTCATTTCATTAATCAATTTAAAGGATCGGATGGAACGCACCCGAATATATTGTTGAGTTAATGAATTGATATGACTTCTAGCCTGCTTTATTTGCGATTCAATTAAAGAATATTCTGAGCGAGTCAGGCCAAATGCTTTTGATTTTTTATATTTTTGAACGTTTTTGATGCTGACATTGCTGATTATATATATCAATATGGCTGCAATAATTGAAAACCATCCGTCGACTATATCAAAATAATCTAATAATACGACTGAAATGATGGTAAATAAAAAATTTAATAAATGGCGCACTAAAAAATTCGTTAACCCCAGCATAAACTGACCTCCTTGCGTTCTTAGTATAATTACGTATGGTGGAGGGGAAAAGTTTCAAAACGGATTAATTTCATCATACAACTTTTATCATACTTTTCAAATATGAAAATGAGGATGTCCTAAAAGCATAAAACTTTCAGGACATCCTCTCTTATATAGACAACCTCAAAGATAGCGCCTCAAATTGGCTTTCCAGACGCCGCCATTTAAACAATATCAATTTCCATTTTCTCATAACCTTTAAAATGGTCAAACATTTCAATGGAAAATAAATTAGATGCCTTTTCATCCCTTGTTCCTTTTTGCACAAAACGAACAAATTCATCAATTGAAATTTCTTTTCCTTCCACTTCGATTTCAAGAAGGTTGTTTTCGTTGATTCTGCAATATCCCTTCAATCCTAATGTCTGCGCTTTTTGTTTAATGAAAAAACGGAGACTAATTTCATTATTTAGGTAACCATTACAAAGGATGCGCACTCTTTTTGCCATCGATTCCACCTATATTAGAATTATTACTTTCGTAAAGTTTTTAACATATGAATTAAATCGTTTAAATAGTAAATTACTTTATCGGATGCTTTCTCGATTTCTGATAAATGGAATTCAGCTTTATGAGTATTGCCTTTCGTTAATTCAATGACAGCATTTTTAGCTGCTATATGCACAAGTTCATGATAATGATCTAACTCTTTAAAGGATTGTACATCTTTAAACTGTGCTTGGGTTGTTTCTGAATAATACCATTTTCCTAAACGGCAATCTTTATGAGAAGATACTTCATCAGGAGATAATGTTTCCACTCCTAATAACATGTTGTAAACTCGCCATTTCCATAATAAATGGTCGGTTTTTGACAATTGCAGAAGTGCTGTATTTGATAATTGAACAGGATTGTTTTCCACCACATCGTTTCGGAAGCGAGTCATTTCTTTACTTAGTTCATAGACGCTTTCGGATGTTTGTTTACTTAATTGATGAATTTGTTCTTGTAAATTGCTCATCTGTGTCATACGTTGCGTAATTTCATCCACCGCAGCAGCCTGCTCTTCTGTAATAGCAGCCGTATTGGCGACATCATCCTGAATACTTTCAATGGCCGTGACAATTTGGTTTAATAAAGGCAGTGACTGTTTTGCTTCTGTTGTAGCTTCCTTAATTTTTTGAGAAGCTTCCGTGATGGAAAGGGAAACAGTATTGGAATAATCTTTTAAAGCGTTCACATTTTGGATTACATTATTTAGAGCATTGACTGTTCCTTCTGCCAGTTTGCGAACTTCTTGGGCTACGACGGAGAAACCTTTTCCGTGTTCGCCGGCACGGGCTGCTTCAATGGATGCGTTTAGTGCAAGCAAATTCGTTTGATCGGCAATTTCATTAATGAGCGTTACGATGTTTTCAATTTCATTCACATAATTTTGCAAATCATAGAAAGATTTCACAATTTCTTGGAACGTTTCATCGGTTTCGAAAATATCATTTAATGCTTTTTCAATGGTATTTTTCCCGTTGGTGATATTGCTCACAGATTGAGTCGTTTTTTCAGAAATTTCGGATGAAGAACGGGCTACCTCGCCGATGGAAGCTGAAATTTCTTCGGTCGCTGATGTAGAATTTTGAATTTCTACCGTTTGTCGGTCGACGCTATGTATTAAATCTTTCATAAACATAATTTTAGTGTTTGTTTCAATGAGCGAAGAAATTTCTGTAATGACATTTTCGATCATGCTCTCTGTCAGCACTTCGACAAGCAGTTCTTGGTCCACATTCATCGCAGCGTTTAATGAGCGCAAATATTCAAAAGCTTTTTTAGGTTTCAGACCGAAGTTATATAAAATGTGGGTGCTAATATAAAAAGCAAATTGATTAAATAATACGATTAATTTACCTGTCTCAAATTTATGTATTCGAAATAACTGGAAAAATGCTATCGTGTTCTCGACATATTCATTGTTTCGTTCAGATTGGAAAAAGCGCTGCAAATATTGATCGATGTCATCCTTTGAAAATGGATTTTGCTCTATCGGCGAAATTTCTTCCAGATAATGATGGAAAATGTTGCTCATAGTCGGTATAAAGTTTTCTATTTTATTATAGATTTCTTTTAAATTTTCCTGATCATTTTTGGTAAAATGATTATATTGAAGCGTTTTTAAAAAGCGGCCGGAAGCTTCAATATCTGTTCCGCGCTTCAATAAATCATCCAAATGGGCTCTTGGTTTAAATACTGAAATCATTTATAAACCTACCTTTCCATAATAAATTCCTTATCATCAATATTTTAACATAAGCTAAATAAGAAGATTGGGGTTTTTTTAAGTATGTATAAAATAATTTATATGAAAGCAGATTTTGAACCGTGGTGGCAATTGGAAGACTGGGAAAAACAGATTGTTTCTGAATATGTTTATGATACAAAAGAACAAATGGAAGAGGCGCTGGAGAAAATGCTAAAATCCTTCCGTGAAAAATATCAACATGAGGAAAGTAGGGAAGGGAAGTATTTTGCCTTTTGGTCTGATAATGAAAAAAGCTTTTGTGAAGCCTGTGATGAAGATTTACAAATTTTTCATGGTTTAATTGTGCAGGAATTGGGAATAATGTATAATGGAAATTGAATAAAGACATTCCCGATCCAATTATCAACGATTAAAAATATATTTAAAAAATCGTTTGACATTTTGTAATATGATGGTATATAATGATTATACAATTGAATTGTAAGGCCGGAAACATAGATTCACATATTACAAAGAGTGATCGGTGGTTTTTACGGTACTCTTCGTAATATGTGAATTTTTTATTCTAGGAATAAAAAATTCCATATTGTAAAATATTTTTATCTTTTTGGAGGTTTTTTAAATGAAACAAGGTACAGTAAAATGGTTTAACTCAGAAAAAGGTTTTGGATTCATCGAAGTTGTAGGTGAAAACGACGTATTCGTACACTTCTCAGCTATTCAAGGTGAAGGCTTCAAAACTCTTGAAGAAGGTCAAAAAGTGGAATTTCAAGTGGTTGAAGGTAACCGCGGACCACAAGCTGCTAACGTAGTTAAATTATAATTTGAACCTAAGCTAATTAAACGGGGCTTCCTTTGGGAGGCCTCTTTTTGTTATGAAAAAAACAGTGAGGAACAAAAATCCCACTGTTTTTTCATATTATTGCGCCGTATAGCCAGCATCTAAAACGATGGATTGCCCAGTGATGCCTTTAGCCGCATCGCTTGCAAGGAAAAAGGCAAGGGAGGCAATTTCCTGGGGAGAAATCAGCCGTTTTTGCGGCACTAAAGGATAAAGCACTTCTTCCAACACATTTTCAACGGGAATATTACGGGTTTTGGCTAGATCTTCAAATTGCCCCCGCACTAATTCCGTATCTACATAACCAGGACAGAGCGCATTTACTGTAATAGGGTAGGATGCTGTTTCGAGCGCTGCTACTTTTGTTAAGCCGATGACACCGTGTTTGGCGGCGTTGTAGGCTGATTTTCCAGCAAATCCAATCAAACCGTTGATCGATGCAATATTAATAATTCGGCCAAAGCCATTTTTCTTCATGTGTGGAATTGTATATTTCATTGTAAGAAATGGAGCCGTCAGCATAATTTTAATCATCAATTCAAATTTTTCAGTAGGAAAGTCTTCAATGAATGCCACATGCTGAATGCCTGCATTATTGATTAATATGTCAACAGATCCGTATTTTTCCACGGTTAAATCAATGGCTCGTTTGATTTGCTCTTCACTTGTCACATCGCAAACTACGCTGGATGCATGATGGGGCAATTTTTTCAAAGCTTCATCCAGTTTTTCTTGGTGAATATCAGAAATAACGACATTTGCTCCCGCTTCAAGAAAAGCTTTAGCAATGGAAAAGCCAATCCCTTGAGCACTTCCGGTTATAAATAGTGTTTTCCCTTTCATCTATAAGACCTCCGCAGTGATTTTATAATCCGAGTGTGAATAAGATAATGGCGAGTATGGTTCCTAGCAATGGGATGATGACGGTCAAAGCTCCCATGGCTGGATAAGCCTCTTTGTGGGTTTCTTTTGCAATGGCAGTAATGGTTGTGACAACATATCCGCTATGTGGCAACGTATCCAAGGAACCTGAAGCAATGGCTACAACACGGTGCAATTGTTCTGGTTGGACGCCCATATCTAAATAATGGGGTGCAATTAAAGGTAAAGCGATGGATTGTCCCCCAGATGAGGAACCTGTTAAACCAGCTAATACTGCAACCGCAATGGCGCCGCCAATCAGCGGATTGCCCGGAATATTTGTCATATAATCAACGGTAGTTAAAAATGCTTCTGTTTGCTTCACTACGCCGCCATATCCGACAACAGCCGCGGTATTAGCAATAGCAATCATGGCACCCATTGCACCGTCAGCAATTGCTTTTTCGCGATTTTGCATATATTTGAAACTGATGAGATAAGTCGTAATGATTCCGCCGAGCAAAGCAATGATTAATGCAGATGTTCCTAAAGAATCGTGGAAAATAAATGAAAATCCTAATACCACTACCAATGGTAATAAACTAAGTAAAGGGCTTGGAAGCGGACGATGTACTGTTTGGTCGATTTGATCGGATAACTTTTCAACAAAGGTTTCTCCCCGAGCGATTGCCCGATGAATCATCCACTTTAACCAGAAGTAGCCTGCTACAGCCATAAAAATGGCAACAATTAGACTGACTTCCCAACCTGCATAAGGTGTCGTTCCTAAATATTGAATAGGAATCCAGTTTTGAATTTCCGGCGAACCAGCTGAAGTCATAGTGAAGGTAACAGAACCTAAGGCAAGAGTGGCAGGAATAAATCGTCTAGGAAGATTAGCTGCTTTAAATAAACTTAATGCCATCGGGAAGACTGAAAAGGCAACGATAAATAAACTAACTCCTCCATATGTTAAAACAGCGCAGGCAACAATGACCGCAAGAATCGCATGTTTCGCACCGATTTTTTCGATAATCCATTTGGATACACTATCGGCAGCACCGCTATCTTCCATCACTTTTCCGAAAATTGCCCCCGCTAAAAACATCAACCACCAGGAACCAATTAATCCTGTAAAGCCGCCCATATAGCTTGTAATAAAATCAGGTGAACCTTCAGATGCTAATTGCGGAAAAATGGTTATCCCGCTAAAGATAGCCGCAATGAAGGCCGCAAAAGGGGCTGCAATGAGCAAGTTGACGCCTCTCATTGTTAAATAAATCATTAAAGCTAAGCTTCCCAACAATCCAATAAACCCAATAACCAAATAGTTCCCCCCTTTGATACTGAATAAGAGATTTCTATTGTATTTCAAAGATTTGTATTAGATTTCTATGTGGATGTAAATGAATTTATTCTTTTCAGTACTTCATTTCATATAAATTAGCAAAAAGTCTAATGGGGAAATGGCACCAGTAGTTCTTTTCTGATTGGTTGGAAAGAGAAGAGGATAATTATTCTATAGTTGTGATGGATTGTAATGCAGAAGTAACTGTATAGGTTTCCCCTTGATTGGTGTCCATGATTGATTCCGTCTTGATTTCTCCAAGACCTTCAACAAAATATTTTCGATTCACATAATTTTCTCCCTTTTCTTCAAGAACAATGGCCTTTTTAAAAGTTTTATAAGGGGTTTCAACAGTTGTATTCGTTTCTACAATTTTCCATTTACCAAAAGACGTACCTTTTTGAATCGGTGTTGCCAGATAGGTTTCGACAGGTTGAAGGTGTTCAAGCTCTTCTATTGTTGGAAAGGGTGTGTCGAAATCTATCGGTTCTTTGAAAATAATTTCGATTGCATCCTCTGTGATTTTGTAAATGGTCATTAATGAAACACCGCCATTATCAACAATCGTTCCCACAAATTGTTCATTTAACCAATTGGTTTTCTCCGTATAAGAAGCAAATTCGTTTCCATCGCCTAAAAAATTTGCAACTGTATTATCTGGCTTGAAAAAATTTTTTAAATCCACTTCATTTTGTTTTCCCGCTTCTTCTGTTATTGTTTCTTCCTTCCCTTTATCTGGCATATTTCCTTGTTCCTTTGATTGACAGCCAAATAATAGAACAAGAAGGCAGAGAATTGAGGAAAATGCCCGCATCGAGTTCATCTCCTTTCGATATTATTACTAATCATTCTATTAGGTGAAAGAAGGGCTTACATTTATTTTCAAATAATATTATTATGTAAACTTAAAGTGATAATATTGGAGTCAACGATTCAAAAGCAGGGGAATATAATATTTACAAAAAAGGCCGTTAAAAAGCTATAACTTTTTAAGCGGCCGGTAATCCAACAATTCAATTTATTATAAAAGTCCTTGTGCTTCTTTCCATTCTAAAAATTCATCGTACGTGCATTGTTTATCGATAATCGAACCATCTTCTTGAATTTCAATCACGCGGTTGGCAATGGTTTGAATGAATTGGTGGTCATGGGATGTGAAAATCATAGCCCCTTTAAAAGCGATTAAACCGTTGTTCAACGCTTGAATCGATTCCAAGTCCAAATGGTTTGTCGGTTCATCAAGAAGCAGTACGTTTGCGCCAGAAAGCATCATTTTGGCCAGCATGCATCGAACTTTTTCGCCTCCGGATAAAACAGAAGGGGATTTTTTTACTTCTTCGCCAGAAAATAGCATACGGCCTAAGAAACCGCGCAAAAAGGTTTCTGTTTGGTCTTCTGGTGAAAATTGACGGAGCCAATCAACAAGGGTTTTTTCTTCGCCCTCAAAGTATTTGGAGTTGTCCATAGGGAAGTAGGCTCTTGAAGTCGTGACGCCCCATTTAAACGTGCCTCCATCTGCTTGGCGTTCTTCCATCAAGATGTCAAGCAAAGCGGATTTTGCTAATGGGTTGCCAAGGAGCACAATTTTATCATCCCGGTTCATTATGAATCGGATATCTTTTAATAGAACATTATCATCTTGTATAGCTGTTAATCCATCTACAGATAAGCAGTCATTGCCGATTTCCCGGTTCATTTTGAAGTTAATGTATGGATATTTTCGGCTGGAAGGTTTAATATCTTCCAATTGGATTTTTTCCAGCATTTTTTTGCGGCTTGTTGCCTGCTTCGATTTTGATGCATTCGCTGAGAAACGAGCAATAAATTCTTGCAATTCTTTAATTTTTTCTTCTTTTTTCTTGTTTTGTTCCTGAGCCATTTTTAATGCAAGCTGGGAAGATTCATACCAGAAATCATAGTTTCCAACGTAAATTTGAATTTTTCCATAGTCCAAATCGGCAATATGGGTACATACTTTATTTAAAAAATGACGGTCGTGGGATACAACGATGACCGTATTTTCAAAATTGATTAAAAACTCTTCCAGCCAGCGAATCGCTTTTAAATCCAAGTGGTTTGTCGGCTCGTCTAAAAGCAGGATGTCTGGCTTTCCAAATAGAGCTTGGGCAAGCAATACTTTTACTTTATCGGATCCTTCCAAATCCGCCATTTTCATATAGTGTTTATCATCTGTGATTCCAAGACCATGTAATAGAGTGGCAGCTTCAGATTCTGCCTCCCAACCGTTCAATTCCGCAAATTCTGCTTCCAATTCTGCTGCACGCATGCCATCTTCATCGGTAAAATCTTCTTTCATATAGATGGCATCTTTTTCTTTCATCACATCATAAAGGCGTTTATGGCCCATAATGACCGTCTCTAACACCGTATATTCGTCATATTCGAAATGGTTTTGTTTTAATACGGCAATGCGTTGGTCTTTTCCAACAATCACTTGACCTTCCTGCGGTTCAATTTCTCCTGATAATATTTTAAGGAACGTGGATTTTCCCGCTCCGTTTGCTCCGATGAGACCATAACAATTTCCAGGTGTAAACTTGATATGAACATCTTCAAATAATTTTCGATCGCCATAACGAAGACCTACATTGCTTACTTGAATCATGTAAGTTCCTCCTTTTATTACTACTTCAATGTACTTTTACACATAATGCTCCAATTATATCAAGAAGTGAGGAGAAAAGCTATAAATGGTTGAAAGAATAAAATAAAAGTGGCTGTCCAGAAAGTCGAACACTTTCGGAAACAGCCTTACTTCTTATTAGTAAGTAATATTCTCTTAAAAAATTTGCTCCATTAAACGCGCCTCCTCGTCGCAATTATCTGCGGCTGTATGTCAATTAAATAAGTTTTTTTCTTCTAAACCATAGCGTTGCAATCCATTTTTCGCCTGTAACAACCGGAGCACCGCCATGTAATGTCAGTTCATTTAGCATTTGGTCATTGTAGAAGTATTCAAAGTAAACAGCCATTCCTTTTTTCGGAAACACTTTAAGGCCAAGTTTCGGAAAATACGTTTCACCGCCGTCTTCTACATCACTTAAATATAAAACAAAAGTGCAAATTCGGTTATTGCTCGCTGCTCGGCTCGTTTCTGCAAAATAATCGAAATGCTCTTTGTATTCTTGGCCTGGTTTATAGTTGATGACATGCAAACCTTCTGCATGTTCAACCGGGATGCCGACAATTGAAGCCACTCTTTTTTCAACCCTTTTTATGATTTCGTCATTCACATCTGTTAGAAAAGCTCCACTGCTTGTTCGAATATCGCTGACGATTTTATCAGCGCTGATTTTCGAACGTTCGAGGCGATTTTTAGACAATTCAATCAGCCGGTCGCATTCTTCTGCATCTAATACAGAATCCAACACAACAACTAGAGGCTGTTCATACTTAACAAGTACATCAATTTTCTTGTCCTCAGTTTTGATTTTATTTCCAGTGAAGTTGAAGAGATTTTGTTCCTTTGAAAGAGTATCAGCTATAAATGTCGTCAATGCTCATTCCTCCATTTAATGGGATTAAAAGGAATAAAAAGGAATTTATATTTACATCTAAATTTTACAATAAATTTTTAGATTAAGCACTACTAATGTGAAAAATAGTTGCTTAAAGTACGATATTAGCTAGGAATGAGCATTATTCTCTTTTATTTAATTGTGTTTCAGCGACACATCGGCTCCTAATACGCCGATTACTTCTCCTTCATTCATAATGGGGAAGGAAAGGGTAATGCAATACTTTTTTGTAACAGCAGAAATGTATGGTTCTGATACATACTCTTTGCCGGACATCGCTTCTATAAACCAAGGGCGCATTTTTGCGTTGACAAGCCCAGCAGGCGGATTGGAGTAGATAAATGTTCCATCGTCCCGATTCGTCCATATCGTTTCCAGCTGAGGATTAGAATATAAAATTTCATCAAGTATTTGTTTATGAACTTTTTCCTCCAGATTTAATAGTTCTTTTAGTTGGACTTTTGCGGAAAGCATTGTTTTCATTTGGTTCAATAGTGTTTCATCATATTGGATGCTTTGGCTGTTTTGATGCACTAATGTTTGCAGTTCGGCTGAAGTTTTTGTTAGCGACTGATTAATAGAACGAATATCTTCAATATTTTTATGTTGAGCTTTTAAATCTTTTGTTACTTGGTCGACGTATTCTTTATTTTCAATCGCCATTTGGGCAATTTCTTGAAGAAGATTGGAAATATCGACTACATTATCTCTTTGTTCGTCAACTGATTCTGAAGACTCTTGAACCATTTTTGTAATGATGTTCAGCTTTTCTTTGAAGGACTGTAAAGCGATTAAAATTTTGTTCATTTCATTGGAACCTTCGTGCACTTGAACTGTTTCCGTTTTTACTTTCTCCGCTGTCGATTTGATTTCTGTTTGAATGATTTGAATGGTTTCTCTTGTTTCTTCCACAGCTTTGGATGTTTGATTAGCCAAATTTCCAACTTCTTTTGCAACTACTGAAAATCCTTTTCCACGTTCACCGGCTCTTGCAGCTTCAATGGAGGCATTAAGCGCTAGGATTTTCGTTTTTTGTGAAATCGCCCCAATAGTGAAAACAATGTCTTGGATTTTGTTGGAGTATTCGACTAATTGCTGCATTTGTTCAAGCAATAGATTGTGGCTTTGGCTCAGGGCTTCAAATTTCTTTTGCAACAATTGAAAGGATTCAAAGGAGTTTTGCAATTCATCATATGAAGTTTGGCTATTTGATAAAATTTCTTGAGAAAAAGAGGATATATGAAGAGCAGAAGCTTCGATCTTCTTCATTTTTTCTGATGCCCGCTGAGAGAAATTCATGGTTTGTTCACTGTGGGAAAATAGGCGAGAGGTTTTTGCGGCTGTGGATTTGGAAATTTCCTCAAGAGACAGGGAAGTTATATTCATTTGCTCCACAACGCCTTTTAATTGGTCTACAGCTACTTGAATTTGTCCGCCAATAAGTGAAGAAGTGCTTGTTTCTTTCGTTTCAGTCACTTCCGGTTTCTTTTTTGTAAATAACATAACCGCATCCCCCTTATATAACAAAAAGTTAGAAGTATATAGTATAAATATAACATTATTAGTTTCTTTTTCAATAAAATATTCCGAATAAATGGAAAATTCTAATTATCATTCAGTATTTGAGATGGATTTCATCAATAATTGATGCCGATGAGGAATATATTCACTTATCATATAGGGATTATGTATTGAGTCTGCAATTTTATTGATGATAAAATAATTATGTAAACTAATAACGTGCGCCAAAAGAAATAAGCGGCTGGAGTGCCGCCTGTTCTTTAAATTTGCCAATGTTTTTGAATGAATTCATCTCTCCCAGATTTTCTGCGGTCTTCTTCATAATGTTCCGGATTTTTTTTATAATAATCTTGATGATATTCTTCCGCTTCATAAAAAGTGGTTGCAGGACGAATTTCTGTCACGATGGGCTTTTTAAAACGACCGCTTATTTCAAGGGCCTTTTTTGATTTTTCCGCTAATATCCGCTGTTCTTCAGTATGATAAAAAATAGCTGTTTTGTATGATTCCCCGCGGTCATGGAATTGGCCCCCATCATCTGTCGGGTCAATTTGCATCCAATAAATTTCAAGGAGTTTCTCATACGGGAAAATTTCAGGATCAAATTCAATTTGCACCACTTCTAAATGTCCTGTTTTCCCTGATTTCACTTGTTCATAGGTTGGGTTTTCTACATGGCCTCCCATATATCCAGAAGTGACTTTTTCAATCCCTTCCCATTCCACGAAAGGCTTCACCATGCACCAAAAACATCCACCGGCAAAAGTTGCTTTTTCCAATTTTTCCACTTCCTTCTGCTTAAAATCCTATATTTTGTCACAACCTATATAGTAACAAAAATAGGGCATTCATATATAGTTGAAAGCTTTTCGAGATAGAACATAGTATAATGATTGGTAGAACTTCTCCGTTGTTTTTATCGTTTATTCTATTATGAATATTAAAGTTAAGCAAATATAAGGGGAATAAGAAATGGAAGAACATGAAATCCGCAGCCGAAAAGAAAAAAGAATAAAGAAAAAACGATTAAGAATAGGAAGATTAATCGTCGCCTTATTTTTATTGATGATTATAGGGGTCATTGCCTATTCAGTTCATCAATATCGAATGGGATTGGAGCTTGCAGGAGATGTTGAAAAGGAAGAAGTGGATTTTCTCCCGGATGAAGACAACGAAGGGTTTGTCAATTATTTAATCATCGGTGTAGACAGTAGGGGAGAAGAAAAGTCCCGTTCCGATACAATGATGCTCCTTTCCTGGAACAAAGAAACGAATGATGTAAAACTTGTTTCATTTATGAGAGATATTTATGCGAATATTCCAGGATATGATTCATGGAAATTAAATACGGCCTATTATTTAGGCGGCGTCCAATTATTGAAAAAAACGTTAAACGAAATGTTTGATATTCCAATTCATCATTATGTGGTGATGGATTTCAAAAGTTTTGAATCCCTCATTGACCTGATTGCGCCAAATGGGGTTGAAATCGAGGTGGAAAAGGATATGTCTGCTTATATTGGCGTCACTTTAAAAAAAGGTGTACATCGATTAAACGGAAAAGAGCTTCTTGGATATGCCCGTTTCCGTCATGATGAACAAGGGGACTTCGGACGAGTAGAGCGGCAGCAAAAGGTGATTGAAGCATTAAAAGATGAAGTGTTGAGGCCAGCAAATATCAAAAATTTGCCGAAGTTGATTGGAGCAGCGCAAGGATATATACAGACGGATATGACGTCCGGCGAAGAAATCAAAACCGTTTTTTCTGTATTAAAAGGCGGTGTGCCTGATCTCCAAAAAATGACGATTCCTGTCGAAGGAACTTATCGTTTCAATTCTTATCAACATGCAGGTTCTGTTATTGAAATCGACTTGGAAGCAAACAAAAGGAAGTTGCATGAATTTTTAGGCTATTAAGAGTTGAAAAGTTTTCTTCCATTATTATTCATGCTAAAATAAATTTGTCGAAATATGATGAGGTGGTTTTTTGAAAAGAGAGAAAGAATTAGAAGGCGAAATAAGATCCAATCATTCCATCTTTACTTCAACGAAATTTATACGTTTTCTTGGCGGGAAAAATCTATTATTCTCACTCCTTGTGCTCTTGCTTTTAGGTCTTGTGATTTATATTTTTAATAAAATTTCTTTTATTTTCTATCCGTTCCAAGTGCTGTTTGAAGTGGTGATTTTGCCAGGAGTACTAGCGGGTATTTTATATTATTTATTTAGACCTATATTAAAAATATTGGAACGGTGGATTCCAAGAGTCTGGTCCATTTTTTTGATTTTCTTGCTTGCTGCCGGGGCAATTACACTGCTTGTACTTTTGGTCTTTCCTTTTTTGCGGGATCAATTTACAAATTTAGTGTATGAATTTCCTGTTTATTTCAAGGCAGCTGTTGAAGGAATCGTAACGTTTTTAAATAACTCAGGCGTGAATGAACTGTTTTCAAAATATAATATTAATTATGACCGAGTTTTAACGGACGTAACCAACAATTTGATTACGACGGTTAGAGAAACTTTCACCAATTTAGCAACGAAAATCGCGAGCGGCATCACGGGACTAGTTTCGGCCGTAACAGGCTTTATTCTATCGCTGGTGACGGTTCCGTTCATTTTATTTTACTTATTGTATGAGGGGGAGAAACTTCCAAAATTTATTTTAAGTATTTTTCCTCCGCGTACACGGGAAGATGCTTCAAGAGTTATGAAGGCAATGGACCATCAAATCAGCCATTACATACTTGGACAAATTTTAGTTTCTTTCTGTATCGGTGTGATGATGACAATCGGCTTTTTAATTATTGGTCTTGATTATGCCTTCTTATTAGGTTTTATTGCAATGATTACAAGCGTCGTTCCATATTTAGGACCAGCAATTGCCATCACGCCTGCCATCATTATTGCGTTGGTTAATTCGCCTTTCATGGTGTTGAAGCTTATTATCGTCTGGACGATTGTACAATTAATCGAAGGAAAACTAATTACACCAAATATCATGGGTTCATCTTTAAAAATACATCCAATTACCATTATTTTTGTGCTGCTGACTGCCGGTTCATTATTTGGCGTGGCAGGTGTAGTACTTGGAATTCCAGGCTATGCTATATTGAAAGTGTTGGTTTCTTATTTATTCGAACTGTTTAAAAAGCGCTATAATCGTTATGAAGAGGACGAATCATACAAATATAAAGTATAAAATCGGCTGTTCATCGGCCGATTTTTTTCGTTTTGCAAATCCTATGCTGGATGTTGTTTACGGAGATGAAAAAAAGGATAAGCTATACATCCTAATTTTTTGAATGATAGCTTATCCGGAAAATTTAACATTTTAATTTGCGCAATCTTTCTATTGCTTCCTGCAACCGCTCTTTTTCTTGAAAAAGGGCGATGCGCACATAACCTTCGCCTTCAGAACCGAATGAAGTGCCAGGCACCATTACAACGCCAGCTTGCTTAATCGCTTGAAATGCAAAGGAAACGCTGTCGATGGCAAATGGATATTTAGCCCATACAAACATGCCGCCAGTGGATGGGGCATATTCCCATCCGATGTTTTCAAGCCCTTTTGTCATGATGCGATGTCTTTCGGCAAAGGTTTTGCGCAAATGATCAGTAATGATTTCAGAATGGTCTAATGCAAGGGCTGCAGTTGATTGAATAGGTTCAAAAATGCCATAGTCTAAATTGGACTTGAGTTGTTTCATAATTTGAATCATTTCACTATTTCCTACGATGTAAGCCACTCGGGCGCCGGCTAAGCTGAAACTTTTCGATAATGAATTGATTTCTATTCCCACATCTTTTGCGCCCGGAGCGTTTAAGAAGCTGATTGGGCCGTTTCCGTCAAAGTAAAATTCAGAATAAGCAGCATCATGCAATACGATAATATTATATGTTTTGGCAAATTCCACGACTTCTGTGAAATATTCTAATGATGGCATTGCTGGCACGGGATTGCCCGGCAAATTCAAAATCATTAATTTGGCGTGTTTTGCCATTTCCTCAGGAATGGCCGACAAATCTGGAAGATAGCCTCTTTCTTTATTTAATGGTATGTAATGGGCTTTTGCGCCTGCTAAATGAATTCCGGCCATATATGCCACGTAGGCGGGATTGGTTGTTAACACTATATCGCCTGAATCGCAAAAGGCAATTGGAAGATGCACTAATCCTTCCTGGGAACCCATTGTCAACAACACTTCTGTATCGGGATCAATATCCACTTTATTGACCCGTTTATAATAGCGTGCAACGGCTTCATTGAATTCTTTCGTTCCGGTTAGTGTATATCCATAGGCATCCGGATTTTTGCTTTTTTCAGCCATATGATTTCTCAGCAATTCATGGGGAGGCAGGTCTGGGCTGCCTAGACTTAAATCAATAATTTTCAGTCCTTTCGCTTCTTCCGCTTTTGCAGCTTCCTTTAATTGTCCAAATATCGCTGGTTCAAATAAGGACATCTTCTTCGATGGAACTATTTTCAACATAAACACTCCTTAAGTCTAACAAATTCAAACAGTAAAAATATTTTAGCATATTTTGATTCTTTCAAAATTATAGAAATTAAGGATTTTGCTTTCCGTTCATATTTTGTTTATGATACAAGAAAGAAAAGGTGTTGGAGTGAAAAAAATGAAAGTTTATTCATTAAGCGGCCCAAGCGGTTCAGGGAAAAGCACAAGCGCTTTGCAATTCGCCCATGATCATGAAATTGAAGCAATCATTGATGACGGATTGCTAATCAAAAATGGACAAAAAATCGCAGGGACTTCAGCAAAATTTGAAAAAAATACAATTAAAGCCATTCGAAGAGCCGTTTTTCAAGATGAAGAACATCGGAAGGAAGTAATGGATGCCATCCAGAAGCATAATATTCAATCCATTTTGATCATTGGCACAAGCGATAAAATGACAAAAAAAATCGCGGAGCAGCTGGATCTAGAACCCATCCAAGCATTTTATTACATCAATGATATCCGCTCAAAAAATGAAATCCAATTATCCCAATTTATCCGCACCACGCAAGGAAAGCATTTGATGCCCATTCCATATAGGCAAGTGGAACAAAACTTTTTTAAACGGATTATTCAAAAGGGGTTTGATATTTTTTCAAAAAATCGGGTGAAATTAGGGGAGACAACCATTGTTCAACCGGATTTCCATCGGCAAACGATTGAGATTTCATTAAATGTTTATACGGATTTAATTCAATTTGTCGTTGCCAATAATCCTTTCATTGCAAGAGTGGATGCAGTGCAATTTACGATGAAAAAATTGCAGCCAAAAATTTATGTTTCTCTCCATCTAAAGACACCGGTTAATTATGATGTAGTTTACATATTGGAACAGCTTCAAAAACAGATTGATTTTGAATTCCAGCGGCATTTTGAATTTGCGCCGATGCATATTCTCATTTTCGTTAAAGGAATCATGTAAAATGTGGTTGGCGAATTGCCAACCACATTTTTTCATCGTTTTCTTGTGAATTGAGGCATCCGTTTTTCGACGAAAGCGCGGACACCTTCCGGAAAATCGACAGAATCCACAAATGGTGTAGAGCCTTGCCAAAGAGCAGGGGTAGAAGTAACACACTCTTTTACTGCATTTTTCACGGCAAGTAGTGAAGCAGGGGACATGCTTGCTACAAGTTTACCTAAACGAATGGAAAATCTCGTTAATTCTTTTTCGGGCACCAAGTAGTTTAACATGCCAGCTCGATACGCTTCTTCGGCTTTAAAAGTGCGGCCGGTGAATACAAAATCTTTCGTTGTAGATGGTCCGACTAAATCGACAAGGCGTTTTGCAAATTTGTTATTTAACGTAATGCCAAGCTTGCCGACGGGAATGCCCAAACGAGCTTTTTCTGAGCCGATGCGTATGTCGCAAGCTAAAGCAAGCTCAAGACCGGCGCCCATGGCAGGCCCGTTAATGACGCCGATTGTAGGGAGCGGCAAATTTTCAATAGTTGAAATCGTATTTTCCATTCTTACAAAAGCTTCTTCTGCTTCTTCTAATGACATCCGATTGAATTCCTTAATATCTGAACCGGCAGTAAAATTTTCACCGGAACCGCGAAGAATCAATACTTTGTTTTTTGGATTTTCAATCGATTGTGTTGCAATTTTTGCAAGTTGATCCCACATATTAGCTGTCAATGCATTTTTTAATTGCGGCCGGTGGATGGTAATAATGGCTAAACCAGCAGTTTCCTGATAAACAATTTTGGCTTCTTCTTCTTCCATTCTTGTTGTTCGAACTTGCATCCCTAGATACCTCCTTAACATTAGTTCCATCTTACTTGAAACAAGGAAATCATCCTAGAGTTATTTCAATATTCATAAAAAATTAAACAATTTTCAGAAAAAATCAACTGTTTTATAACAGATTACTTAATGGAACTGTATTGATAAATGAAAAAAGCTGAGGTTGGGACAAATCTAAAAAAACATCATTTTCTCCAAGGAGAAAATGATGTTTTTTTGATATGTTATTAAAATTGATTTCCGTTCCGGGGACGCTTTCATGCGAATGAAAGACGACTATATGAAAAACGGTCAATTGAAAGCTGGATACAATGTACAAATCGCAACAGAAGGTCAATACGCACTAGCTTATAGCATCTTTCCAAATCCTACTGATACACGTACATTAATTCCGTTCTTGAATAAGATAGAAAAGAATTATTTTCCGTTGCCAAAGTATATTGTCGCAGATGCTGGTTATGGTAGTGAACAAAACTATGAAGACATCCTTTCGAATCGAAAATGTGAGGCACTCATTCCATATACCATGTATGAGAAAGAACAAAAGAAGAAATATAAACAAAATCCATTTCATCCAGACAATTGGATGTACGACGAAGAAAGTGATACCTACATTTGTCCAAATCAGCAGCGAGTAACCTTCCGTTATCGTTCTGTACGTACAGATAAGACTGGTTTCAAACGAGAATTGAAAATTTATGAATGTGAAAACTGTTCAGGATGTCCATTTCGTTCATCATGCACAAAAGCAAAGGAAGGCAATCACCGAAAGGTCATGGTGAATGAAAAATGGGAACAACAAAAAGAATATGTAAGAGCGAAGCTTTCAGAAGAAAAAGCTGGTTCTATTTTCCGTCAACGTAAAATAGACGTAGAACCAGTTTTTGGATTCTTGAAGGCTAATTTGCGTTTCACTCGATTTTCCGTTCGAGGAAAATCGAAAGTGGAAAATGAAATGGGCATTGCCTTAATGGCCGTGAATTTACGAAAATACACGGCCAACAAAGATCAACTAACCAAAAACAATGGGGATAAATGGAAAAAAGGAGAATTTGAGTTGGCTCAAATTCTCCTTTTTCCTATCTAGAAGCTAGTTTTGTCCCAGCCTCTTTTATACATTGTTTTACATCATTGGAGGATATCCCTGATGAACGATTGTCATGATTGTAAACCAACCAAAAACAAGTCCAGCAGCTAGTCCAAAAATAATAGCAAGAACATTTTTAGCTTTGATAGCACGGAATGCCGCAACTAATGAAAGAATAGCAATTAAACCAAAGATTAACATTAATAAGTTCATGAAAAATATTACACTCCTTTCGACATCCACAGAGTATGTCGGTAAAACAATATTCCTTCTTTATTTTATAGCAACGGTCATAAAATGTCGAGGATTAAAAGTGACGTTTATTTGAACAACCTCAATTATTTCGTCCATAAGATACAAATAGCTATGGAATGTTCATTTTTTCCAAACCATTGTATAATACGCTAGAGGTGATGAAATTGTTGGATGTAAAAATTTTAACTGTTGGACCTGTACAGGCCAATTGCTACATCGTAAGCAATAAAGAGAAAGATTGCATCATTTTTGATCCCGGTGAAGAAGGAGAAAAAATTCTTTCAACGATTCAAAAAGAGCAGTTGAAGCCGAAAGCGATTTTTTTAACTCATGCTCATTTTGACCATATTGGCGCCGTCGATATAGTGAGAGAAGCTTTTCATATCCCGGTTTATCTTCATAAAGAAGAAGAGGATTGGCTTTTTGATCCAAATAAAAATGGCTCTGGAAAATACGTTGGGCTGCCGACATATCGTTTAAAGCCGGCAGATGAAATCATCAACAAAGAGCAATCCTTTGAAGTGGCGGGCATGAAGTTCCGTGCAATTTTTACACCAGGGCATTCTCCGGGAAGCATTTCTTATATTTTTGAAGAAGATGGTTTTGCGATTGTAGGAGACACGCTGTTTCAAGGAAGCATTGGCCGGACTGATTTGCTTGGCGGTTCCTTGGAGGTATTACTGAAATCCATTCATGAGAAATTGCTTGTGTTGCCTGATGACTTTATTATTTATCCAGGCCATGGTCCTTATACAACACCTGCCCATGAGATGGATTCAAATCCGTTTCTGCATGGTTTTTAATTGATGTGCAAAATAAAAAGCATCGAAAAAATCCGATGCTTTTTTATTTTCATTTATTAATGTCCTGCACCAGGAACGTGGATAAAGGTTGTGTAATAAGTAAATCCAGCAAAGAATATTGTTAAATATGCTCCAAAAATGTACATATACATGCGTTCTGAAAGGTTTAAGAAGCCTAATAATAAGAATAATACCGAATTACCAATAAATAATAGCGAAACCTCGACCATATCGCCAAGGTAGAACATTACGGCGAAAATACCTGTCCAGAATGCTAAAACTTTATACATATTAGCCATGTCGATTCCCTCCTTTTTGTAGCGACACAATATTTCAATGCTTATTATAAATGATAATTGACAATATTGTAAACTGAATACTTCAATAGATTTGTGACAATCAAGTGTAAAATTTTAGAATGTTACATTTGGAACATTGATTTCATATTTGCAAAAGTCGCATTCGTGAATCATACTTTCAAATTGGACAAAATTATTTTCTTCAAATAACGCGTCGATTTGTCCGTTTAGATATGACTGGTGCAAATCACAAAGAATATCGCTATATTCAGTAATTTGGCTTCTGAAAGGGCAATTATAAATCGTTAAAATCACTTTTTTCCCTTTTTCAGTATCGACAATTTTTGGAATGTAGCCTACAAGTAAAGCCGCTTCAGATAATATTTCCACCTTTTTTTCAAAAGATACTGGCAAATTTATTTTAGCAAGACGGGTGCGCATTTCATTGTATCCATCTTTGTAGCTGATTTTTTTTGCTTTTTTTAATCCTTCTTCTCCAAAGGCTTGTACGAGTTCAATCGCCCATTTGACTAAATATTTATCTTCCCTTTTTGGAAAACTTAAATCGACGCCTTGTTCTGACACTTTATATATACGGCCAGGTCTTCCGCCTTTGCCTGATTTTAAAAAGTCCGCAGTGATTAAATGGATTTCTGCAAGTTTTGTTAAATGCAATCTTGCCACATTGGGATGTATATTAAATTTATCTGCTATATCTTGTACGGTAAAAAATCTTTTTTGCTGCAACATATATTCATAAATTTGAAAACGAGTTTCGTCAGCCAATGTGCTAGTAATTTTTAATGGATGCAACATTCTGTAATCCCACCTTTAAGTATATATATTATGCTAATTCAATTGTATCTTTATTTTTAATGAAATGATAGTGAAAATATAATCACTCTCTAGAATCTTAGGAAAATATTCAAAAAATGTAACAAAATTTGTCAATATCTTTTTGAAAATAAATATTTTGATTGGAAAAAAGGCCGAAATAAAAATTTTCAGAAAAACCCTTTTCGAAGGGTGCAGTTCGGCTTATACTAAATAAAAAAGCGGTCACAATTCTTGGGGAAGAAGGTGATATGTTTGGAAGTTGAGTCCGTCGTTGAGACGAAAGCCAATCAGCTTTTGTTAAAGGCCATGCATTTTGGGGCGAGCGATATTTATATAGAACCGGGGCCGAATCATTATATTGTTCAATTCCGGAAATATGGAAAAGTATTCCCTTCCGGCCAACTTCCCATCGATTTAGGGGACCGAATCATCTCTTTTTTTAAATTCAAATCTTCATTAGATATCAGTGAAAAAAGAAAGCCTCAAAGCGGTTCCTTTGAACAAAAGATTTCGGATTGTTTGTATTCCTTTCGAATATCCACTTTGCCTTCCGTCTATAAAAAAGAAAGCCTCGTGATTCGTTTATTTCTTCAAAATGCCTCCTATCCAATTACTTCATTATGTTATTTTCTCCCGACAGCTGAAGAGTTATTAAAATTGGTTTCGAAAAGCCAAGGATTGATTTTATTCTGCGGTGCAACGGGTTCCGGCAAAACGACGACTCTTTATTCGTTAGTGAAATATTGCAGCGAAACATTGGGCCGGCATGTGATTTCATTGGAAGATCCTGTCGAAAGCAGCCAGTCGTATATGCTTCAAATTCAAGTAAATGAGCGGGCAGGGGTAACATATGCAAGCGGATTGAAAGCGATTTTAAGACATTCACCGGATGTCATTATGATTGGCGAAATCCGGGATGAAGAAACGGCGCAGATTGCAGTCAGAGCAGCGCTTTCAGGGCATTTAGTGCTTTCCACCATTCATGCGAAGGATACGGTTAATTGCATTTACCGGTTGATGGATTTACACATCTCCATTGAAGAAATTCGGCAAGCTGCGGTAGCGATTATTGCCCAGTGTTTAATCCATTTAAAGGACAGCGACAGCCGCAAAGCAATCTATGAAATTTTAGCTGATGATGTTTTGCATGATGCCATGAAAGCAATCATTGAGGGAAGGGAGTATCAACTGCCTGTTGAGAGAACGTTGGAGTATCAAAGGGCTTGGATTGAATCAGGAAAAGACCAGGTTACAACGAATGGGTCAATTCGCTGATGCCTTCTTGCATAAGAAAAAGGAAAAAGTGCGGGATGTTCCATCGCTTTTAAAAAGAACGAGCGTTTTATTGAAGGAAGGATATATTTTTTCAGACGCTTTATTCATGCTGCTACCTTACCATGTGCAAGAGTTGGAAAAATGGAATGGGAAGCTTCAGCAAGATTTTAATAACGGTGCATCGGTGACGGATATTTTAAAAAATTTTCCCATTCCAAAACATCTTCTGTTGACGATTCAACTGGCGGAAGAAAAAGGGGAATTGGCCGAAACCTTGTCACAAGTTAGTGAACAGATGAAATTTCAGCAGGATTTGCAGAAAAATGTGGGGAAGTTGCTTGCCTATCCTGCATTTTTAATGATGATTTTAACGATCATTTTTGTTGTATTTCGGAATTACTTTTTGCCAAATATCCAGCAGATTACTGCAAACAGTGATTCAGAAGAGTTAACGAGCTTAAAATTAGCGGTTGTATTGCTCCATTTTCCGGATTTTCTGCTTCTATCTCTTGTTATCACTTTTATATTCATCGTTTCATGTCGCCATTATTTCAGAAAATGGAAGGTTCGTGAGCAATTAAAGATTATCATGAAAATTCCCATTGTTCGTTCGGTCTATCAATATCATTTTACAAGACAATTCTCTTATTTAATTGGGAGTTTATTAGTATCAGGAATTTCTCTTCAACAAGCATTGTCCATTTTGGAAGAACAGAAAACAAGCCACTATGTTTCCTATATTGCAACTCAATTAAAACAGCGGGTCATTTTTGGAGATTCTTTATCTGAGGCTGTAAAAGTAACGCAATTTTTTGCCTCGAATTTTGAAGAATTTATTAAGCATGGAGAGAGGAGCGGTTACTTAGGACGGGAAATGCTTATTTTCAGCGAAATGCTTTATGAACGGATGCAATCGATATTAAAAACTTGCATGGCCGCCATTCAACCGCTTTTCTTTATACTGATTGCCATTTGCATTATTGCTGCTTATATCAGCATGTTGCTTCCAATTTACGACCTAGTTGAAATTATGTAAAGGGGTGGGAGATTGAACCAAAAAGGCTTTACATTAATTGAAATGTTAATCGTACTTTTTATTATCTCCATCTTAATTTTAATTACCGTTCCGAACGTTACAAAACATATGAATTCCATCGATGAAAAGGGCTGCAGCGCCTACCTGCAAATGGTTCAAGGGCAAGTGGAATCTTACCGGATTGATCATAAAACGATTCCTACAATGGTGGACTTACTGAATGAAGGGTATTTAAAAGAAGACATGGACAAGTGTCCGAACGGAAAAGCAATTTCCATTCATGAAGATGGAACGGTTTCTTTAGTTGAATAGCTGGGGACGGATTGGCATGAAAGACGAAAAAGGCTTTACTTTGCTTGAAATGCTGTTGGTGTTAATGATTGTTTTATTAATTGGTGGAATCACTTCATCTTTCTCAATCAAAGTGACGGAAAAAATGATTGTTGACCAGTTTTTCCATCAATTAAAATTAGATATTCAAATGGCGCAAATGTGGGCAATTGAACATGAAAAGAGCTGCTATGTTTCCTTTTCATCCTCCAAAAAATATAAGATTTTTCATCAAATGAATGAAGTACTCCTTGAGAGGGAAATTCCTGAACTAATTACATTCAGCAATTTAAGTACTTTATCAACCCTTTCCATCAATTCGAAAGGGATTGTGAGGAATTTTGGCACGCTCACTTTTCATACCCCAGATGGTGTAAAGCTTCTCATTATCAATATTGATAAAGGGCGAATTCGTTATGTGGAATGAAAAGGGTTTTTCCATGATTGAATCACTGTTAACTATCAGCATTCTTTTTATGTTGATCAGCCTAGTACCAATCGTTTTCCAATTGAACCATTCGTTTTATAACAAAGTCCTTGAATACCATGCCATCCAAGTTGCCTATGAGGGAGTGCTGATTGCAAAGACAACGGGGATGATGGTAGGGAGCAAATGGATTGATGAAGTGGAATTTCATTGGAATTTTCAACATGATGGAATTTGTGTCCAATACCATGATTTAGATAAGGAACGATCAAAATGCGTCAATGGAAACGGGGAGTTTTAAAGCATCAGAAAGGATTTACCCTCATCGAAGCGCTTTTTCAATTAGTGGTTTTTGCGCTATTTACTCAATTGGCGATAGGTTTTTATCTTCTAATTCAACATTGGAATGCAAGTTTTTTTACAGAAGAATCTATAGAATGGGAAATTTTTATCCAAGATTTTCAACAATATTTGCTGGAAATTGAAGAGATTTATCAAACGGGGAATGCTTTATATATTGTAGATTCGTCGGCGGAGAACATAAAAATTGACAAAATTTCAGACGTGCTGCGGCTTCAGATAAACAATAAAGGATACGTACCTTTGCTCATGGGCATCAAAAATGTCGATTTTTCCATCTCTGATCCTTTTCTGACGGTTAAGATAGAGTTTTTAAATGGTATTGTAAAGGAGAGAGAGTTGTTTATCCAATATGTTGAAAAATGAAAAAGGAATAATGTATCCCATCGCAATTCTATTATTGTTTTTTGTCACCTCTTTTGTAATCTTTTATAGCACATCCTATTTAACTCAATTTTCAATCATTAATTCATTGGAAAACATCTATGTTCGTGCTACGATTAATTTATTGAATAGATAGTTGAGAGTTTTGTGCAGAAAGGTGTCAAAAAATGAGGAAAATCTATTTGGTAGGATTCATGGGATGCGGTAAAAGTGCAATCGGACGCCGATTAAGCTACACATTAAGATTGCCTTTTTACGATATGGATAAAGAAATCGTAAGGCAACAAGGCATGTCGATTCCAGAAATATTCGAAAAATACGGTGAGGAGCATTTTCGAAATTTAGAGACGGAATTTTTAAAAAATTTCCGCGACGAAGCATGCATCATTGCGACGGGCGGCGGTGTTGCGATGAGGCCAGAAAACCGGCAAATTATGAGAAAAACAGGTTTAGTCTTTTTTCTCGATGCTCCTTTTGAAGATATTTATAATCGAATCAAAAATGATAAAAATCGACCAATTGTACAACGGTCAACGAAAAAAGAATTGGAGCGGCTATTTTATTACAGACGGAAATTTTATCGAAGAGCTGCTCATATCCGTGTCTTTACCCATAATCGCAGCATGCGGCAAATCGTCAATTATATGGCTTTCCAAGTGAATCGATTAAAAGGCGAATAAACATAAAATTATTTTAGAAAAATGTTCGTATTTTTAGCGGAATTTTAAAAAAATGTTGCCTTCTTTTCTATTCAATGTTAGGATATTTCCAAAGATATCTATGAATGAAAAAATTTCATATTGAGCGGATGATTGTGCGGGGAGAGAACGTTTTTACGTCGCCGAAGGAGCAAGTAGTGGAACTATGAATCTCTCAGGCAAAAAGACTCGTACGGGACGCAACTCTGGAGAGTGCTGATTTTCAGCCACCCAAGAGGAAAGCCTGCTTGCCAATACTGCAGGTGTAACTTTCAGGTGAAAGGACAGAGAATTCCCAAAACAAGGGGGATTTTCTGTCCTTTTTTACCTAATATTATTTATGAATATGTTTTTAACCAATCATTCAAGGGAGGTTTCTCGATGGGAGAATTAAAAAGAACCCCGTTATATGATGAGTACGCAAAATATGGAGCAAAAACCATTGATTTTGGCGGGTGGGAATTGCCAGTGCAATTTTCATCGATTAAAGAGGAACATGAAGCTGTAAGAAACCGTGCTGGTCTTTTTGATGTTTCGCATATGGGAGAGATTATTGTCGAAGGGGAAGATTCCCTCTCATACCTTCAAACATTGTGTTCCAATGATATTTCTAAAATTTCTGTCGGTGGTGCACAATATAATGTTATGTGCTATGAACATGGCGGGGTGGTGGATGATTTAATTGTTTATCATCTTAAAGAACATCAATACTTGCTTGTTGTCAATGCGGCAAATATCGAAAAAGATTTTGAATGGCTGAAAAAGCATGCACAAGGCGATGTAAAAATTACAAACAAATCCGATGAGTACGCCATGATTGCTGTTCAAGGCCCTCTTTCAGAAAAAATATTGCAAAAATTAACAAATACACAATTGTCAGAAATTAAACCGTTCCAATTTAAATCTTCTGTCGATATTGGCGGTTATTCTGTACTGCTTTCTCGGAGCGGCTATACAGGGGAAGATGGTTTTGAACTTTATGGGGAACCGAAAGCCATTGTTGCATTATGGAATCGCTTATTAGAAGCAGGAAAAGAGGACGGGCTTATTCCATGCGGCCTTGGCGCTCGTGATACCCTTCGTTTTGAAGCATGCCTTCCACTTTACGGACAAGAATTATCGGAAGAAATTTCTCCTCTTGAAGCAGGCATTGGCTTTGCTGTGAAACTTCAAAAAGAGTCGGACTTTATCGGCAAGTCTGTACTTATAAAGCAGAAAGAACAAGGACTTTCAAGAAAACTTGTAGGGATTGAAATGATTGAAAAGGGAATCCCTCGCCATGGCTATAAAGTCTTTAAAGGAGATCAAGAAATCGGCGTTGTCACAACGGGAACACAGGTGCCTTCCACAAAGAGAAATTTAGGACTTGCCTTGTTGGACATCCAATATACAGACATTGGCACAGAAGTGGATGTGGAAATTCGAAATAAGAAGGTAAAAGCGCAAGTTGTGCCGAAACCATTTTATAAGCGGGAAAAATAATACATGGAGGTCAAAAAATGAAACATCGATATCTTCCAATGACGGAACAAGATAAACAAGAAATGCTTGCTACAATCGGGGTAGAAAGCATTGACGATTTATTTTCGGACATTCCAGAAGAGGTTCGTTTTAAAGGGCTTTACAATATTAAAGAGGCAATCTCTGAGTCTGCATTATTGAAAGAACTAAAAGCATTAGCAGATAAAAATACGAATACGGAAACGGCTGTTTCATTTTTAGGTGCAGGCGTCTACAATCACTATAAACCTGCCATCGTTGATCACGTCATTTCCCGTTCTGAATTTTACACAGCTTACACGCCTTACCAGCCGGAAATTTCACAAGGGGAATTGCAGGCAATTTTTGAATTCCAAACGATGATTGCCGAATTAACGGGCATGGATTTGGCAAACTCCTCTATGTATGATGGCGGAACGGCGCTCGCTGAAGCAGGGATGCTTGCCGCTGGTTCAACTCGACGCAAAAAACTTATCGTTTCTGAAGCGATTCATCCGGAATACCGTGAAGTGGTGAAAACATATGCTTACGGCCAATCCATTGAAGTAGTGGAAGCGCCAATCAAGGATGGAGCCACAGATATCGAAGCGCTTAAGTCCCTGCTTGATGAGCAAACAGCCGGGGTGATGGTACAGTATCCAAACTTCTTTGGTCAAATTGAAGATATTAAAAAAATCGGCGACCTTGCTCATGAAGCAAAAGCGTTATTCATCGTTTCAGCTAATCCGCTTGCATTAGGCATTTTAACGCCTCCTGGAAAACTTGGTGCGGATATTACCGTTGGAGATGTGCAGCCATTTGGGATTCCTGAAAATTTTGGTGGGCCGCACTGCGGATATTTTGCCACAACTTCCAAATTAATGCGGAAAGTTCCAGGGCGTCTTGTCGGTCAAACGGTAGACCAAGAAGGCCGTCGCGGCTTCGTGTTGACATTGCAGGCCCGCGAGCAGCATATTCGCCGTGAGAAAGCAACTTCCAACATTTGCTCCAACCAAGCATTGCTTGCCCTTGCTGCTTCTGTTGCAATGACGGCATTAGGCAAACGGGGCATTCAAGAAATGGCAACGCAAAATATTATGAAAACTCGTTATGCAAAAAATGCATTTGAACAAGCTGGCTTTACCGTTCCATTCCAAGGTTCTCACTTCAACGAAATCGTTGTGAAGGTCAATAAGCCAGTAAGTGAAATCAATCAAAAATTATTAGAAAAAGGCATTATTGGCGGCTACGATTTAGGCCGTGATTATCCGCAGTTAGAAAACCATGTGCTAATCGCTGTTACAGAATTGCGTACGAAAGAAGAAATCGACCAACTCGTACAGGAAATGGGGGCTTACAATGCATAACGAAAATCAACCGCTCATTTTTGAAATTTCGAAAGAAGGGCGCATCGGCTACAGTTTGCCAGAGTTGGATGTGCCAGAAGTGGAGCTTTCTGAACTGATTCCACAAGAATATATACGCGAAGAGCCAGCTGAACTTCCTGAAGTTTCAGAACTGGATATTATGCGTCACTATACAGCGCTTTCCCGCCGCAATCATGGGGTGGATTCCGGCTTTTATCCACTTGGCTCATGTACAATGAAATATAATCCAAAAGTAAATGAAGAAGTTGCCCGCTTCTCAGGATTTGCCAATATTCATCCTTTGCAAGATGAATCGACTATCCAAGGGGCAATGGAGTTAATGTATGAGCTGCAAACGGCTTTAAAAGAAATTACCGGTATGGATGAAGTCACATTGCAGCCTGCTGCCGGCGCCCATGGGGAATGGACAGCGTTAATGATGATTCGAGCATATCATGAAGCAAATGGAGAAGGACATCGAAATAAAGTCATTGTTCCTGACTCTGCCCATGGTACAAACCCTGCTAGTGCAGCAGTTGCAGGATTTGAAATCGTCACAGTGAAATCAGACGAAAATGGATTAGTTGACTTGGAAGATTTGCGCCGCGTCGTTGGAAAAGATACAGCGGCACTCATGCTTACAAATCCAAATACCCTTGGTTTATTTGAAGAACATATTGTCGAAATTGCTGAAATCGTCCATAGTGTTGGCGGGAAAGTGTATTATGACGGGGCAAACCTCAATGCCATTATGTCGAAAGTGCGTCCTGGCGATATGGGATTTGACTGCGTTCACTTAAACTTGCACAAAACTTTTACAGGTCCGCACGGTGGTGGAGGTCCCGGTTCTGGTCCAGTAGGGGTGAAAAAAGATTTAATTCCTTTCTTGCCAAAACCAGTGCTTGTGAAAAAAGAAGATGGCACATTCCATTTTGATTACGACCGTCCACAATCCATCGGCCGCGTCAAACCATTCTACGGCAACTTCGGCATCAATGTGAGAGCCTATGCCTATATTCGCTCCATGGGGCCTGAAGGATTAAAATTGGTAACAGAATATGCGGTGTTAAATGCCAACTACATGATGAGAAGACTGGCACCATATTTCGATTTGCCATATGATCGCCATTGCAAACACGAATTCGTATTATCTGGCCGCCGTCAGAAAAAACTTGGCGTTCGCACGTTGGATATTGCTAAACGGCTTCTTGATTTCGGCTATCATCCGCCGACGATTTACTTCCCGCTTATCGTGGAAGAGGGCATGATGATTGAGCCAACGGAAACGGAATCAAAAGAAACTTTAGATGCCTTCTGTGATGCCTTAATTCAAATTGCAAAAGAAGCGGAAGAAAACCCTTCGATTGTACAAGAAGCGCCTCATACAACCGTTGTAAGCCGTTTAGATGAAACTCAAGCGGCAAGACATCCGATTTTGCGTTACCAAAAACAATAATAAAAAATATCCATGAGCTTAGCCCTCATGGATATTTTTATATGATTTTTATATGTTTTCATAAGATAGACGTATCAGAATAAACATAACGAGAAAGTTAATTTTTTGTTTTCACTTTTCCTGTCCAAGTTTTAAAACCGCCTTGTAGTTGATAAAGCTGGTTGTAGCCTTTTTTCTTTAAGAATAAAGCTGCCCGGGAACTTCTTGTCATATTTTGGCAATATAAATAGACAGGTAAATCTGGTCGAATTTCTTTGTAACGTTGACGCAATTGGGTGAAAGGAATATTGCGAGCCCCTAAAATGTGGCCCGATTCGAATTCTTTTGTTTCGCGAACGTCAATCAACTGAGCTTTTCGATAGCCTTTAATAAATTCCTCCTGCGTCAAATTTGTGACAGCTTTTTTCAATCGGAATGAGCTAATGAGTACATAGATAATGATAGCACCTAGTATAATTGCAATCGTATATAATACTGTTGCCACTTCAAAATATCTCCTTTCTATTACAAGAACATTATAAATAAGAATAGGGCATAATGCTAGGAATTTCTTTAGCCTCAATGATTGATAGCCATTTATAAATATTGCTCACACACTTTGTTTTACACGGAGATCTAAACGACTGCAAAACTCCTTGGAATTGGGGAAATCATGCAGATGTACTATTGAAAAACACAATCCAATCAAAAGAGCCGAAACGATTCATCGTTCGGCCTTTTTGATTGGGTCTATTGTATATAGTTGGAAAGATTTTTTTAGAACATCAATTTTGCCGGAAGTTGACAACGACTTTTCTATATAGGAATTGAAATAAACGGGAATATCTTAAAATACTGTTTGACAAAGAATGTGGGAAGCGAATAACTGGATGAAATAGGATGGTTATTTTGGGCGAGATGAGAGATTCCAATCATCAGAAGTTGAAATGGCTATTTTTCAGTTTCATATTGTTCTTCGGCTAATTCGAGCAGATTCAATTTTTGTAACTTGTTCTTTGGAATCAAGAAGGTTGCTGTCACAACACCTGGATGGCGTCCAATTTCGATTGATCCATTAATTGTAGCGCGGTTCATGACTTCGGGTACCGACATATCCAATAAATTGGCTGCACGGTTTAATGCGTTGTCTGTTGCGATGTTTAAGTTTTCACCCGTACCAATAAAGGAAAGAGGGAGAGATTCCTCAAGGGTTTCAAAGCCAAACGTTTTTGCCAATTTTTGTGCGGCAATGAGTTCTTCTTTTGAAAATGGTTTGGCTGTGTATGGTAAATCTTCTATATTTGGTAGTAAAATCGGTCCTTCAATGGTCAATCCTTTTAATACATGTACTTCCAGTTCCACAAGTCCCGCAACGTCTGTTGTATGACCGGCGATTTCTCCATCCCCTTGCATTGCGTGCATATCTCCCACATAAACGCCACCACCCGGAACTTTTACCGGACAAATTAGGATGGCTCCTTTACGTACCCGGCTTATATCCATATGACCATCTGTACGGTGTGTATCCAATTCCTCTTTTGTTACGCTGTATTCGTGGGGTGCTCCAATTAAAAAGGATCCGAAGTCTCCAGCGTTGTGTGAATCAGGCAAGGCAATTGAAGGGGTTGTCCCTAATTGTCCCAGAAATGGGCGCATTCGAGCGATGGCACCGACTAAGTCGCCTGGAGCAAAAGTGGTAATGGGGTTTTGCTGAGAGTTTTCAGGAATACGCATATATTTGTATGATTGTTCAGCGATTTTTTCTGCCGTTTCTTTTGGTACTGTGACACCAATGGGAACTTTGGGATGGAAGGTCATAGTGTAGCCATGATCGATTTTAAAAGGTGAAGCTTCTGATCCACAGTTGGCACATCGTACAGCTGATTGGCCGATTCCTTTTAATACTGTCTTTGGTGCAATTTCTCCACAATTCGGGCATTTTCCAGCTACAAACGGATCGCCGATGAAACGATCTGAAATTGTCACATCATGACCGGATGCTGTGGCGATTGATTTCACTTCGATGGATTTGATTTTTATGGCAATCGCGTCACCAACTTCAGCACCTTCAACATATACAGGTTTTGTTACTTCATGTCCACCGCGAATCGATGGCGTAATCATCGGACCCCAACAACCGGGGGCGGTATTTGCAATAATTGTGCCACCATCACGTACAGGTCCCAGCATTTCATCTTCAGGATTTAAAATGCCGTTTGTAAATTGGTTGACGAATAGCGTTTCTACCGCTTTCGCAGCAGTATGTGTTTTTCTAGACATTTGATTAGCCCCTTTCAAAATAAATTAATATAACTTATATTACCATTTTTTTATAAGTTGTAAAACTATTTAGAATATTTTATATTTTGAGTTTTGCAGATGAATACCAAATGAAATTTTCATTCGTCTTTCGAAGCGAATTCTATCAACTATATAAAACCTTTTATTCGTGTCGATATTAACTTTTGGAATTGAGGTTACTTACCTTATATGAAAGTAACAAAAAACAAAGAAGTAATAGAATAAGTGTTCTTTTTTTATGTAAAAAATAATTAAAAATCCGATGCAGTCATCTCTGTTAAATGCTGTCTAATTGTTTAAGTTCAACTTTTTGATCTAAGCTAAATGGAATGTTTTTGGTGCAAGCTACATAATTCATTTGAGCTCTTTCAATTTCCTGTTCTAAGAAAGTGGCATTCGTCCATTCAGTTTGATACAATGAGTTAGTTGTGAGGTGGGAAACGAATGAAAACAAAATGGTATTTTATTAATTCGGGGCCATGCAGTCCATCTTATAATATGGCTTTAGATGAAGCGCTGCTTGATTTCCACAGCAAAGGGGAAATTCCGCCGGTGATTCGCTTTTATCAGTGGAATCCGCCGACGCTTTCCATCGGCTACTTCCAAAAGGTGCAGGATATCAATTTGGAAGCGTTAAAAGCGCAAAATATTGGGTTTGTCAGAAGACCGACCGGGGGAAGAGCCGTATTGCATGACAGTGAATTAACATACAGCATCATCGTGACTGAACAATATCCAAACTTGCCTGAAACGGTGACAGAAGCTTATCGCTTTTTAAGTGAAGGTTTATTGAAAGGTTTCCATAATTTGGGGTTGGATGCCTATTTCAGCATTCCGGATACTGGAGAGAAACAGGAAGCGTTGAAAAAGCCGAAAAGCGCGGTATGTTTTGATGCCCCAAGCTGGTATGAACTTGTTGTAGAAGGTAAAAAAGTCGCTGGCAGTGCACAAACTAGACAAAAAGGTGTTGTGTTGCAGCACGGTGCGATTTTATTGGACCTTGATGAGGACAAGCTGTTGTCTTTATTTAATTTTCCTTCAGAAGAAGCGAAAAATAGAATGCGCATCCATTTACCTGAGAGAGCCGTTGCCATCAACCGGCTCACAACCCGCCGAATTACCATTGAGGAATGCATTGATGCGTTCAAAAAAGGGTTTGAAGAGGCTTTGCAAATCGATTTAGTCCCATATGAATTGACAGAAGAACAAAAGAATTATGTAAGAAAAATTGAAGAAGAAAAGTATGCAAATGACGAGTGGAATTTTAGAAAATAAATGTCTAAAATTGCGATAAAAATTTAACAATTTGCTCTAAAGCTAGATTTTTCAATGCATTCATAGATTTAATAAAAAATCAACTCTTGAAAGGTCTCTCAATATGAGGTAATCTTTTTTAAGTAATTACAACTAACAATATATTGTATGTTCTTTTCAGTGGACATACAATATATTGTATTTTATTGTTTTAATACGGTATTATTTTAGATAAATTATAGATGTACTAAGGGAGGCTGGCAGATGGTAATGACGTATACGACCATCCTCATTGATCAATTGAACAAGGATATAGAGCAATTTCCGCAAGTCCATCCGATAACTCCGGATATGCACATTACGCATAAAGGTGTATCGAGACTTGTCATGATTGACCGATATTCCTTCAAGGATACGGAAAAAAAGACATTAAAGCCTGGAGATTTTGTCGTTTTGACGATTAAAGAAGATCCAAAATTTCCAGCCCGCGGTTTAGGGTATATTCAATCAATTGATTGGGAAGACAATAAAGCGGAAATTTTAATTGAAGAGGAATATCGCAATGTGCTGGATGATCCGAAAGAACAGGAAACAGGCATCATTGTACGTTCCCTTGATGTCATTGAAAAACCGCTTGAAATTTTTTATGAACAGATTGCAAAACGAAATGCTACTGGTTTAGCGGCTGTTGAAAAAACGGAAGAGAAGCGCAAAGAATGGTTCCAAAAGTTTTATGAACAATTAGCTTCGTTGAAATTTGTGCCAGCCGGACGAGTTCTTTACGGTGCAGGTTCAGGTAAACAAGTTACATATTTCAACTGCTATGTAATGCCTTTCGTTCCTGATAGCCGTGAAGGAATCAGCGAACATCGCAAAAAAGTAATGGAAATAATGAGCCGTGGCGGCGGTGTTGGGACAAATGGTTCCACATTAAGACCTCGCAACACCCTTGCAAGAGGAGTGAATGGCAGATCAAGCGGTTCTGTTTCATGGCTTGATGATATTGCGAAATTAACCCATCTTGTTGAACAAGGTGGATCCCGCCGTGGTGCTCAAATGATTATGCTTGCCGATTGGCATCCAGATATTGTGGAATTCATCATTTCCAAAATGCAAAATCCTCGTATTTTGCGTTATTTGATGGAAAATATGGAAGATGAATCCATCATCCGTCATGCGAAAGAGAAGTTGAAATTCACTCCTTTAACTCCTCTCGAAGAAGCGATGTATCAAGGAATTGTGAACTATAAAAATATTCCTGGTTTAGGAGGGTTCAGCGAGGCGATAATCAAGGAAGCGGAAGCAAAACTGCGCGATGGCGGAACCTACAGTGTGCATAATCCTGACTTTTTAACAGGCGCTAATATTTCCGTCACAATTACAAATGAGTTTATGGAAGCGGTGGAAAAAGATGAAGAATATCCGCTTCGATTCCCAGATGTGGAAACTTACACGCCGGAAGAAATGGCGATTTACAACGAGAAATGGCACAAAATTGGCGACGTAAGAGAATGGGAAGCGCTTGGCTATCGGGTGCGCACTTATCGAAAAATCCGAGCAAGAGAGTTATGGAAACTCATCAACATCTGTGCAACTTATGCAGCAGAGCCAGGTATTTTCTTCATCGATAATGCTAATGAAATGACAAATGCCCGCGCTTACGGCCAAAAAGTGGTGGCAACAAACCCATGCGGTGAACAGCCATTAGCGCCATATTCAGTATGTAACTTAGCAGCCATCAATTTGGCAAATTTTGCATTGAAAGACCAAAAAACAGTCGATTTTGAAGCATTAAAAGAAACAGTGCGCGTCGGCGTCCGCATGCAAGACAACGTCATCGATGCAACGCCGTATTTCCTTGAGGAAAATCGCAAACAAGCCCTTGGAGAGCGACGTGTTGGCCTTGGCGTTATGGGCTTAGCAGATTTACTCATTTACTGCGAAAAAGAATACGGTTCGAAAGAAGGCAATGAGCTGGTTGATAAAGTGTTTGAAACAATTGCAACTACCGCTTATGAAACGTCCATTGAACTTGCAAAAGAACGCGGCAGCTTCCCATTTTTAGTAGGTGAAACGGAAGAAGAAACTAAACGGTTGCGTGAAGCTTTCATCAACACTGGCTATATGAAGCGCATGCCGGAACATATTCGTCAAGGAGTGCTTGAACACGGCATTCGCAATTCTCACTTGCTCACAGTTGCGCCGACTGGTTCAACAGGAACAATGGTTGGAGTAGCAACGGGCTTAGAACCTTACTTCTCCTTCGTATACTATCGTTCTGGCCGCTTAGGAAAATTCATCGAAGTGAAGGCGGAAATCGTTCAAGAATACTTGAAAGAACATCCAGAAGCAGATGAACACAACTTGCCACATTGGTTTGTCACAGCGATGGATTTAACACCGGAAGCCCATGCAGACGTACAATGCATCATTCAGCGTTGGGTGGATTCTTCCATCTCCAAAACGGTGAATGCGCCAAAAGGATACACGGTGGAACAAGTACAAAAAGTGTACGAACGCTTATATAAAGGCGGAGCAAAAGGCGGAACAGTTTACGTGGACGGCAGCCGCGATTCACAAGTTTTAACATTAAAAGCGGAAATGACTCATGAAGAACAGTTAACATTTGAGGAATTGGAAGACGAAACGATTGAAAAACCGGTTGTGCTAGTTGAAACGATTGCGCCGCTTCAACAAACAAATGTGAAAATCGGTTCAGAAGTAGGCGATACTTGTCCTGTCTGCCGCCAAGGTACAGTGGAAGAGATTGGTGGATGTAACACTTGCACAGTTTGCGGTGCGCAGTTGAAATGTGGTTTGTAATATCATAAAATATATCCCCTTTAGATTTGATGGATCTAAAGGGGATTTTTATGTTTATTTTCCTATTTTGCGATTATCCGAGATGGAGTAAGGCTAATTTTTCACCTGGCGATTATCTTTATAGTTTTTGGTGATTCTAACTTCCAATGTGGCGATTATTTATCTCATCTTGGCGATTATCCGACAGCATGAAGGGACAGTTTTTAATCCTAACGATTATCTTTTACGATAACTGGCGGAAAAGAAAATTTCACGTAAAGCCTCTTGTGCCCGTAGCGTTCAACGTCCTTTCAATCATATCGATAGGCTATGTGGAAAGAACTCTGCAATGGGGACAAATAGAGGATGTATAATGAAGAACTCCCAAAATGAAACGTTAGGCACGTTTTAATCGTAATGATGAAATAAAAACATGTATATTGCTTGGAATATTTTAGAATTGCAATTCATGCGTCGGATTTCCAAAAAGGTTTTGGACTCATTATATCTTCCAATCCTCATTCAGCTTTTGGAATTCTTGCGTATTGCCTACTGGCGGTTGCCTTATTTGAATTGAATCGGAACATAAGAAAGAAAATAGTTCAGAAGATGAAAAAAGAAAAAACACAAGATTCAATTATTCCAAAATTTAAAAATGTTCTGTACATATATCGTTTATGTTGTCCCAATCATTGTTTTAACAGCATTTCTCGAAACATACGTAGCTGGATTCCTATTTACAATGTTTCGATAAGGGTGGAACAAAATATGGTGAAGCTCAGTTCCCCCTATTTTTCAATTCACGGCCTCAAGCTTTATAACAATTATAGATGTATAGTTTGATGCAACGTTTTCAAACTTTTCAACATCTTATGTATGAAGAAACATAAGGAGTTTTTTATCAAATGATATTTTTTAAAAAGTTTTAAATTTTATTATAATATGTTCTTTTCAAAAAAAGATTTTTTATGATAAAACTAGTTTACAAGGGAGGAAATAAAATGAAAAACTATAAAGAAATCGAACAACGACTGCTTACATTTTTATCAAAAGAACAAGTAACAACGAACGAAACGGTTCGGCAGCTTCATGGACAAGATGAATCTTATCACACACCAGCCTTGCCTGATCTTGTTGTATTCCCTCGTTCAACGGAAGAAGTGAGTAAGATTTTAAAAATCGCCAACGAATATGAAGTGCCTGTAACTCCCTTTGGGGCAGGTTCTAGCTTAGAAGGCCATGTGATTCCTTATGAGGGCGGCATTTCCATCGATTTTAATGAAATGAATCAAATTCTTGAAATCGATCCGGAAAGTTTTATTGTGCGCGTACAGCCAGGAGTTCGGCGTGTGCAATTAAATAAAGAGCTGAAAAAATATGGTTTGTTTTTCTCGGTTGACCCAGGTGCAGATGCAACGTTGGGCGGAATGGCTGCGACGAATGCCAGCGGAACAACAGCCGTAAAATATGGCGTGATGCGCGACCAAGTATTGGATTTGGAAGTGGTATTGGCAAACGGCGACATTATTCATACAGGTAATAAAGCAAGAAAATCCTCATCGGGCTTGCATTTAAATGGTTTATTTGTAGGTTCAGAAGGCATTTTGGGCTGTATTACAGAGCTTACATTAAAAGTCTATGGCATACCTGAATTTGAAGTGGCAGGACGGGCAGTGTTCAAATCCACTCATGAAGCAGTGCAAGCGGTGACAGCTCTTAAACAGGCAGGCATTCCGATTGGCCGGGTGGAACTCGTCGATGCGGAATCCATCCAAGTGGTGAATAAACACAGCGAAACCAATTATGCAGAAGCACCGACTCTATTTTTAGAGTTCCAAGGAAATGAAGCAGGCCTTCAAAGCGATATCGAATTTGCCAAAGAAGTGTTAAAAGAATTTGACTGCGAAGATATTCAATTTGAAAAAGATACGGCTGCCCGCAATACCCTCTGGCACGCGCGGCATAATTTGGCTTATGCATATAAACACGCATTTCCTGGAAGAAAGCTGATGACAACAGATGTATGTGTGCCAATCAATGAACTGGCTAACAGCATCGAATACGCCCGCTCTTTATTAGAAGAATTAAAAATTCACGGTGGCTTATTGGGCCATGTGGGTGATGGAAACTACCATGCCTGCATCATGATTGATCTTAACGATGAAGAAGAAGTAGCCCGGGCTAAAAAATTTAATGAAATGATTGTAACAGATGCGATTAAACGCGGCGGCACATGCACGGGAGAACACGGTGTCGGCGTTGGAAAACGGATGTATCAGGAATTGGAACATCGAAATGCTCTTGAAGTCATGCGGGCGATTAAAAAAGCCCTCGATCCAAAAGGCATTTTAAATCCAGGAAAAATTCTTTAATTGCAATCTTGGGACTGGATGGCTTGTTGTCATCAGTCCTTTTTTTTGCAAACTTAAAATTATTGAATTTTTAGAAAATTTATGATATTGTATGGCATTATATTTTAAAGTGTCAACCTTTGGGAGGGTCTGAAATGAAAAAGAATATTGCTGTTTCGCAACATCGCCAAAAAGCAGATTTCATATTACGAAATGCGAAAATTGCAGATGTTTTTTCCCTTAAGTGGAAAGAGGCGGATCTTGTCGTTGCCAATGGAAAAATTATCGCCCTTGATACGGAAGGGAAGTATGAAGCGGAAAAGGTGGAGGATGCCAGAGGACGATGGGTCATTCCTGGTATGATTGATACCCATATTCATATCGAATCAACGATGCTCACCCCTGAACAGTTCAGCCGAATTATATTGCCTTTCGGTGTCACTTCCGTCATAGCGGATCCCCATGAAATCGCAAACGTCTCCGGAACAGAGGGCTTAAAATATATGCTTGATGCCGCAAAAAACAGCCCCCTAGATATTTACTATATGCTTCCATCAAGCGTGCCGGCCACTTCCTTTGAACATGCAGGTGCAGTGTTGAAAGCGTCCGATTTAGCGCCGTTTCTAAAAAATGAACAAGTGCTTGGAATTGCAGAAGTGATGGATTATCCAGCGGTTTTATCCTGCGATGAGGAAATGCTTGCGAAAATTCAGCTAGGCCATGAACATGGCATGATGATCGACGGCCACGGCGCTGGTTTGAATGGACAACAATTAGCAGGTTACCGTGCAGCAGGCATTCATACGGACCATGAATGCATCACGCTAGAAGAAGCGTTGGAGCGCATTGAAATGGGAATGTATGTATTAGTACGGGAAGGTTCTGCATCGAAAAATCTAAAAGCTTTGCTCCCCGCAATCACCCCTTATAACGCCCGCCGTTTTGCATTTTGCACAGATGACAAACATTTAGATGAAATCATTCAAGAAGGCACCATCAACCATAGTGTGAAATTGGCCATTGCGGAAGGAATTGAAGTGCTTCAAGCAATTCAATTGGCCACATTAAATGCGGCTGAATGTTACCGCCTATACGACAAAGGAGCTGTTGCACCAGGATTTACGGCAGATTTTGTTTTATTGGATGATTTGGAAGAAATGAAGATTGCCGCAGTATGGAAAAATGGTGTAAAAGTTGCGGAAGACGGAGAAATGTTGCTTCCAGAAACGGCTCCAATCGATGTGCCTGCCCGCATTTGCCATTCAGTCCATTTGCCAGAAGTAAAGGTGGATGATTTGGCATTGCCATTAAAAAGCTCCTTTGTAAACATCATTGGCATTATTCCGAATCAAATCGTGACTAAAAAATTGCAAGACTATGTGGATGTACAAGACGGAAAGTTCGTGCCAAATATAGAAAAGGACTTTTTAAAACTCGCTGTCTTTGAAAGACATTTGCACCGCGGAACAAAAAGTGTAGCTATTGTACATGGCTTGGGACTAAAAGCGGGAGCCATTGCCACAACAATAGCCCATGACTCTCATAATGTTATAGCAGTTGGTACAAACGATAAAGATATGGTGCTTGCCTTAAATGAAATTCAAGCCATTCAAGGAGGACTGGTTGTTGTAAAGGATGGCAAAGTGTTAGCGAACCTAGAGCTGCCTGTTGCAGGACTCATGACGAATATTCCTGCCCGAGAAGCTGCCGAAAAACTGAGAGCATTGCATGATGCATTACATGAATTAAATCCACCCCTTCATTTCCACCTATTTTTGACATTATCTTTCTTAAGCCTTCCAGTTATTCCAGCATTAAAGCTCACAGATACCGGATTATTTGATGTGGAACAATTCCGGCATATTCCTATAGAAGCGGAACAGCCTAGCCAAATCAAAATCAGCAGCTAACGAGTTTTATTCTATTTTGCCTTGATTAGCAGCAAGCTTTTCAAGGTTTTTATTTTGATGAAAGGTGAAATCATGCGGCTATGCCATTTATAAAAAAATACCCATTTTTTATACATTTTGGATGAAGATTTCTTGGGTAAATTGACTTTCAATTCTGAAATTTGTTAATATATCAAAAAAGCATGAGTAGGTGATTTATTCATGTCAAAGATGTATGAATTGAAAGAAATTTATTCCAATATTGAGAAAGCTTGGGCACAACAAGAAAAAGCGGTTTTAGTTATTTTAACGGATGTGAAGGGCTCGGCCTATCGTCTGCCAGGGAGTAAAATGCTGATGACATCAAGCGGAAAAATGGTTGGGACGATTAGTGGAGGATGTTTAGAAGCGGATTTATACGCTTGGGCTGAAAAAGTATTTGAATCCAATCAACCCTTCGTGCATCAATATGATTTAAGCGATACCGAAATTTGGAGCTTAGGCATTGGTTGCAAGGGTGATTTGCAGTTTTTATTTTTGCCGGTTCTGAAGGAAGATCCATCATGGCGGACTATCCAGCAATTGATACAGGAAGAAAAGGAGTTTTCGATGGTGATTAATATGAAAACAGGTGGAAAAGCAATTCTAGCAGAACAATTTTTTGAAAATCAAGAAATTCCAGAAGCAGTTTTACAAGAGGCGAGACAATTAGCAGAACATCAAACTCGGGCAAAAGTGTTCACATATGAAAAAATTCCATATTTGATTGATGCAATTAAGTCAAGTGAACGCGTAGTGGTTGCAGGCGCCGGGCATGATGCAATTCCGGTGGCAGAGCTTGCCCATCAAGCGGGATTTAGAGTAACCGTGATTGATAGCCGCACCCATTTCAATAATGATAAGCGATTCCCCAATGCCATCCATATTACAAAAGAGTTTGATGAGATTTCCCGGAAAGAATTTTCGAATAGTTGGTGGGTGATTATGAATCATCATCAGCTGAAGGATGAGGAAGCGCTTCGACTTGCCATCGAGAGCAAACCAAAATATATCGGTGTATTAGGTCCAAGATATCGGACAGCGGAAATGTTAGAACATATTGGTTATGATTTCGCAAGTGGTCCGATTTACTCGCCGGTAGGATTGGATTTAGGAGCAGAAACCATGTATGAAGTTGCAGTAAGCATTGTATCCGAAATGATGAGTTTACGTGCAGGGCGGACAGCTCAATCCCTTCATGGCAGGGAAAAAATCCATGTGTAAAATTGGAGCCGTTATTTTAGCAGCAGGAAAATCCACCCGCATGGGAAAACCAAAGCTTTTATTACCATATAAAGGAAAACCTCTTTTTATGCATCCACTTCAACTAGCACTCCAACATCAATTGCATCCTATTGTTTGTATTACAGGTTGTTACCATGAACAAATGAGACACCTATTATCTCCTCTTGAAAAGGATGTGGCAGTAGTATTCAATTCCTCTTTTGAAAGCGGGATGGCCTCTTCTTTAAAAATCGGTATCCAATCGATGCCAAAACAGGTCGATGCGGCGCTAATTTTTTTAGGAGATCAGCCCCTTATACCAGAAAAAGTGGTGCAAAGAATCATGAAGGAATTTAAAAAAAGCAAAAGGGAAGGAATCAAAATTATTCGGCCGCTATTTGGCAAGCGGTTGGGGCATCCGATTTTATTTGAAAAAAGCCTATTTCGAGAATTTGAAGGATTAGAAGGAGATGAAGGAGGAAAATCCATCATCAATCGGCACAAAGAGGCTTTAAAGCTTTTGCACTTTGAAAGGGAGGAATGGGGAATCGATATTGACACGGAAGAAGAATACAGGATTTTAATTGAAAAGGACTGAGGAGCGATGACGATTTTTGACGCATGCGCTAGACCACTCCATAGTGTAAGAATTTCCGTAATCGACCGCTGCAATTTGCGCTGCACTTATTGCATGCCTGCTGAAGTTTTCGGAAAAGATTATCCCTTTTTGCCGGCTAGTAAATTATTATCCTTTGATGAGATTGAAAGGCTAACGCGGATTTTTGCATCCCTCGGAGTCAGAAAAATTCGTTTAACAGGGGGTGAACCGCTGCTCCGTAAAGGGTTGACGAAACTTGTTGAGCGATTGTTGAACATCAAAGACATTGAAGATGTATCCATTACGACAAACGGGTTGTTACTTGGGGTGTATGCTGCGCGACTTGCAAAAGCCGGCTTGAAACGCATTAATGTAAGTTTGGACAGTTTAAATCCCCAAATCTTCGGCCGGATGAATGGGCGCAATGTTTCGGTGGAAAAGGTGCTTTCTTCCATTGAAAAAGCGGCAGAACAAGGTTTGAAAATTAAAATTAATATGGTTGTGCAAAAGGGCATAAATGATGGGGAGATTTTAGAAATGGCGAAGTTTTGTTATGACCATGATTATACATTGCGCTTTATTGAATATATGGATGTGGGGAATACAAACAGTTGGGAGCTGTCGCAAGTTTTTCCCAATAGAGAGATTCTAAAAATTCTCAAGCAGCACTATGAAATCATCCCTGTTTCTGATATGGAAATGGGGGAAGTGGCAAAACGGTACAAATATAAAGGAACCCATAAAGAAATCGGCTTCATTTCATCTGTCACAGAACCTTTCTGCTCGGGCTGTAACCGGCTGCGCATTTCTGCAGATGGTAAACTTTATACTTGTTTATTTGCATCCCAAGGAAAAGATTTACGGCATTTGTTGCAAAAGGGCAGCGATGAGGAACTGAAACAGATGATTTCAACTATTTGGCAAATGCGAAAAGATCAATATTCAAACGAACGGGGTTCAATGGTCAACAATAAAAGCAAAATAGAAATGTCATACATTGGTGGTTAATATTTTTTATTTTTCTTTTTATTCCAGGTAAGTCTCTTTGTTTACATTATTTAAGCTGATCGGCTAACGAATATGCAAGTTTTTTCGACGAAATCTAAATCCTCTTAGAAGCTGCAAATCGTTTATTTCCTCTAGAAAAACATTTCCTCTCAGAAACTGGCATGTTAGTTTTTGTGACATCAATTTGTAAGATTTTTTATTATGTTTGTTTAATATATACAAAAAAATTCTTAATTTTTAGTGATTGTATTGATAGTTATTCCATTTTTCTGTTGATATCATGTAATAAAATCTTACATGAAAATTGAAATGAAAAGGAGGAGTGTGAATGGCGGTTCAAAAAGTTTCCTCTCAAATCTCGACTGTTTGGATACCATCCAGCATACAAGAAGCGGTTTCGCTAAAAAATCGTCTTGCCCCGGATGCAGCATACGTTTCAGGTGCAACATTGCTTCAACTTAAATGGCAAGCAGGCGTAGAGATGCCAAAGCATCATATTAGTTTGGAAAAAATTCCTGATTTACGGCAGCTGAACGTAGATAAGGGCCATTTAGAAATTGGTGCGGGTACGACACTAAGCACATTGCGTAACCATTCTGTGATCAGAACGGTACACCCAATCATTTCGGAAGCTGCAAAAACCATTGCAGCGCCAGCCGTTCGAAATCGAGGAACAGTAGGCGGCAATGTCATGTGGGGGGAAGGGGATTTAATCCCTTTGTTATTAACCATGGAAGCCCAGTTGACATTCTTTGCAAAAAATGGCTTTCAAACCGTTGAAATGGCAGATTGGTTAAACAGCTCCGATTTTCGCGATGTATTATTAGTAAAAGTGGCCATTCCTGAAAGAGATTCCTCCACCCAATCCTTTTACAGAAAAATTGGCAGAAGGGAAACATTCACGGCAGCAATTGTAACCATTGCCGGTCAAGTGCGGTTTTCCAATAAAGATGGGTTTACGGAAGTTCGTCTTGCCATTGGCGGAGGAAGCAATAAACCTTTGAGGCTTGTTAAAATAGAACAATATTTATTGGGAAAATCAGTGGAGAAAATCCATTGGCCAACTGTTTATCAATGGATTTTAAAGGAATTTCATCCGTCAAGCGATGCATTTGTCTCTAGCGAGTATAAGAAAAAAGTGGCTGCCAATTTAATCATTTCGGAACTTCGGCGGTTGTTGTTCCTACAAGAGGAGGCATGTGTATGAAAGGAAACATACAAGAAAAGGAAAAACGCATTCGGCCAGATGGTGTGGAAAAAGTAACAGGAAAAATAAAATATTTAACAGATTTATCATTTCCAAACATGCTTGTTGGCAAAGTGCTTCGAAGTGAATATCCCCATGCTAAGATTCTTTCCATCAACACAGAAAAAGCAAAACAAATTCCTGGTGTTCATGCGGTGATTACCCACGAGGACATACCAGCAATGAATGGATTCGGTTTAGTAACGCCGGACCAACCGGTATTTTGCGTCGATCGAGTGCGCTATATCGGGGATGCCATTGCGGCAGTGGCAGCTGAAAGTCTTGAAAGTGCCGAAGAAGCATTGCGTTGTATTGAAGTAAAATATGAGCCTTTGGAAGTGCTGGATAGCCCAGAAAAAGCATTGCACCCGGATGCAATCAAACTGCACCCACAAGGCAATATTTGCCATAAAGCTTCCTATAAAAAAGGAAATGTGGAAGAAGCGTTTAAACAATGTACTTACATAATAGAAGAAACTTACGAACTTCCAAGACAAATGCATGGGTTTATTGAAACTGAAGGAGGCGTTTTTGTTCCAGATGAAGACGGCGGCATCACGGTGTTTGCAGGCACACAGCACGGATTTAAAGACCGCTTTCAACTTTCAAGAATTTTAGGAATTCCTGAAACGAAAATTCGGGTGATTTCCAGTCCAATGGGCGGCTCATTTGGCGGAAAGGATGAATTGAATATCCAACCTTATGGCTCACTGCTTGCCCTTAAAACGGGACGCCCTGTGAAAATTCACAATACAAGAGTGGAATCTGTTCGAGCTGGAATAAAGAGACATCCGATGAAAATTACCATGAAAACCGGCGTAGATGCAAATGGCAAGCTCCTAGCGCACAAAGTCAACATCGTGGCGGATAAAGGGGCTTATACGACATTGGGTCCGGCAGTATTAGATTTCGCCGTTGAACATGCAGCAGGGCCGTATATGATACCAAATATCGACACAGAAGGGGTATTAGTTTTCACCAATAATGGAATGTCTGGAGAGTTTCGTGGATTTGGCGGCAATCAGGTAACCTTTGCTTTAGAAGGGCAACTGGATCGTTTAGCGGAAAGGCTTCAAATGGATCCTATTGAGTTACGGCGAAAAAATTTAAGAAAAGAAACGGACTTGGGGCCAGTAGGGCAAATGATCGCTCCAACCGATGGCGCTTCACTTGTATTAGAAGGTGTAAGCAAATTGATGAACACCAACCGAAAGCAACAGGATGAGCAGCCTTGGATTTTTAAAGGCACAGGAATAGCTATTGGCATGCATGGCGGAGGTCTCGGAAAAGGGCGAATTGACCATGCAGGAGGACGGTTGTCATTAGCGAAAGATGGGAAAATTGAAATTTCCTTTGGTTTTGAAGAATGCGGCCAAGGATTAGTGGCAGTGATTGAAAATTTAACGATTTCAGAGCTTGGATGCGGCAAAGATGATATTCGGATTGTCATCAGCGATACAGATCGGGTGCCGATTTCCGGTTCATCCACTGCTTCACGCAGCACGAATATGGTTTGGCAATCTTTAAAAAGATTAAAAGAACCATTTATGAAAATGTTATACGAAGAAGCTGCTGAACTGCTGAAATTGCCGGAAGATGAAATGACATTGGGCGTCGGCGGCATATGGCTTAAAGGTCGATCAGATGGTCCGTGTATCACGTATGAAGAAATGGCGAGAAAATCCGAAAAGGAACTTTCCTATACAACGAATTTCCATTTCCCTATTACACCAACCCCTGATGCCATACCTGGTGCACATTTTTTATATACCTTTGGCGGCATCAAAGTGGACGTGGAAGTAAATGGATTAACAGGCAAAGTGATAGTAACATCCATTGACCATGTAATTTCGGCAGGGCCGGTGGTGAGCCCGAATGGCTACGTTGGGCAAATTGAAGGCGGCGGGGTCATGTCCCTTGGGTATACATTGCTGGAAGAAGCAAAAATGATTGATGGAAAATATGCATCAGAAAATTTTGATACGTATTTGATGCCAAATATTGTAGATGTACCATTCGATACAAATGTTTATGCCATTGAGGAATTGGCTGAAGGAGATGAGTATGGGCCTAGAGGTGTAGGAGAAATTGGAACAATCGCCATTATCCCTGCTATTGCCAAAGCCGTTCATGATGCAACCGGCCTTTGGATCAATAAACTTCCGATTTCGCCAGAGGAATTGCTAAATCATATGGAACAAAAGGGGATGATTCCATGGGTATTAAACAAGATGTGAAATTAGAAATGTCGGCTTTACATTATGAAAACCTTATGACGTTAAGCGTCCGAATCAACGATGAAAAAGTGGAAGTCAAAGTGCCGCCGACGCTATCGCTTGCGGTCATTTTAAGAAATTATTTTCAATTGACTGGCACGAAAATTGCTTGCGGCATTGGACGATGCGGCGCTTGCTCCATTTTGCTGGATGATGAGCTGGTCAATGCTTGCTTGGTGATGGCTTACCAAGCTAATGGTAAAAGCATTACGACCATTGAAGGGCTCAGCAAACTATCTTTAGATGAGGTACAGGAAGCCTTTTTAAAACAAGGCGGTTACCAATGCGGATATTGTACACCAGGGATGATTATGGCGGTAAAGGCAATGTTTGATCGAAACCCACATCCCCAAGAATCGGATATTGAAGAAGCGTTGGCGGGCAATTTATGTCGCTGTACAGGATATGGAGGCATATTACGGGCAGTCAAATATGTTATGAATCAAAAACATTATTGAAAGGAGGGGATTTCATGGAATCACCGCTCTATGCCATTGACATGCAGGATATTGTAAAAAAATTCGGCAGCGTTATTGCTCTTGACCATGTGAACTTTCAAGTGAAAAAAGGAGAGATTCATGCGTTATTAGGGGAAAATGGCGCCGGCAAAAGCACCATTATGAGTATATTATCAGGAATTTATCGGGCAGATAGCGGAACGGTTGCCATTAATGGAAAGATGGTGGATATCCGTTCTCCAAAAGAGGCAATAGAATTAGGGATTGGAATGGTCCATCAAAACTTCCGCTTAGTAGATTCCCTAAATGCTATTGAAAACATCATTTTAGGGGAAACAAAACATAAATGGCGCGGCGCTTCCTGGATGAAAAAGAAGAAGCAACAAATAGCAGAAATTAGCGAGCGGTATGGATTGATTTTTCCAACCGATGTCCCGATTTGGCAACTATCCGTTGGGGAGCAGCAGCGGGTTGAAATTGTCAAAACCCTCTATAAAGAGGCAGATATTATTATTTTTGATGAACCGACATCGGTGTTGACGCCCGGGGAAGCCGAGCAGCTTTTTGTTACAATGCGCGCTTTAAAAAAAGCTGGAAAAACGATGATTATCACAACTCATAAATTAAAAGAAGTTATGGCCGTTGCCGATCGCATTTCTGTCATGAGAAAAGGGAAGATGATTGCCCAATTCGATCGGAAGGAAACAACAATGGAACAGTTGGCAAATTTAATGGTTGAAAATGCAGCAGCACATGAAATTCCTATTCCTTTTCTTCCATTGGGAAAACCTATTTTGGAAGTGAAAGATTTAACCGTAAAAACAAAGCAGCATTATGAGGCGCTGAAAGGAATCGAGTTTACCGTTCATGAACATGAGATTGTAGGAGTCGCCGGTGTTGCCGGAAATGGTCAAAAACAGTTGGCCGAGGCGTTAACCGGATTAATTCCTTGGACACAAGGGTCAGTCACATTAAATGGAGAAAAGCTAGCCTCCACAACGGTAAAAGAGTTGATTGATAAAGGCGTTGCTCATATCCCCGAGAATCGCATGAAAAGCGGTTTAGCTGGAAGTTTAGGTTCGGTCGATAACTTGCTAATGAAGTCGTATCGAACAAATCAGCGCACAAAATATGGACTATTGAAGAAAAAGCAAAATGACGCATGGGCCATGGAGCTAATAAAAAAATTTAATGTACGGACGCCTGATTTAATAAGCCCTGTACGCCAGCTTTCAGGCGGCAATCAGCAAAAGCTGCTGTTTGCTAGAGAAATGGATTTGAATCCAAAGCTAATGATTGCTGTGCATCCTACCCAAGGGCTTGATGTCGGGGCGACAAAAGCTGTACATGAAATGCTTTTATCCCTGCGGCAAAAAGGAAGCGGCGTATTGCTGATATCTGAAGATTTAGATGAAATTTTGCAGCTGTCGGATAAAATTTTAGTTCTTTACAACGGCCGCATCACGGGTGTATTGAGCCGTCAAGAAGCGACAAAAGAATGGATTGGCCGATTGATGGCCGGATTAACATATGAAGCGGAAGCGGGTGGCAGAAATGATTCAAAAATCGTCGTATGACAAATTATCACCAGACCTTCAACCCTCAAGAAAAAAAGCATTCTTCTTTCCCTATAGTTTGCAATATGATCCCCATAAAAAATCGAATCCATGGCTGGTGCCAATTTTATCTGTAGTTGCAGCTTTATTCATTTGTTCCGTTTTTCTATTATTCAATGATTATAATCCGATAGAAGTTTATCAAAGAATGTTTTCAAGCGCCTTTGGTTCCAGTTTTGGCATCAGTGAAACGATTGTCAAAGCCATTCCATTATTATTGTGTGGTTTAGGTGTGGCCATTGCTTATAAAATTGCTATTTGGAATATTGGGGCGGAAGGGCAATTTGTATTAGGAGCGATTGGGGCAACAGCCATTACCATTTATTTTCCTAATTTGCCTGGAGTCCTGTACATTCCATTGATGATGTTTGCAGGAATTGCAACAGGCGCCTTATGGGGATTATTTACCGCCATTCCTCGAACTTATTTTAAAGTGAATGAACTCATTACTTCCCTCATGTTGAATTATGTGGCATTGCTTTTGCTCGACTACTTAGTCTATGAACCTTGGCGCGATCCGGAAGGGTTCAATTTTCCGGGCACCCCTCAGTTTACCCCCTTTCAAATGTTAGCGAATATCGGAAGCACCCGTCTTCATTTTGGTTTGATATTTGCAATTGCTGCTTTGATTATATTTGCCTTTTTGCTGACAAAAACTCGCTGGGGATATGAATTGAAATTATTAGGGGCAAATAAAGAGGCAGCTCAAAATGCCGGGATTCATATCAACCGACATATTTTGCTTGTGATGCTAATCAGCGGTGGTTTGGCAGGATTTGCAGGGGCAATCGAAGTTTCAGGTGTAGCCCATCGATTAATGTATGGCATTTCACCGGGATATGGTTATACCGCCATCATTGTGGCATGGCTCGCGAAATTAAATCCTTGGGCAATGGTAATCACTTCTCTCTTTATTGGCGCTTTAATTGTCGGGGGCTATAGTGTGCAACTGATTGGGCTGCCATCCTCATTTTCGTCCATGATTCAAGGACTGATTCTCATTTGCTTATTGAGTGGTGAAATGCTCAGCAAATATCGATTGAAAAGAATGTAATGGTAAAAGGAGGCTACCGCTATGGACGTCATTCCACTGATACTTGTAGCAGCTATTTCCGGAGGGACAACGCTTTTATTTGCCGTACTGGGCGGCATTTTAAATGAAAAAGCGGGCGTCACCAATTTAGGCACGGAAGGAATTATGTTGATGGGGGCTGTGATTTCAGCAACCACTTATATTCGGACAGAAAGTATTTTGTTTGCGGTTTTCGTCACGTTGATTGTAGCAGGCATATTAGGACTTGTTCATGCGATACTTTGCGTTACTCTCAGGACGAATCAAACGGTGACAGGGCTTGCCATGACGCTCTTTGGAACGGGTTTTAGCGCATATTTAGGAAAACCGGTGGCAGGATTGCCGATTTCTGCAAAGATCCCCTCTTTTGATATACCAGGTTTGAGCGCCATTCCATTCATTGGCGTCATGTTTCAACAGTTCAATCTATTTATATTGTCAAGTATTTTACTTGCCATTTTCTTATATGTTTATATGTTTAAAACCTCTTGGGGGCTCCATCTGAAAGCAGTAGGCGATAACCCATCCACATCGGATGCGATGGGGATTTCGGTTGTAGGTATCCGCTATTTTCATGTGATTGCAGGTTCCATGCTCATGGGGTTGGCCGGCTGTTATTTAGTGATGGTGTATTCCCCTAGCTGGATTGAAGGGATGACGGCAGGAAGAGGATGGATTGCCATTGCTTTAATCATTTTCGCTCGTTGGAATCCATTATTTGCAATTTTTGGTTCTTATTTCTTTGGCGGTTTAGATTCCCTCGGCTTCCGTTTGCAGCTGGTGGAGATTGCGGTGCCATCCTATTTCTTGAAGATGATTCCATATATTGCAACCATTCTAGTGCTGATGTTTATTGGATGGAAAAATCGCCATAAACCTTCAATCGAGCCAAAATCTTTAGGCATTCCTTATTTTCGTGAACAACGCTTTTAATTAAAGGTGGTGGTGTGAAGGAGAAGATGCTTTTTTTAAAAATGGAAAATTGCAGGAAATGGAGGAAAATGAAATGGAATTCAGAAAAAAATGGATTAGCCAATTCTTATTTGCTACTTTCATGCTTGTTTTGCTTTTTGCATTAACTGCTTGCTCACAAGGTTCAGATAGCAGCGAAGGGACAAAGGAGAAGGAAGAAAATACGGCAGCAGAAAATTCATCAGATGATTCCAAAGAGAAAAAAATGCCTAGAGTGGCCTTCGTCTATATTGGCGTACCTTCTGATGGCGGTTGGACGAAAACCCATGATGAAGGACGGGAACTCGTTGATAAAACTTTTGGCATCAAATCGACAACAGTTGAAAATGTGCCAGAAGGTCCGGATGCCGAGCGCGTCCTCGAAGAATTAGCGCAAGATCATGATATTATTTTTGCGACAAGCTATGGTTACATGGATTATGTCATCAATGTGGCTAAAAAATATCCGAATGTAACATTCCTTCATGCAACAGGCTATAAAAAAGCTGAAAACGTTGGCACATATCAAGTGAAAGGCTGGGAGTCCAGCTATTTAGCGGGTACCGCAGCTGGTTTGCTGGCGAAAAACGGAAAAATTGGATATGTTGGGGCATTCCCAATTCCAGAAGTCATTTATTCCATCAACGCCTTTACATTAGCAGCAAAAGCAGTAAATCCTGATGTTGAAGTATCCGTAGTGTGGAGCAACACTTGGTTCGACCCAACAGCTGAAAAACAAGCAGCTGAAACTTTGCTTGATCAAGGCATTGATGTACTAGCAAACTATCAAGATTCTCCAACAGGCATCCAAGCAGCGGCTGAACGCAATGTTTGGGGAATGGGCAACGATGCGGATATGAGTGCTTATGCACCTGAAACATATATTACAAACCCGATAATTAACTGGGGCGACTACTATGTTCAAACCGTTCAAAGCTGGATTGATGGTAGATGGAAATCTGAGTCTTATTTGGGCGGATTGAAAGAAGGAATGGCCAATATTGCCCCATTCGGCAAAAATGTTCCGGATAAAGTAAAACAAAAAGTGGAAGAAGTCAGAAAATCCATCATGTCTGGCGAAACTGTAATTTTCAAAGGCCCACTTTATGACAACACTGGACAACTTCGTGTAGCGGAAGGCGAATCTTTAACAGATGAGCAAATTTTATCCATGGATTGGCTTGTAGAAGGCGTAAAAGGCAGCATTCCGAAAAATTAACGTTTTCGAAATTTGGGCTTCCAAAAATAAGATACCCTGTAAAAGTTAGATGCTTATCTAATTTTTACGGGGAATTTTTTTCTTTAGTTTGAAGATTGATATAGTTATAGTTAATATTAAAATTTTTTAAAAGGGTGAAATAAACAAATACAGCGCCTACTTTATAAATATTGAGATAACTGCCATTTTTCCTTTTCTTTTTTAAGGTTCTATCTGTTGTTTGTTGGAATAACAGAAGAGGTCTTTATTGAAAATGAAAAACCTCCCATGAAATAGTTTATTGCAATTTCATGGGAGGTTTTCGTTGGAAGGATAGATTTTATCCCAACCTCATTAAACGAAATTTAATATGGAATTTTTTCATCTGCTCGTTCCCAATATTCAAAGGGTTTTAAATAGCCTTCTGGTTGAACTTGTTTCATTTCGATAAAACGTTGGGATTTATCTTTTGCTAATTCTTCATATATGAAATGATCATCGAATCCAATTTGAGCTGCATCGTGTTGGGTCGCTGCATAATAAATTTTTTCAATTCTTGCCCAATAAATCGCGCCTAAACACATAGGGCATGGTTCACAGGAAGTGTAAATCTCGCAATGATCTAATTGGAATGTATTTAAATTTTTACAAGCATCGCGAATCGCCATAATTTCCGCATGGGCAGTCGGGTCATTCTTCGTTGTTACAGAATTTTTTCCAACCCCTACGATTTTTCCATCTTTCACAATAATGGCTCCAAAGGGTCCTCCATTTTTCGATTGTGCGCTTTGTAAAGCCATTTCCACCGCTTGGCTCATCAACTTTTTTTCCATCGAAATCCCTCCTTTTCTCTTAATGTAACATTCTGAATTTTTTTGAAATATAGTTAAACTGACTAAAAATATTGGGCACATTTGACAATTGCACCGATGCAATTTGTATGAAAATTATTTACAATAGGTGCAAATATAGGAGGAGTTGTACATGAACGAGATTTATAGGAATGAAAAAGTGGAAATGGCCCCTTTAAAAGAAGGGCGATTGTCAGGATATACCTTTGCGGTGAAGGATGTATTTGCCGTGGAAGGAGAAAAAAACAGCGCAGGAAATCCAGATTGGCTGGTTACTCATGAGGCGAATACATTCACGGCGCCGGTAATCGAGCACCTGCTCTTGAATGGAGCAACTTTAAAAGGGCTGACCCATACAGATGAGCTGATGTATAGCTTAAATGGTGAAAACATTCATTATGGCACGCCGCCAAATCTGCTTCATCCGGACCATATTCCAGGGGGATCATCGAGCGGTTCTGCCAGTGCGGCGGCGGAGAGGGATTTTACCCTTGGCACAGATACTGGCGGTTCTGTTCGTGTACCGTCCAGCTACTGTGGTCTATATGGCATCCGACCAACCCATAATGCTATTTCGATGAAAGGTGTCATACCCCTTGCCCCAAGTTTTGATACGGTCGGCTGGATGTCCAAATCGAGCCGCATATTGAAAGAAGTGGGAGATGTTTTGTTGCATGATGAAATCATTGAGTTTACAAACATCACCATTGATCTGCAAGGTTGGAATTTTTTGCAGCCAGAGGACCGGCATTATTTAGAGGCGGCAATAAACAAATTAGAGGTTGAAACTAAGGAAATAACAGGGCCATTGGAAGAGTGGGCGACCTTATTTCGAACAATACAAGGAATTGAAATTTGGAAAGTCCATGGGGAATGGATTCGTTCTGTAAAACCAACTTTTGCACCGTCCATAGAAAAACGTTTTCAATGGGCAAGTACACTGGATGCAGGTATGTATGATGAGTTGAAGTTAAAGCAATTGGCTATTCAAGAGTATTTGCAAAAACAAATAGGAGAGAAGGGCTTGCTTGTCATTCCAACAACTCCTTCCATAGCTCCTAAGAAAAAGGCAACATCTGAAGAAGTGGAAGACGTTCGTACCAAAACGATGCAGCTTACCTGCATTGCAGGGTTGAGCGGTTTTCCGCAAGTGACCGTTCCTATTATGCGGGCAGATGGATTAGCGCTAGGATTATCCTTTATCGCGACAAGGGGACGGGACCGTGCTTTGCTTCATTTTGTAGATCAATATTTTGGAAGCTAGCAGGTAAGATGATTAGTCAAGAATTTATCATGACACAAAGGGTTTAAATAGGATGAAGGGGGAAATGAAATGCAGTATCGTGCAACAACAATGGGGGTTAATGGTATGGTGACAACCCCTCATTATTTAGCTTCACAAGCAGCATTAAAAGTTTTACATAATGGGGGAAATGCAGTCGAAGCAACGATTGCGGCCGCTTCGGTTCTTGCCGTCGTCTATCCGCATATGAACAGCATTGGCGGGGATAATTTTTGGTTGATTTATAATGCGAAAACTAAGGAAGTCAAAGCATTAAACAGCAGCGGCCGTGCCGGGGAAAAGGCGACCATTGATTTTTATAAACAACAAGGTTTCGATAAAATTCCAGCCCGTGGAGCCCTTTCTGCCAATACCGTTCCAGGAGCGGTAGCCGGGTGGGGAGAAGTGCACCTGTATGCGGAAAAGGAAATGGGTAATGGATTGACTTGGCAAGAGTTGCTGGAGCCGGCGATTGGTTATGCGAGGGACGGCTATCCCGTTACAGAAAGCCAACATTATTGGACAACTGTGAATTTAGAAGAAGATGCAGAGTTTCGTGGTTTACATCGTTTTGATGAGTTTGCCCGCATCTTTTTGCACAACGGAAAAGTCCCGAAAGTCGGTTCCATTTTCAAACAGCCGGATTTAGCGGATACGTTGGTCTATATTGCTGAAAATGGAGCAAAAAGTTTTTATGAAGGCGAGATTGCCGAAAAAATCGTGAAAGATTTGGAACGGTTGGGAGGCATCTTAACAATCGATGATTTTAAAGCTCATAAAAGCGACTGGGTCGAACCGCTTTCCGTTGATTACCGCGGATATAAGGCGTATAATTTGCCGCCGAATACCCAAGGATTTGCGAGCCTGTCCATTTTAAATATATTAAACCATCTAAATCTTCAAGAAATTGAAGAAGGTTCGCCGGAATATTATCACATCTTAGTGGAAGCGGTGAAACTTGCCTTTATGGATCGGGACCAATATTTAACAGACCCGGAATTTGTCGAAATTCCTCTCGATGATTTATTAAGCCCGGAACATGGCAAAGAGCTGGCGAATCAATTAAAACAAAACCTTCAGGCAAGAAAGTTGCAGCCCCTTGATGCAAAGGGCGATACGGTATGGTTTGGCGTTGTGGATAGAGAAGGGAATGCGGTTTCCTGCATACAAAGCATTTATCATGAATTTGGCTCAGCCATTATTCCTCGGGGCACTGGCGTGGTTTTACAAAATCGGGGCAGCTTTTTCTCATTGGATGAAAATCATGTCAATTGTTTAGCGCCGAGAAAACGTACATTGCATACGTTGAATCCTGCCATGCTCTTAAAAAATGGCCGTCCCGTTCTTGTATACGGAACGATGGGTGGGGAAGGGCAGCCGCAAACACAGGCGATGCTTGTAACCCGCATTATTGATTATGGAATGAACGTGCAGGAAGCTATTGAAGCCCCTCGTTTTCTATACGGTCGCACATGGGGAGCCTCATCAAATACATTAAAACTGGAAGGACGCATTCCTCCAACGGTTCAATCTAAGCTTCGAGAGTGGGGACATGAAATTGAGGTACTTCCAGACTTCACAGATACGATGGGGCATGCCGGGGCAATTTGGATTGACCAAGAAACAAATGTAAAATTTGGCGGTGCTGATCCTCGTGGAGATGGGGCTGCAATCGGTTATTAAAATACAAGGCTGCTCGAAGGAGAGCGGCCTTTTCTATAGGGGTGAGAATATGTGGAAAAGGCAAAAGGAAATTTTTATTGCATTTTTTCGTTCTGGAATATTAGGGTTTGGCGGCGGTCCATCTTCCATTCCACTTATGCATAAAGAAGTAGTGGAAACCTTTGAATTTATGAACGATGAAGAATTCAGCGACTGTTTGGCCATAGGAAATACGCTGCCTGGTCCAATTGCTACTAAAATGGCCGGCTATATCGGCTATCGGGTCGGAGGGATGTTAGGATTGCTGAATGCATTAATTGCCACCATCCTTCCTACAGCGGTCGTTCTGATTTTATTTTTAACGGTGCTTCATGAATATAGTGATTTGCCCTTTATTCAAGGCATGACAAATGGCGTTGTACCAATTGTGGGGGTTATGATGTTTGTTTTAACATGGGAATTTATAAAAAAGGGGAAAAATGCCCTCGGATGGAAAAAAGGGATGTTGATTTTTTTAGCTTCATTTGCGGGGATTTGGCTGTTCCATATCAATCCGGGCATAATCATTGCCCTACTGCTTGGTCTAGCCCTGTTATTACCGTTGAAAAAGGGGGATGAAGCATGATTTATATACAAATATTTTTGGCCTTTTTCATCCCCAATATTATCGGTTATGGGGGCGGACCAGCAGCGATTCCACTGATTGAACATGAAGTAGTGGATCGCTATCGCTGGATGACGACAGAAGAGTTTTCGGATGCATTGGCTCTTGGCAATGCGCTTCCTGGCCCCATCGCAACAAAAATGGCGGCCTATATCGGATATGAGCAGGGAGGCGTTTTAGGAGCAATCATTGCGCTGTTTGCAACAGTAGGCCCTTCCTTAATTTTAATGCTCTTATTGCTTGGACTTTTGTATCGAAATCGCAATTCGCCGCGTGTCAAACGTTTGTCGACTTTTGTTTTGCCTGCCATTGCCATTTTAATGGCGGAATTGACATTTGATTTCTTTCAAACTTCCGTTGAGTTGATTAACTGGCTGCCAACTATTTTCATTGCTTTTATTGCCTATTTTGCTTTGGAAAAATGGAAGGTGCATCCGGCTGTAGTGATTGGAATCGGACTTGTTGCGGGAGGATTGTTTTTAAGTTAAAGGGGAGTCTTTAAGGATTCTCCTTTTTTGTAGGAAAAGTTCATAGAACATGAGAAAAACCGATCTGCTTTTTTCAGATCGGTTTTTTTACTAGGCAACGGGAGTGGAGGAGGATGGTAAATCTGCTATAAATTCTTCCTCTTGATATTCATAGAATTCTTTTAAAATAAATGCTTTGTCTTCTACAAACAATTCATCTGCAATGCCTTTCACTAGTTTTGGAATGGCAAAACGGATGCCGGATAAAGCGGAAGCAGAAAGGCCGCAGCTCACTAATGCCGAATAGTTGAAGGCGAAAATGCCGCGCACTCGGTTTTGGCCATCTTTATCCAAAGGGACAAATTCGAATTCTGGAGTTAAATAAGGATGGCGGTCGACTAATGGATTGCGGATTTCATCAGGGGCCTTGATGACATCTCCCCATGTGGCAATTGACTTGTGAATCAGGCGCAGTTCAGGGCGTAAACTTGGATCTGAAATAAGACCGGTGCTAATAATTAAAAAATCGTATTCGTATTCATCGTGAGGGGTTACGACTTTAACGCCATTTATTGTCGGTTCAACGGAAAGCCATGGGGAATCTGTAAAGAGTGCAAAACCAGGGAAGCTTGCCGCACGCTGGAAAGTATCATTCGTCGGAGGTTGATTGTATTTAAAGAAATGGGAGATGACAGCGTATTTTTCAATATCGGATAATGTATGGAAGCGTTCGATGATGCCTGAATGTTCCAGGTGGCGAATCGGATTGATTCTTTGCATTTGTTTGCGGCGAATAAACACATGCGCTGCTTTCGCCCCATGCAATAGAGCATAGTTGGCATTGTCAAAGGCTGACGCACCGCCGCCTAAAATTCCAATCCGTTTTCCTTTCAACTGCTGAAAATCGATTTGTTCAGACGTGTGGGCATATAAATGTTTTGGCAATTCTTTGATAAATGCTGGCACATGCCATTCTCCACCGCCTTGTATGCCTGTGGCCAATACCACTTTTCTTGCGAGTATAACCTTTTGTTCACCTTTTTCGATAACATGGAGTTTATGGTATCCTTCATCAGTCGGTTCAATAAGGTCCAGTTTCACTTCATTTTTTACGGGAATCTTCAGCACGTTTCTATACCATTTTAAATACTCCATCCAATCGGTGCGGGGAATTTTATCAAGCTTCTCCCAAGCTTCGGCACCATTTTTTGCGATATACCATGATTTGAACGTTAGAGAGGGCACTCCTAAGTCAATGGAAGGAAGTTCTTTTGGGGTGCGGAGTGTATACATGCGGGCGTAAGTAATCCAAGGGCCTTCAAAGCCTTCCGGATTTTCATCGATGACAAGGAAATTCGTAATCCGCTCCCGCATTAAACCGAAAGCAGTTCCTAACCCGCTTTGACCCCCGCCCACAATGACCACATCGTAAACATGCCCTTCCTTAGTCAATTTTGGCTTTACCCATTCTTTTTTGCTGAGTGAAATGGAGGATAAATCGGACAGTACTTGTTTATTTAGCTGTAGTAAACTCATTGGCTACATCTCCTTTATGCAGAATTGTTTAAATTGCATATTATCACGAATTTTCAGAAAAACATTTAGATAATATGACTAATAATGTTGCAAGTATTGTAGAGGTTTAACAAAGGGTGCTAACTGCCGCGGTAAACTTGATAACCCCATGGAGAAACGAGCAGTGGGACGTGGTAATGGCCGCCGCATTCTTCCATCGTAAATTGCACTGGAACAGTAGTTAGGAAAGGGGGATTAGCAAGGGGAGTCTGCAAAGATTGAAAATAGTCGGCAATATAAAAGACTAGTTGATAAGTAGTAGGCTGCCAATCATCCTCTGCGATCAGTTTTTCATCGGTGCGCCCGTCCGCATTGGTTGTGACGGTTTTGACAAGCTTCCATTCTTTTTCTTCCGTTCTGCAATAAAGCTCAATTTTTACATTTTGCGCAGGTTTACCATGAACTAAATCCAATACATGGGTAGAAAGTGAAGGCATCCAAAATTCATCCTTTCTTTTTTAATCTGATGCAGCAATCTGGTTAAAACGGTTCCGTGCAATTTTATAGATTTCATTTAGGGCTGTGTGGAATTCGACAGTTTTGTTGTTTTGAAGCCTCGATTCCATAGCTTTCATAATAGACTGTTTATCAAGACCCGCAACGAAAATGATAAAAGGAAACTGGAATTTTTCTTTATATTGTTTGTTTAGTTTCGTCATCGTTTCGAATTCTTCAGAAGTGAGCGAATGAAGGCCGGCAGAAGCTTGCTCCTTTTGGGAATAATTGCTCATGGAGATGCGGCTAGCAAGCTCTGGATGTTTTAAAATTAACTTCTCTTTTTCTTCTTCACTAGCCTTTTCCACAATATTGCGCATTGCTTCAAAAGCGCTCTCCATGGATGGAAAAGGCCTTAATTGAGCCGCTTTTTCCGCAATCCATGGAGAATCTTCAAAGATTCCACCAAATACTTCTACAAATTGTTCTTCCGTGAATTGATTAATGTCTTGTAATGTGGCCATTTCAACAACCTCCCAATATAAACTGTAAAAACTAAGACGACTCAACTTTTATGTCATCTTTTATCAAAAATAAATAAGAATTTCATCTATGTCTTTGGAGAAAATAACGAATGGTTTTGCCCTGTTTGGATAGGGTAACTAAACTATTGCTCTAAAATGAGATGATTGCGGATGCGCAAAGCTAGGCGAAGTTGGATGGTTACTTCCGGATCTTTCAAATCTTTTTGGAGAAGTGCGCTACATTTTTCCAACCGGTAAATCACCGTATTGCGATGGACAAAAAGCTTTTTCGCTGTCTCAGAAATTTGGCAATGATTTTCTAAATACTCATACAACGTTTCAAATAAGATTTGCTGTTCTTCCATCGGCAAAGCAAGCAATGGTTTAAAAATCATTTGTTGGTAGTTCCTTAAATCATTTTCTGGAATCATTTGAAGCAGCTCGTCTATTTCTTTAATGGTATAGAAGGATATAAGCGGGGATTGAGGGCTGATAAAATGTACGGCACTTTGGGCTTCTTTCATAGCCCGGTGGATGTCGAAAAAGTTTGGAATCATATTGCTGGCTCCAAATGATATTGTTTGGTGGAAATATTGCTTAATGGACATGGAAAGTTCTTTAAATAACTCAGTGATGAATAATTTAAAATCCATTTCGGGATATTGCAGTTCATATAAAAAGACAAGGTCGTTTTTCACTGTAAAAATGTGCATATGAATCCAAGGGCTTTGCAGCGATTCCTCGCAAAAACTATGAATTTGGTCCAGCAATTGCTGCATTTGATAAGGATGCAAGTTGCCGATATGTCTTAGCCGCCCAACGATGCAGACATACGCCTGAAGTAACGGAATATGAAGTTCTTCCGCTTTGCTTTTAATCGTATCATTGGTGATTTGCGGAATCTCCAGCAAGTCTGAAAATTGCTGATTGCGGATTTTTCGCTTTTGCTGCTGCAAGGCTTTTTCCTGCAAGATGGCAAAAGACAGTACATTAATAGCCTGTTCAATTAATAAACGCAGCTGTGTATCGTTTGGTTCAACCATGCCTTCAATCAATAAAAAATGCTTTCCAGAATTAATGTTGATGGGGAAAAAAGAGTAGGTACTCCGATTGTCTAGCAATGAAAAGTGCCAAGAAGAAGTTGAAAAAATCGGGATTTCGAAATGGTGCTCCATCATTTTTTGGATGGATGCTAAGGCTTGAATGTATTGTTGAGATGAGTGGTAGGGGCGCAAATACGAATTGATTAAGTAGACTTCCCGTTTGATGAGGGAGGACAAATGTTTCACTAACTGGTTGATTCCTTGCCCTTTAAAAATAATATCCGTAAATTGGCGATGGGCATTCATTGCATAGGTCAATAAGGCAGCCTCGCTATGCAAAATAAACTGAGTGACAATCAAGTTAATCTCACCGAGGGATAAATGTTCCGGCAATTCAATAAAAGGCACTTCCAGCTCATCTGCCAGTTCCAAAATATCTTTCGGAAATTCGTAAAGAAACCGATTTTTTTTAATGCCGATACCCGCACATTCCTTTTTCGCCATTTCGATAATCAATTCTTTAAAATAAGCTAAGTTATTTTTTAAATGGTAGGCAGTCGTAATGATAAATTGGTCTGGATTTAAATATGGGATTATATCTGGAGCATCCATCATGGTGATGGTGCGGATTTGTCGATGTTTCGCCCTTTTGCCGGCAACAATCTTAATAGGCTGTAATTCTTTTTGATTTAATAATTGGGCAATGTCCATGGCATCACGCTCCTTCATTCAACTAAAAAAATACTTATGTAAGAAAATCTAACATAGAAAAGAAGATTCGCCAAGAGTGATTGTGCAAATTATCTAAAAATTTATGCTTTTTTAGCAGTTCTACCAGTGATGATGGTGAAATCATTCTTTAAAATTTGAGCTAATCAACCATGAAAGGTGGAAAAAACATGATACATGAACAACTTTCTTCCATCCACTTAGAACATGAATGGACCATCGAATCATTGATTGAGTGGTTAGCTCAATTTGGGAAAACCGAAGAAGGCGGCGTTACCCGTTTACTATATAGCAATGTGTGGCAAAAGGCGCAGCAAGCCTTGCAGCAAAAAATGGCCCTTGCTGGATTGACCGCTTATTGTGATTCTGTAGGAAATTTGTTTGGGCGAATCACAGGCACTGAAAAACCGAATGAAGTAATTTTAACCGGTTCGCATATTGATACGGTTGTGCAAGGAGGAAAATATGACGGGGCATACGGAGTGTTAGCAAGCTTGTTGGCAGTGCAAAGGCTCCTTTCCACCTATGGGCCTCCCAAAAAAACGTTGGAAGTAGTTTCCCTTTGCGAAGAAGAAGGCAGCCGTTTTCCGCTGACTTTTTGGGGGTCTAAAAATATTGTGGGGGAATATGATTTGTCGGATATTGAAGGCGTAAGGGATGCAGATGATATTTTATTTCAAGATGCAATGAGAGAAGCCGGTTTTCCTTTAGAAAATTATCAATCCTTGAAACGTTCTGATATCGTCCATTTTGTGGAGGTACATATTGAGCAAGGTCCGATATTGGAAAAAAAAAACAACAAGTTGGCATCGTGACGCATATCGTTGGGCAGCAGCGCTACATGATTACCTTTTTTGGCCAGACGAATCATGCGGGCACTACGGAGATGGCTGGCAGAAGCGATGCAATGGTAAGCGCCGCCAATGCCATTACGAGGTTGACTTCTTTGGCGAGTGAAAAATATGCTCCGGATTTGCGGGCAACGGTCGGCATGATAAAGGCTAAACCAAATGTTTCCAATGCCATTGCAGGAGAGGTATGTTTTACGATTGATATACGCCATCATGACCAGACAGTCATCGATCAATTTGTAAAGGAAATGCACCGTATTTTGAAGGATATCGATAAAAAATGGAACGTCACCCATCAAACGGAACTTTTTGCTATGGATGAACCGGTGCCGTTGGATAAAAAAATGCAAAAAGTGGCAATGCAGCTGGCGAAGAAACGCAAGTTGAAGGCCATTGAAATGGTAAGCGGGGCAGGGCATGATTCCCAAGTATTTGCCAAGCATGTCCCCACAACTCTTCTTTTTGTTCCTAGCCGCAACGGAATCAGCCATTCGCCATTGGAATTTACTGAAGCGAAGGAACTAGAGAATGGGGTCCGTTTATTGCAGGACATTTTATACTATTTAGCATATTGAAAGGGCGTGTAATCCATGAAAATGAAACCTTTGCAAGTCCCAAAACGCACTATTATGACGCCTGGGCCGGTGGAGGTGGACCCTCGTGTTTTGCAGGCAATGAGCACCCCTATTTTAGGGCAATTTGATCCTTGTTTTACAGATATTATGAATGAAGTGATGGAAATGCTGAGGGAATTGTTCCAAACGAAAAATCATTGGGCATTCCCCATTGATGGTTCTTCCCGTTCCGGCATTGAAGCCTTGCTTTGCAGCGTCATAGAACCAGGGGATAAAGTGCTTATTCCCATTTTTGGACGGTTCGGCCATTTGCTTGTTGAAATTTGTGAACGTTACGGAGCCGATGTATATACGATGGAATGTCCATGGGGCGAAGTGTTTGACCAGCAGAAAATCATTGCCAAAGTAAAGGAAGTAAAGCCGAAAATCGTTGCCATTGTACATGGCGAAACCTCTACAGGATGTATGCAGCCGCTCAATGAACTGGGGCCTGCATGCCGCGAATTAGATGTACTATTAATTGTCGATGTGGTGGCATCCATTGGAGGGGCCAATGTAATGGTGGATGAATGGTGTTTAGATGGAGTGATTGGCGGCACGCAAAAATGTTTATCTGTTCCATCGGGCATGGCACCGATTACTTATAATGACCGCATCGAAAAAATTATTTTATCCCGAAAAAAAGTCGAAGCGGGCATTGCAACGGCAGAGGATATAGCATTGGGAAACAAGAAGAACCGTATCCATAGCAACTACTTCGATTTGGCCATGCTGCAAGATTATTGGAGTCCGAGAAGATTAAACCATCATACGGAAGCAACATCGATGCTTTACGCACTGAGGGAAGGGCTTCGACTTGTATTAGAAGAGGGTTTATATGAACGATTCGGCCGCCACCAATACCACGAAAAGGCGCTTATAGCAGGGTTGAAAGCGATGGGGCTTGAAATATTTGGCGATGAACATCATAAACTTCCGACGGTCACTTGCGTCAAAATACCTCTTGGAATCGATGGAGATTGGGTGCGGCAAATGATGCTTGAGCAGTTTGGCGTTGAAATCGCTTCTTCTTTCGGGCCTTTACATGGTAAAATTTGGCGTATCGGAACGATGGGTTACAGCTGCCGAAAAGAAAATATATTATCCGTATTATCTGCACTGGAAGCTTGTCTAATACGTGCGGGGGCAACTATACATCGGGGTGAAGGATTGCAGGCAGCCCTTGATTATTATGAAGCCCCGATTGCGGCAAAGGAGAATGCCAATGTTTGATTTGTTAGTGAAAAACGGAAAACTTGTTTGTGAGAAGGAAGTTATTTTGGCCGACTTAGCTGTAAAGGATGGGGCCATTTGTGCGATTGGCAAAAATTTAGGGGAAGCTGTCCAAACAATCGATGCTCAAGGAAATTTGATTTTCCCGGGCGGAATTGATGTGCATGTGCATTTCAATGAACCCGGAAACGAAGAATGGGAAGGATTTGAGACTGGTTCCCGCTTACTTGCAGCAGGCGGCATTACCCGTTATTTTGAAATGCCGCTAAACAGCAATCCCCCGACTATTGATGTTGGAGCCCTTCGTTTAAAGAAAGAGCTAGCAAAGGAAAAGAGCATTATTCCTCCTTACTTTTGGGGAGGCCTTGTCCCGGGAAATGTCCAGCAGTTGGCAGCTCTTGCGAAAGAAGGGGTTGTTGGATTTAAAGCGTTTTTATCCAATTCCGGCTTTGAACCTTTTCCGTCAGTGGAAAAGGAAACATTGCTTGAAGGTATGCGTGAAATTGCCCGCCTCGGAAAAATTTTAGCATTGCATGCGGAAAGCAATGAATTAACGGATTTTATGCAGCGGGAAAAACGGAAGAAAGGAAAAACAACGCCTCAAGATTATGCGGAGTCGCGTCCTATTATAGCTGAAGTGGAAGCGGTCCATCGTGCGCTCTATTTTGCAGAGTTGACAGGATGTTCCCTACATTTTGTTCATATTTCTAGCGCTAAAGCAGTGGAATTGATTCAAGAGGCAAAATCACGCGGAATGGATGTGACGGTTGAAACATGCCCCCATTATGTATGGTTTAATGATGAAGCATTGAACGAGCGCGGAGTACTAGCAAAATGTGCGCCTCCTTTACGGCCGGAAAAGGAGCGCAAACAATTGTTGGATTGTCTCTTGAATGGCCAAATCGACATGGTTGCATCCGACCATTCCCCATGTCCCCCTTGGATGAAAGACTTAAAGAATCAGAATTTCTTTGAAGCATGGGGAGGTATCAACGGTGGACAATTTACACTTCTTGCCTTGTTGACATTATGCGACCAACATCAAGTTTCCTATGTCAATGTAGCCAAGTGGCTGAGTGCTAATCCAGCAAAACGTTTTCAACATGAAAGGGTAGGCCGTTTAGAAGTCGGGTGTGATGCGGATTTCACCATTGTGGCAAAAAAGCCGTTTACAGTGACACAGGAAAATCATTTTGCGAAACATAAAGCGACCGTTTATGAAGGTGAAACATTTCACCATACGATTGTTGCAACCTATTGCAAAGGGCGATGTGTTTATGAGGAAAGTGGGCATCCTATTTAACTTTTGTATGATGACACAACACACTTAGAAAAGTGGGTGTTGTGTTTTTTTTATTAAAAAAGCTTAGAAGCTGAAAAATCAACTTCTAAGCCTTTTTCTTAGTCATGGTGAAGCTCTGTAATGATTTCTGGATTTTTCTCAATTTCATGAAGCTTTTTAAATGATGCGATGGATACTTCCACCATATCGTCTTCCGGTTCCTTTGTCGTTAATAATTGAAGCCATAATCCAGGATAGCCTAAATAGCAAAGCACCGGAACATCTCTTAAAGAATTGGTAAATTGCAGCACTTCATAAGAAACGCCGATGACAACCGGAATCAGCAAAATGCGAATGACGACGCGGAACCATAATGGGTCAACCGGGAAGAATAAATAAATGAACATTCCGATGATGACCGTAAACAAGATAAAGCTGGAGCCGCAACGGTAATGCAATCTGGATTGTTTTTGAACGTTTTCAACGGTCAATTCAAGGCCGTTTTCGTAGCAATTAATCACTTTATGTTCTGCGCCGTGGTATTGGAACACTCGGCGAATAATTGGAGTCAATGAGATTAAATATAAATAAACAAGAAGCAAAACAAGTTTAAAGCCTGTTTCTAAAAAGATTTGCGGGTATTTTCCAGTAACCCATGGCGAAAATAATTCCGCAAGAAATACCGGAACGAGCGTAAAGACAAATTTTCCAAACAGAAAGGAAAGGACGCCGACAATAGCCACACCAAAAATCATTTCCAGTTTCGATAACTCTGCGCCTTCTTGTTCTTCCCCCGGATCTACGTCATAGCGTTCGCTTGCAAATTGTAAATGTTTTGAACCAATTCCTGCCGATTCAATGATGGCAATATTGCCTCGTATAAAAGGAATTTTTTTCAACTTCTGCATCCAAGGTTTTGTTTCTTTTTTCGCATAGTAATATTCGATGGATTGATCGTTTCGGCGAATGGCAGAAACGGTATGTTCTTTTCCCCCAAACATGACACCTTCCAAAAGTGCCTGTCCTCCATATATAGGTGTTTGATTGCTCAATGCTGACACCACTCTCTAACAAAATTTCATTCTACTAACTTTTTCATTTTACTAAATTTTCTTCAAAAGTACTACGGTTACGCATAGGAAAATTCCATAATGGAAAAAATATATAAAAAAAGGAGTGGGAATTATGTTGTATTTGGCCTTCATTACTAGTTTGTTCGGTTCCATTTTTCTTACAGCGAGTATAAAAATGCTATCCGTATTCCATTTCATAGACTGGAATCCTATTGGGTTTGCAAAAAAGTATTATCTGTTTGAAGAAAGCCACCCCTTTATTAGTTGGCTGTTTTTGGCCGTCGTAATTTTTCTGATCAATTTTATTATTTACTTAATCATGCAATATGTTCATCAAGTGCCTGCATTTATCACTTCCTTAGTTATTGGAGGGTTGATTGCTGTCATTGCAGAATGGTTCATCTATGATTTGCCTGCCGAATTATACTCTTTTAAAAAACTATCAATTCCTTTTATTGTCATGGTGGTTATCACCGCAAGATTTATTTTTGAAACGGCTTCCTTCCATTATCAAGCGCAACTGGAACGAAATAGGTTGCCGTACAAGGAGTCTGTGATAAAATAAAAATGGAATTTTCTTAAAAAAAGGGGACTTGTGCATGAAATTATTAGTGTTGAACGGGCCGAATTTGAATCGGCTGGGCAAACGGGAGCCTGAAATTTACGGAACGGAAACGCTGGAAGATGTAAAAGAACGATGTGTTGCCTTGGCGAAAGAATTCAACGCAGAGATTGAATTTAAACAGTCCAATCATGAAGGGGAGTTAATTGATTGGATTCATGAGGCGGAAGATGTTGGAATCGATGGCATCGTTTTTAATCCGGGAGCCTATACGCATACAAGCATTGCCTTAAAAGACGCCATTGCAAGCGTAAAGGTCCCGGTTATTGAAGTTCATATTTCCAATATACATAAAAGGGAAGAATTTCGTCATAAATCCCTTCTTGCAGCCGAATGTATCGGACAAATTTGTGGGTTAGGAACTTTTGGATATGAATTGGCATTGCGCAAGTTTTTACAAGATAAGGAAGGAACAATAGGATGAAAAGAATTGAAAAATTAAGAAAAGAATTAGAAAGCCGTCAAGTGGATGCAATGCTTATTACAAATCCGTACAACCGCCGTTATATGACAGGGTTTACTGGAACAAGCGGGGCAGCCGTTGTATCCAAAAACGATGCGGTATTCATTACGGATTTTCGCTATACAGAACAGGCAAAAAAACAAGTGAAAGACTTTCGCATTATTCAGCAGGAATCTTCCATACTAAAGGAAGTAGCGAAAATTGCAGATGAATGGAAAATCAAAACTTTAGGTTTTGAAAAAGATACAATGACTTACGGAGAATTTGAATCCTATGAAAAAGTATTAAATGTGGAACTTGTCCCATTATCCGGTGTAATTGAAAAAATTCGCTTGATTAAGACCGATGAAGAGATTAAGATTATAAAGGTTGCATGTGAAATTGCTGATGCTGCATTTTCACACATTTTAAACTTTATTAAACCTGGCGTAACTGAGCTAGAAGTATCGAATGAGCTGGAATTTTTCATGCGCAAGCAAGGTGCATCGTCTTCTTCCTTCGATACCATTGTGGCAAGTGGTCTACGAAGCGCATTGCCTCACGGTGTTGCCACAGATAAAGTGATCGAAAAAGGCGATTTTGTCACCCTCGATTTCGGTGCAATATATAACGGCTATGTTTCCGACATGACGCGAACAATTGCCGTTGGACAGCCAAGTGCAAAATTGGTTGAAATGTATAACGTGGTGTTAGAAGCCCAATTGTTGGCTATTGAAAAAATCAAACCGGGCATGAAAGGCATCGAAGCGGACAAAATTGCAAGGGATTATTTGGCAGAAAGAGGCTATGGTGAGGCTTTCGGCCATTCTACAGGTCATGGAATAGGTTTAGAAGTCCATGAAGGTCCGAACTTGTCTTACCGTTCCGAGCAAGTTTTAGAGCCGAATATGGTAGTGACGGTCGAACCGGGCGTTTACTTGCCGGGTATTGGTGGAGTAAGAATTGAAGACGATATTGTCATTACGGAAACTGGCAATGAAAGATTGACTCATTCGCCGAAAGAATTAATTATCTTATAATGATGGAGGAATATTGATGATTTCAGTGAACGATTTTCGCACAGGGTTAACAATCATTGTTGATGGAGAATTATATCGTGTACTTGACTTCCAACACGTAAAACCTGGTAAAGGTGCAGCTTTTGTCCGCTCCAAATTGCGCAACTTGCGCAACGGGAACGTTGTAGAAAAAACGTTCCGCGCTGGTGAAAAAGTGGAAAAAGCGATGATTGAAAACCGCAAAATGCAATATTTATATGCACAAGGCGAATCTCATGTTTTCATGGACATGGAATCTTATGAACAAATCGAATTAAATGCGAACCAAATCGACTATGAGTTGAAATTCTTAAAAGAAAATATGGAAGTTTACATCATGACTTATCAAGGCGAAATGCTTGGGGTTGAACTTCCAAACACAGTAGAATTAAAAGTGGTTGAAACAGAACCAGGCATTAAAGGAGATACAGCTTCAGGCGGTTCAAAACCTGCTACTCTTGAAACTGGTCTTGTGGTGCAAGTGCCATTCTTCGTTAACGAAGGCGATATATTAGTGATCAACACTTCTGATGGCTCTTATGTATCTCGTGCCAACTAATGGAATGCAATGTTCAAGGACGCGCTCTTTGCGTCCTTTTTTTATTGGGGATGAAAGATTTTGTGGACGTGAAAAGCACGTCCATTTTTTTTAGGTTCTTGGTCTATTTAATTGAACAAGCTCATATATTGCTTTCACAAGGAGGAGTCAAATGGAATTACAGGACGTATTAAGGGTGGCAGGAGTAGGACTAATCATAGCACTGCTGCACGTCTTTTTCGATCAAGTAGGGAAGAAGGAATTTACGTTCTATATATTCTTCATCGCATATTTATATATGGCTGCAGAACTGATCAGATTCTTACGGCTTTTTTTCGGCGAAATAATGTTATTTTTCCAGTGGCTGACGAATTAAGCGATGACGATTTTAGTGTATGCCGTAATTTTACTACTGATTTTAATACTGATTAAAGAAACGGTTCCAAAACTTTATTCACTCATTGCCATCATTTTCTTCTTTATTATATTGCATTTTCTTATATCCCAATCTGTACTTCCATTAATTGGACAAATCCTCTCCTATGTAAATTCAGTGCCCTATGTTCCTCAACTCGTCTATTCAGCTCTGTTCTATCAATTAGGGATATTTTTTAAAATGCTCTTCGAAGAACGGGAGCATGAGACGATGGGGGAATTTGTGATGTTTTCGGTCCGGATCGTATTGCTCACTTATTGGGTTAATGAATTTGCAAAAGTGCTGTCAAGCTTTACCTCAATATTAGATAAGCTTCAATAAGGGGCTTTCACATGGATGAACTATTAAATATTTTTCTCGATCCATTAAAAATTGCAGGCAAATCGATCATATTGGTCCTCACCTATTCCATATTGTTTCTCACTTTGGAAGCCTTTGTACCGCAATTTAAAAAATGGGGAGATACTTTATTCATTGTTGTCCTCGTGTTGACACTTGGACAAACTGTAATGGAAGCGTTCAGTTTAATGGGAGATATTGTGAATATTGCGAGTGACTTCTTTTTATCTATCACTCCAATCTTAATGTCGATTATCGTTGTGTTAAATGCAGTGTTTTCCTTTATTGCTTGGAGCCCGATTGTCATTGCCATTTTTGAATTTTTGATATTGCTTTGCCAAAAGGTATTGCTTCCGGGAATTGTAATCGCCATGTTGCTTGACTTTTGTACAAGATTTATTGGGGAAATGTCCTTCTCAAAAGCTTCGGATTTAATCCGCGGCACGGTAATGACGCTAATTACCGCATCGCTTCTATTGTTAGTTGCCTTTTTATCCTTTGCGGGAGTGGCCTTTTTTACGGTGGATAAAGCCATTGCAAGCCCTGTAAAAAAGGTGATTGAACAGACAATTCCGATTGTTGGTTCATTAATAGTGGAAGGATTTTCAATATTCCAAAAATACCAATCGGCAGCAACTACTTTTGCAGGATTCAGCGCTATGACCGCCTTTTGGATGGCTGCTTTTTATCCTGCTGGAAAGCTTTTGATTCACGCCATGACTTTTAAAATTTTGGCTGCCATTGTAGAGCCATTTTCAGGAGGAACGATCAGTGGGTTTCTTGATGATATTGGAAAGTCGCTGCTCATCTTGTGTGCATCCGCCATTTTGTTGGGGATTGCCTTCGTCTTCATGTGGCTCATCTTTATGATTATCTTGCAGCTAGGGGTGGGGAAAAGTTTTTGATCAAATTAATCGCCATTATATTAATTGGAAAATGTTTGCTGCTGCTCGCTGGTGAAAGTGAGATTATGGTTTATGTCAAACTAGCAACCTTTTTAATCGTCATCACCACTTTGTTAGATTTTCTAAATCTATAAAGCATAGAGCTTGTACTTTCTTCATACAATGTTTTGAACATTAGGGAAAGGGGGCGCTAAGAACGTGAGGTGGAAAAGAAATGGACAAAGTTAAACTTCTTAATCATTCCGATTGCAGTTCTAGCGTTCATTCTGTACATTTCATCAACAAGTGATTCTGCCAGCGGGTTTGAAACTCTTTCGCCTGAAGGTAGACTTGAACAAGCTTTAAGTGAAATAGAAGGTGTTGGAAAAGTAAAGGTTTACTTTCATTATGATGAAAACCCATCGAAATCCAATGAGACATTAAGCAACTATTTCCGCTCAACCAATCAAACCACTACTATATCAGGATTGCTCATCGTTTCGGAAGGGGCCAAAAATCCAGCAATTCAAAGGCAGCTTCTTGAAACGGTCAGCAAAGTCATGCAAATGCCTGCTCATCGAATTATGATTGTACCGATGGAAAGTAAAGGAGATGAACAATGAAGGTTAAAAGAAGAACAGTATGGCTATTAACATTATTAAGTTTAGCGGCTGTGATTTCAGTGTATTATGTATTTGAACCAAATCGCAATGTGAATTTAATGACTATCTTTACGGATGGAACACTTGAAGAAACAACATTGACAAGCGTTGATAAAGAAGAAACAACAACGACTACTGTATCAGAAAGCCATTTATTTGAGGATTTGAGAATGGAAATTGCTAATGAACGAAGCCAATTAAGAGAGCAGTTGACACAAAAAATTGCATCCGATGATTTAAGTACAGAGGAAAAGAATGAAGCTTTTAATGAAATGAATGAGCTCATTAAGAAAGAATCAGCAGAAGCAATGCTGGAAATGCTTATTGAATCCTTAGGCTATTCCGATGCATTAGTCCATGTTCAGGATGATAAAGTGACAGTAACAGTGTTATCAGATGAAATTTCAAAATCTCAAGCAGATGAAATTATTTATCTTGTTCGCCAAAAAGTAGAAGATATTAGTAATGTGACAGTAAGTGTTCAATCAAATTATTATTAAAATAATAATATTGATGAAAAGTATGTTCTATAACAGAAGGCGCGCAGTGCTTCGTTTACGCAACGAATGCACTGTTTTTTGCGCGTTTTATAGAAAAATTAAAAATATTGTTTCAAATTTTGTCGAAAGGATATAAAATGTTTATTGTACTGAAAAAAAAGAAGGGGTGTCTATCTTGTTTAAAGTACAAGAACTTCGTGAGATTATTAAACTCGTTGACTCATCATCTCTTGACGAATTTGTTTATGAAGTAGATGGTGCAAAATTGAAATTAAAGAAAAATAAAGGTGTTGTGACAGAAGTTATTACTCCACAAGCACCGGCTGTTGTACAACAAGCTCAGCCACAAGCAGCACCACAACCAAAAGAAGAACCAAAAGCTGAACCAAAAGTGGAAGTAAAACAAGAAGAAAAAGCAGCTGCTCCAGCTGAAAAATCAAGCAAATTAGATGATCCTACACTATATAAAATTACATCTCCAATGGTAGGAACATTCTATCGTGCTCCATCTCCAGATTCACCTCCATATGTACAAGTAGGTGACAAAGTAGAGCCAGATACAGTGGTTTGTATCGTTGAAGCAATGAAACTATTCAACGAAATCGAAGCAGAAGTAAAAGGCGAAATCGTTGAAATCCTTGTAGAAAACGAACAACTTGTTGAATTTGGACAACCACTATTCCTAGTGAAACCTACAGAGTAATGTAAGGGGTGCCTACCTAAATGTTAAAAAAAGTATTAATCGCTAACCGTGGCGAGATTGCGGTTCGAGTTATTCGCGCTTGTAAAGAATTAGGAATTCAAACAGTAGCTGTTTATTCTGAAGCTGACCGGGATGCTTTGCACGTAAAACTTGCGGATGAAGCATACTGCATTGGTCCAAAATTATCAAAAGATTCCTACTTGAGTTTTCCAGCTGTATTAAGTGTTGCTGAAAAAACAGGTGCTGATGGAATCCATCCGGGTTATGGATTCCTTGCTGAAAATGCTGACTTTGCGGAAGCATGTGAAAATGCGGGAATTAAATTCATTGGACCTTCTTCTAAATCCATTCACATCATGGGTATAAAAGACGTTGCCCGAGCGGAAATGCAAAAAGCTGGAGTGCCTCTTGTTCCTGGTACAGGCATTGTTCCTGATATTGAAACAGGTAAAAAATGGGCAGCTGAAATAGGCTATCCAGTCATCATTAAAGCAACTGCTGGCGGTGGCGGTAAAGGTATCCGTGTTGCTCGTACGGAAGAAGAATTAGTAAAAGGTATTGAAATTACTCAAAAAGAAGCTCAAGCAGCTTTCGGAAATCCTGGTGTATATTTGGAAAAATACATCGAGTTCTTCCGTCACTGCGAAATCCAAGTATTGGCAGATGCGTATGGAAATGTAATCCATTTAGGAGAACGTGACTGTACAGTACAACGCCGTATGCAAAAATTAGTAGAGGAAGCTCCATCTCCTGCCCTTTCACCAGAAAGACGTGCTGAGATGGGTGAAGCGGCAGTAAAAGCGGCAAAAGCTTGCGGCTATGAAGGTGCTGGTACAATCGAATTTATTTACGATTATAAAGAGGACAAGTTCTACTTCATGGAAATGAATACGCGTATCCAAGTAGAACACCCAGTTACTGAAATGGTTACTGGCATCGATCTAGTAAAACAACAATTATTAATTGCTTCTGGCGAAAAATTAACAATTAAACAAGAAGATATTCAATTAAAAGGATGGGCAATTGAATGCCGCATCAATGCAGAAAACGCATACAAAAACTTTATGCCAGCTGCTGGTACAGTTGAAACATATATTACACCTGGCGGCCCTGGAGTGCGCATTGACTCTGCGGTGTATCCTGGCTACACAATCCCGCCATACTACGATTCCATGGTGGCAAAATTAATTGTCCATGCGGATACTCGTGAAGAAGCAATTGCCCGCATGAAACGTGCATTAAGCGAATTTGTTGTGGAAGGACCTGGTATCCATACAACAATTCCTTTCCATTTAGCATTAATGGATAACGAAGTGTTTAAATCAGGAAAATTCAATACGAAATTCCTTGAAGAAAACGATGTGCTTAATGTGAAAAAAGAAACAATGAAAAACTGATGGTAATAGAAGAGTCTTCCTAAGGGAGGCTCTTTTTTTTTGCAAATAAACAGGAAATTCTAGAAATTACTAAAACTATGTCATCAACGATTGCAGTTAGAATATTTGCTCCATCATTCTCCATAATCTAAAATGGATTTGCTAGTAGATTATAAGCGCAATCAGAAATTTTCCTTTATTGGAAAAATATTAGTCAAAAGAATTGGATAAGTTTATACTTTTGTTATGCATAGAAAGGAAGTGGAATAGATGTCTCCAAAATTTTCCGTCCTTGATTTGGCTCCTGTTTTGGAAGGTGAGACTCCGGCGGATGCTTTTCGCCACAGCCGGGATTTAATACAAGTAGCAGAAAAATGTGGATATTATCGGTATTGGGTGGCAGAACATCATAATATGGAGGGCATTGCCAGTTCCGCCACAGCGGTTCTCATTTGCTACTTGGCGGGGGCAACGAATAAAATCCGCGTCGGTGCAGGAGGTATCATGCTTCCTAACCATTCACCTTTAGTTGTTGCGGAACAATTTGGAACATTGGAATCCATGTTCCCGGGAAGAATCGATTTAGGATTGGGCCGGGCTCCTGGAACGGATATGTTGACTGCAAGAGCGTTAAGACGGGATGAAGCGGGCGCCTATCAATTTGATCAATTGGTGGATGAATTGATGAGCTATTTTGAAGATGAAGAGCGGGCAGTGATTGCCGTGCCGGGCAAAGGCTTAAACATCCCTATTTGGCTGTTGGGTTCCAGTTTATACAGTGCAAGACTTGCCGGCATTTTAGGGTTGCCTTTTGCTTTTGCCAGCCACTTTGCACCAGACTTATTAGATGATGCCATTGATTGCTACCATCGCCATTTTACACCTTCAGAATATTTACAATCCCCTTATACGATGGTCAGCATCAATGCCATTGTAGGAGAAACGGATGAAGAAGGGGAATTTTTGGCAAGCACCCTCTATCAGCAATTTTTGCGAATGATTCGGGGTAAAAAAGGGAAAACGCCTCCTCCTGCCAATATGGAATTATTATGGAATGATTATGAGAAACAACAAGTGATGCACACATTGAAATATACCTTTGCTGGTTCAAAAGAAACCGTTTTTCGCAAAATTATGGACTTTTGTTCCGAAAGAAACAAACCGATTGATGAAATTATGGTGAACTGTCCAATCTTTGACCAGAAGAAAAGACAGCAATCTTTAGAATACCTTGCCCAAGTTTTCAAGGAACATTCATAGAAACTTCTATGAATTCCTTTGTTTCTGTACAGGTATGTGAAAAAATTTTGTATAATAATAAACACAATGGTTTTAGTGCCAGTTTTGAAAAGAAAAGAGAGGATGAAAGAGATGGCTGAGAAGTCTGGAAAAGCGTTTGTACAACCTGCTCCTTCCGGAAAAGAAGAACTTGGAACAATCGAAGTGGCCCCTGAAGTAATTGAAGTGATTGCAGGGATTGCCACCAATGAAGTTGAAGGGGTTGCATCGACTCGCGGCAATTTTGCTTCTGGCGTTGCGGAGCGTTTCGGCAAAAAAGTGCATTCCAAAGGTGTGAAAGCGGCGATTACGGATGAAGGCGAAATCATTATCGACGTTTATTGTACGGTAAAATTCGGCTATTCGATTCCAAAAGTGGCAAAAGACATTCAAACAGCGATTCGACAAGCGATTTATAATATGACTTCCATCGAAACAAGCGAAGTCAACGTCCATATTACAGCGATTCAATTTGAAACAAATGCTGAAGAGGAATCTTCCATATAAAAATAAATTTCAAACAACATCAAGGATGACCTTTTCTGGAATCCTTTGATGTTTTTTATTTTTTCTTTTCCGAAAAGGAATATGAAAAATCATCGAGAATAAAATACATAAATCTAAAGGAAATGGCGGAAGGAGAAACTTTATGGAGAACTATATTTTGGCTCTTGACCAGGGGACGACGAGCACAAGGGCGATTTTATTTAATCAAAAGGGGAAAGTTGTCCATATTGCTCAACAGGAATTCAAACAATATTTTCCGAAAACTGGATGGGTGGAACATGATGCGAATGAAATTTGGAGTTCTGTCCTGGCTGTTATTGCGCAAGTTTTAACGGAAAAAAACATCCAGCCTGAACAAATCGCTGCCATCGGAATTACTAATCAAAGGGAAACAACCGTTGTATGGGATCAAAAGAGCGGCAATCCGATCTACAATGCCATCGTTTGGCAATCAAGACAAACAGCTGAAATTTGCGATAAGTTGAAGGAAGATGGGCATGCTGAACTTTTCAGAAACAAAACAGGTTTATTAATAGACCCTTATTTCTCCGGTACGAAAGTGAAATGGATTTTGGATCATGTGGATGGTGCGAGGGAAAAAGCGGAGAAGGGCGAATTATTGTTTGGCACTATTGATACATGGATTATTTGGAAACTGACGGAAGGGGCAGTGCATGTAACGGATTATTCCAATGCTTCCAGAACTTTAATGTACAATATTTATGATTTAAAATGGGATGAGGAATTGCTAGAATTATTAGATGTGCCAATTGCCATGCTTCCTAAAGTGAGGCCATCTTCCGAAATTTATGGTTATGTTTCCAAAAAGAATTTTTTTGGCGTTGAGGTGCCCATTGCCGGCATTGCTGGGGATCAGCAAGCAGCCCTTTTTGGCCAAGCCTGCTTTACACCTGGAATGGTCAAAAATACATACGGTACAGGCTGCTTTATGTTGATGAATACCGGAGATAGAGCAGTAAAATCGAAGCACGGTTTACTGACAACCATCGCATGGGGAATTGATGGAAAAGTGGAATATGCTTTGGAAGGAAGCATTTTTGTAGCGGGTTCTGCCATTCAATGGTTAAGGGACGGACTGCGCATGTTCCAGCATTCCAGCGAAAGCGAAAAATATGCAGAAAGAGTCGATTCGACTGAGGGCGTTTATGTCGTACCAGCTTTCGTCGGACTCGGAACACCGTATTGGGACAGCGATGTGAGAGGTGCTGTTTTCGGGTTGACCCGGGGAACAACGAAAGAGCACTTTATTCGTGCAACACTGGAATCATTGGCTTATCAAACGAAAGATGTGTGCAGCGCCATGGAAACGGATTCAGAAATTCAATTAAAGTCTTTGCGGGTGGATGGCGGAGTGGTAAAAAACAATCTGCTCATGCAGTTCCAGTCCGATATTTTAAATGTGCCTGTTGAGCGGCCATCTGTCAATGAAACAACCGCTTTAGGAGCCGCTTATCTTGCCGGCATTGCTGTTGGTTTCTGGAAAAACAAAGAAGAGATTGAAAAACATTGGAACTTGGAACGCAGATTTGAGCCGACGATGAGCGCAGAAAAACGGGAAGAATTGTATCAAGGCTGGAAAAAAGCAGTCAATGCAGCAAGAAGTTTTAAATAATATCTCTCCAAATGAAGCTCAAACTAATGAGGAAACCATTTGAAAGGAGAGAGATGATGAAAAAGCCGATTCATGAAAGATTGACGGAGAAAAACAACGGGCTTACAAAAGCGCAAGAAGTGCTTTATCAAAGAGATTTTAAACAGGCAAAAGAAACGGCAAAAAATATTGAGCATGAAAACAAAATCAATATGTAATTTGTTTTTTAAGCTCCATTTGTCCAAAAAGACGGATGGAGCTTTCCACTGCTCAATTTAAAATTTTTTATCAATACTAACAGAACTCTTTTTTGTAGTCATGTTATAATAGTAAATGTTGTATTTCTAAGAAATTGTGATTTACTAATGTATTTTTTGAAAACAATAGTTATAATTAGGTACGAATGTTAGAAATGAAGGAGTTATAATATGAAGCGGCACGAAATTCGTGAGAAAGCGTTGCAAGTTTTATTTCAACTTGATAATACAGATTTAACTTTAGAAGAAGCTATCAGCCATATTTTTGAAGAAGATCAGGAATTGAATCCTTTTTTCAAAACGCTTGTCTATGGCGTGGCAAAAAATCTTGAAGAAATTGATGAACGATTGAAACAAAAATTGGAAAATTGGTCTTTATATCGTTTGCCAAAAATCGAAAGAACGATTTTGCGAATGGCATTATATGAACTGAAGTACATGGAAGAAACGCCGCCAGCAGTAGTATTGGATGAAGCCATTGAACTTGCCAAAACTTATGGAGATGAAAAATCCAGCAAATTTGTCAATGGTGTGCTCTCAAAATTTGTTGAACAATAATTTTAATATATATGTTTTTCAATTCTCTGATATTGGGAGGAAATAAGAATGGCTCAACTCATTAATGGGAAAGAAATCGGACAACAAATTCGAAAAGAAATTGCAGAAAAAGTGGCTGAATTGAAGAATAAGGGAGTCACACCAGGGCTTGCGGTCATTTTAGTTGGTGAAGATCCTGCTTCTCAAACATACGTTCGCAACAAACATCGTTCCTGTCAAGAAATCGGAATTTATTCCGAAGTAATTAAATTGCCAGAGAATACAACGGAAGAAGAATTGTTGGAACAAATCCAGACGTTAAATGAGCGCAAGGATATCCATGGAATTTTAGTGCAATTGCCACTTCCAAAACATATTAATGAAGATCACGTGATTGCTGCGATTTCACCGGAAAAGGATGTAGATGGTTTTTCTCCGGTGAGCGTTGGGAAAATGATGCTTGGACAAGATACATTCTTGCCATGCACTCCATTTGGCGTAATGAAGCTATTAGAATATTCCGGAATTGAAATAGCAGGCAAGCATGCGGTCGTTGTAGGTCGCAGCCATATCGTGGGCAAACCAATGGGGCAACTGTTACTGCAAAAAGATGCAACGGTTACATATACCCATTCTAAAACGAAAGATTTGCCTTCCATTACAAAACAAGCAGATATATTAGTGGCGGCAGTTGGACGTCCAAAATTTATTACAAAAGAGCATGTAAAACCGGGAGCTGTTGTGATTGATGTAGGCATCAACCGGGATGAAAACAACAAATTGGTTGGAGATGTGGATTTTGAAGAGGTAGAACCAATTTCTTCCTATATCACACCAGTGCCAGGTGGAGTAGGCCCAATGACGATTACAATGTTATTGTATAATACTGTAAAATCAGCTGAAAAAACTTTAGGCGACAAATAAAGATGAAACAGGTACAATAAATGTGGAAGCTGTTTTTCTAGGAAAACAGCTTTTCTATTGGTTGTAATATTTGTACTATAACAGCCATTTAAAAAGGAGAGATTCTTCATGCCATCTTCTTATTTAACGGTCAAAGCTTTAACAAAATATATTAAGAGAAAATTTGATGCGGATCCCCATTTGCGCGACGTCTATGTGAAAGGTGAATTATCAAACGTGAAAATTCATCCATCCGGCCATATTTACTTCACCTTAAAAGACGATGCTGCTCGAATCAATGCGCTCATGTTCCGCTCTCAAGCAAGCCAATTAAAGTTTAAACCAGAAGATGGCATGCAAGTGTTTATACGTGGAGATGTCAATGTTTACGAGGCTCAAGGTTCTTATCAATTATATGTACTTTCCATGGAACCAGATGGCATTGGAAGCCTTTACATCGCCTTCCAGCAATTAAAAGAAAAATTACATAAAGAAGGTTTATTTGATCCTAGATTCAAGCAGCCGATTCCAAACTTTCCAAAGACAATAGGTGTTTGTACAGCAACTTCTGGTGCAGCCATCCGGGATATTTGCACAACTATTAAAAGAAGATATCCCTTGGCAGAAATCATCATCTACCCGACCCTCGTTCAAGGGGTTGGGGCGGCTGAATCCATTGCCAAAAATATTCAGCTGGCAAATAAGCATGGTCTTTGCGATGTGTTAATTGTCGGCAGGGGCGGAGGATCCATTGAAGACTTATGGGCTTTCAATGAAGAAATCGTAGCAAGAGCCATTTTTGAAAGCCGAATTCCGATTATCAGTGCTGTGGGGCATGAAACCGACACAACGATTGCTGATTTTGTGGCTGATCTCCGCGCCCCGACGCCAACTGCTGCAGCAGAACTTGCTGTACCGAACATTCAAGAGTTGTATCAACGGATTTTAAGCATTCAATCCCAGATGCATCAAATGGTTAGAAGCAGGCTGATTTATGAAAGAAATCGGCTCAAGAAGCTGCAAGAATCTTATCCTTTATCTCATCCTGAGAGATTGTACCGCCCTTTTACGGAGCGGCTCATTCAGGCGGATATGAATTTGCAGAGAGCAAGCCAAATGTACTTGATGAAAAAGAGAAATGAATTGTCACAATTGGATGGCGCATTAAAAATTCATTCTCCTTTAAATTCCATTGTCTATTATAAAAAACAAGTGGAACAACTATCGAATATGTTATCCCGGTCAGCTTTTCAACTGCTGAATCGAAAAAAAGACCATTATTTATATGCCATTCGAACCTTGCAAGCTCTAAATCCATTGACAATCATGGAGAGAGGCTTTAGCGTTACATATAAAGATGGTATGGTCGTTAAATCAATATCTCAAGTGAAGAAGCAAGATGAAGTTTCCGTTCAGTTCCATGATGGCTTTGTGGAAGCCAAAGTAATTGAAATTCGAGAAAAAGTTGGTGAAAATGATGACTAAACATACTTTTGCCGAGGCAATGATTGAATTAGAAGAGATTGTGCGAAGATTAGAACAGGGAGATGTTCCGTTAGAGGAAGCCATTGATTTGTATAAAAAAGGAATGGAACTATCGAAATTTTGCCACGAAAAACTGCAGCATGCAGAAGAACAATTGATTTCAATTGTCAATGAAAACGGCGAGAAAAAGCCTTTTGAACCAACTAATGGAGAGGAATAAACGAATGAGCAATCGATTAAAGCAATTTATCAACGAACATCTTGAAGCGATTAACCGGGAGATTGTTGACCAAGTGGAGCGGCTCCATGCACCGCAAGCATTGAAAGATTCAATGTTATACTCGTTAAAAGCAGGAGGAAAACGAATCCGCCCACTTTTTGTCGTTGCGGTTTCAGAAATGTTTCATAATAAACAAAAGGAAGTCTATACAGTCGGGGCTGCTGTGGAAATGATTCATACATATTCCCTGATCCATGACGATTTGCCAAGCATGGATAATGATGAATTGCGCCGCGGCAAACCGACAAACCATGTTGTATTTGGTGAGGCGCTGGCAACCCTTGCAGGAGATGCTTTAAACACATTAGCTTTTGGCGTGTTAGCCAGAATGGAAAATGTCTCCCCAGAGAAAAAAGTGGAGCTCATTAACTTATTAAGCATTGCAAGCGGTGCGGAAGGCATGGTTGGTGGACAAGTGCTAGATTTAGATGGGGAGAATCGAGAGTTGAATTTATCGGAACTGGAGCAAATTCACCGCAATAAAACGGGCGCCATTTTAAGATTCAGCATTGAATCAGGAGCAATATTGTCCGATGCAACTAAAGAAGCAAGAGAAGCGTTAATAGAATATGCCCATCATATTGGAATCGCATTCCAAATTCAAGATGATATTTTAGATGTGGAAGGCACTTCTGAACAATTGGGAAAAACGGCTGGAAAAGACGAAGAAAGCAATAAAAGCACATATCCGGCATTGCTTTCGCTGGATGGAGCAAAACAAAAATTGCAGGAACATTACCAATTCGCATTGAAAGCATTGAATCGTTTATCAGAAGATACAACGCTTTTAAGAGAATTTGCCAACTATATTGTTTCACGAAATCATTAAATGCAAAATGAATTGCTTTTGCCACACAGTTTCCCTTGTTATAATAGTGAAAACTTCTACGTGAATAAACTGAAGAAAAGGTGTGTGAGAGATGGATTTAACGACAATTACTGGTCCATCCTTTTTAAAAAAGCTGAATAGACAACAGCTGGAAGAACTTGCTCAAAACATTCGAGATTTTTTAATTGAAAAATGCTCAAAAACCGGCGGACATATTGGACCAAATTTAGGTGTTGTAGAATTGACGATTGCATTGCATCGAGCTTTTAATAGCCCTTTTGATAAATTGTTATGGGACGTTGGACACCAAGCTTATGTGCACAAAATATTGACAGGAAGGGCGGGGCAATTTGATACCCTTCGTCAATATAAGGGATTGAGCGGGTTTCCGAAACGGGCGGAAAGCGTCCACGATGAGTGGGAAACGGGCCATAGCTCCACTTCCCTCTCTGCTGCGATGGGCATGGCTGTTGCGCGGGATATCAAAAAGGAAAATAATTATATTGTGCCCATTATCGGAGACGGCGCCTTAACTGGCGGTATGGCATTAGAAGCGTTGAACCATATCGGCCACGACAAACGAAGAATGATTGTCATCCTAAATGACAATGAAATGTCCATTGCACCAAATGTAGGGGCATTGCACAATATTCTAGGTCGTTTGAGAACTGCCAAGGAATATTCAAAGGCAAAAGAAGAGTTGGAATCATTAATGAAGCGTGTTCCAGTTTTCGGAGGAAAACTGGCTCAAGCCGCTGACCGTGTAAAAGACAGTTTAAAATATTTAGTCGTTTCCGGCGTGTTTTTTGAGGAAATGGGCTTTAAATATTTGGGTCCGATTGATGGCCATGATTTCGACGCTTTAGAAAAAACGTTGGAGTATGCAAAAAAAGTAGAAGACCGCCCTGTGCTTGTCCATGTTGTCACGAAAAAAGGGAAAGGGTACAAGCCGGCGGAAGAAGATAAAATCGGAACATGGCATGGGACGGGGCCATATAAAATTGAAACAGGCGCTTTTGTAAAGAACAATGCCAAAGGCCCTTCTTGGTCTAGCTTAGTTTCAGAGACGGTCAGAAAATTAATGAAGGAAGACAAACGAATTGTTGCCATTACCCCTGCGATGCCAGTAGGTTCTAAAATGGAAGGCATTCAAAAAGATTTCCCTGACCGCTTTTTTGATGTAGGCATTGCAGAACAGCATGCAGCGACAATGGCGGCGGGGCTTGCAACACAAAAAATGAAGCCGTTTCTAGCGATTTATTCCACATTTTTGCAACGGGCTTATGACCAAGTTTTGCATGATATCGCACGCCAAAAATTGAATGTGTTCATTGGCATCGACCGGGCAGGGCTTGTTGGTGCAGACGGCGATACCCATCAAGGTGTATTTGACATCGCCTTCTTGCGGCATATTCCGAATTTAGTCATTATGATGCCAAAAGATGAAAATGAAGGTCAACATATGGTGAAAACGGCCATTGAGTATAATGATGGACCGATTGCTCTTCGATATCCGCGCGGGAATGGTCTTGGGGTTCCTCTAGATGAAGAATTGCAAACGATTCCAATCGGCACATGGGAAGTGTTGAAAGAAGGAAAAGACGCAGCTATTATAACGTTTGGTACAACCATCCCTATGGCAATGGAGGCGGCGGCGGAACTCGAAAAGCAAAATATCCACGTAAAAGTGATAAATGCAAGATTCATAAAACCGTTGGATGATGAAATGCTTCATGATCTCATGAGGCAAAATATCCCGATTTTAACGATTGAAGAAGGGGTTTTAAACGGCGGTTTTGGCAGTGCTATATTGGAATTTGCCAGCGATAATAAATACAATCATGTTGAAATTGAACGGATGGGCATCCCTGACCGTTTTGTCGATCACGGCAGCGTTGATTTATTGCTCGAAGAACTGCACATCACGAAAGAAGAAACGATTGCCCGCATTGAATATTTAGTGAAAAATCAAAAGAGATTAGGTAAGAAAACAGTATGACAAAGACGCAAAAAGAACGAGTAGATGTGCTGCTTGTGGAACGGGGATTATTTGAAACCCGTGAAAAAGCAAAAAGAGCAATTATGGCGGGCATAGTTTTTTCAAAGGAAGTTCGGATTGATAAGCCGGGGGAAAAAATCCCGATTGATGCGCCTTTGGAAGTAAAAGGGGAGCACTTAAAATATGTAAGCCGCGGCGGGTTGAAGCTGGAGAAGGCATTAAAAGAATTTGATTTAAATGTGGAAGGAAAATTAATGTTGGACATCGGCGCTTCCACAGGAGGATTTACTGATTGCGCTCTTCAAAATGGTGCAAAACATTGCTATGCCTTGGATGTAGGATCAAACCAACTCGCTTGGAAATTGCGGAAGGATGAACGGGTTACAGTAATGGAGAAAACCAATTTCCGCTATTCCAAACCGGAAGATTTTACAAAAGGCTTGCCGGATTTTGCGACGATTGACGTATCTTTTATTTCTTTATCGCTGATTTTGCCTGTTTTATATAATATATTGCTTCCGGATGGTGATGTGGTAGCCCTTGTCAAACCGCAATTTGAAGCAGGAAAAGAAAAAGTCGGCAAAAAAGGCATTGTACGCGATCCAAAGACCCATCTTGAAGTGTTGGAAAACACGGCAAAAATGGCAACAGAAACAGGATTTGTCGTGAAAAATGCAACTTACTCGCCGATTACAGGTGGAGAAGGCAATATTGAATTTTTATTCCATTTGAAAAAAGCGCAGGATGGACACGAAATCACGCCATTTACAGACTATAAAAAAGTCGTAGAATTGGCGCATCAAGAATTGAAATAAGCAAAGCAGGGAATGGCATCGGTCATTCCCTATTTTTACTTGAGGTATTATAAAATATAATGTTAGTATAAATATACATTTATATTCATTAAGAGGTGTATCTATGAGCAAAGGTCAAAGGCATATGAAAATTCGTGAAATCATTGCGAATAATGAAATTGAAACGCAAGACGATTTAGTGGAAGCTTTAAAAGAAGCTGGATTTAATGTGACTCAAGCAACGGTTTCAAGAGACATAAAAGAACTTCATTTAGTAAAAGTTCCGCTTCCAGATGGCCGATATAAATACAGTTTACCTGCTGACCAACGATTCAACCCATTGCAAAAATTGCAAAGAGCATTAACCGATTCTTTTATCAGCATCGACGGGGTGGACCATTTTTTAATGCTAAAAACTCTTCCAGGCAACGGCAATGCGGTTGCAGTATTAATTGATCATCTGGAATGGCCGGAAGTCTTAGGGACGCTATCAGGAGACGATACGATTTTAATTATCGTCAGGGAAGTGGAACATCGAGAAGTTATTAAGCAGCGAATTTTAGATTTACTGTAATTTGAGGTGGTCCGTTTGTTAAAAGAATTAAATATACGAAATTTCGCCATTATTGAAGAATTGACTGTGCATTTTGAAAATGGCTTAACCGTTCTTACGGGAGAAACCGGGGCAGGAAAATCCATCATTATCGATGCGGTTCATCTCCTTTGCGGCGGACGAGCCAGCCAGGAATTTGTTCGACATGGTGCGAAAAAGGCAGAACTAACCGGACTATTTTTTGTTCCTGACCATCATCCTGCCTTTGAAAAATTGACGGAAGCAGGAATTGAACAAGAAGAAGGAACCATCATTTTGCGAAGGGATATTAATGATAATGGAAAAAGCATCTGCCGTGTGAACGGAAAATTGGTGCCATTATCCATTTTGCGGGAAATCGGCTCAACTCTTGTGGACATTCACGGCCAACATGAAAACCAAGAATTGATGGATGAAAAGCGCCACATCGATTTGCTGGATCAATTTGCCGAGAAACAATTGCAGCCGATTAAAGAAAAATATCAGCGTTTATATGAAGAATATCGGGCATTAAAAAAAGAAATGAACGCCATTAATATAAATGAACAACAAATAGCCCAACGCATTGATTTATACCAATTCCAAATTCAAGAATTGGAAGATGCCAAATTATCGGTAAAAGAAGAAGAAGAGCTGCTCGAAGAACGGAAGCGGCTTCAAAACTTCCATAAAATATACGAACATGCCATCAATGCCTATGAAGCCATCTCCGGTGAAATGAAGGGGCTTGATTGTATTGGAGATGCCATGAGCGCTTTAGAAGATATCGTTCCGTTAGATGAACAGTTCAGCGATTCTTTTGAAGCGGTCTCCTCTTCCTTCTATGCCCTGCAGGATGCTTCTTATCAAATAAAAAATATTATTGACGAACTTGAATTTGATCCGGAACGTTTAAATGAAGTGGAATCCCGTCTTGCTCAATACCAATTATTAAAAAGAAAATACGGAAGCACGGTAGAAGAGATTATTTCATATTATGAGAAAATCAAGGAAGAATTAAATACCCTTTTACATCGTGATGAGGCCATTCAGCAAAAAGAACAGCAGCTGAGAAAAATGGAAGCGGAATTAGACTATTTATGCGATGAATTGACAAAAGTGCGGAAAAAATGTGCAGCAGTATTAAGTGAAGCGATTATGAATGAACTTCGTGATTTACATATGGAAAAAGCGAAATTCATCGTCCAGTTCGAGCGTTTACATAATTTCGACATCAATGGGAAAGACTATATATCATTCTATATATCCACCAATGTTGGCGAACCGCCTAAATCTTTGCCAAAAATTGCTTCTGGTGGAGAATTGTCGAGAATGATGTTGGCATTAAAAACGATTTTTTCATCTAAATCACAAATTACATCTATTATTTTTGATGAAGTGGATACTGGTGTGAGCGGAAGAGTAGCTCAAGCAATCGCTGAAAAGATTGCCAATATTTCTTTAAACTCTCAAGTATTATGTATTTCCCACTTGCCGCAAGTAGCCGCTATGGCAGACCAGCATTATTTAATTTCAAAACAAGTGGATCATAACCGTACCTTCACAACAGTTGAAAAAATTGAAGAAGAAAAACGCGTCGAGGAAATTAGCCGCATGATGAGCGGTGCTGAAATTACGGAATTAACCCTTCAACATGCTAAGGAATTATTGCAATTAGCAAGCGAAAAGAAACGTACAATTCGCCAATTGGCATCCAATTAAGTTCCGGCTGAATGAAAATCGTTCACCTTTTTACTGAATTTGAAAGTACCTAAGCGACAAATATTTACCTCACATTATTAAAAGGCCAGCTACACATAGTAATGTTACAAACAATTTAGGAGGTGGACTATGAAATGCCGTTTGCGTAACTTGCTTGCTTATCTATTGTTGATGTTCGCCCTTTTATCACCTTCTGCTGTAGCTGAAGCCAAAAAATTAATACCAATGGGTGAATCGATTGGAATACAAATGGAATTGCCATTTGTCTATGTTGCCCACGATGTGTTGCTGCCAAATGGCCAATGGCTGAAAAAAGGGGATATTATAAAAGAAGTCAACGGCAAAAAGATTGATTCGCTGGAAAAGTTTGAGGAATTCATATCAGGAGAAGAAATCACCCTGACCATCGAAAAAGGTACCAATCAAAGCAGAACGATTAAACTGACGAATGATCAGGCAAATAATATTCTTCCCTTTCTAAAAGATGAAACGGATGGCATTGGGACATTGACCTTCATCGATCCTGAGTCGAAAGAATACGGAGCATTAGGTCATCAAATTATCGATGGTGTTTTAAACAGGCCACCTGAATTTACAGATGGTTCTATTTTTTTAGCTTCCATTGAGCAAATCAAAAAGTCCAGCCCAGGGAACCCCGGTTATAAAATATCAGTCATCAATACGGATGATATTCGCCTTGGAAATATTGACTCGAATGAATTGTACGGCATTTTTGGCCACTGGGAATCTGATATAAATCAAATTATGCGTAAACCTATAGAGATTATGTATGATGACGAAATTCAATTAGGAAAAGCTGAACTATTAACTGCCATTGAAGGGTCAAAGGTCGAATCCTTTCAAATAGAAATCGTAAAAATTGAAGACAATTATTTGCAGTTTGAAATAACGGATCAAAACCTGTTATCTAAAACCGGCGGCATTTTGCAAGGGATGAGTGGAAGTCCGATTTTACAAAATGGAAAGTTTGTAGGCGCTGTAACCCATATGTTTGTCGAACAACCTGCTAGAGGTGCAGCCATTACCTTATCAGAAATGCTAAAGAAGAAACCGGATTAGTATTGAAAGACTACATCAGCGGTATCTGATGTAGTCTTTTTTTGATTTTTTTATTGAAATTATACGATGGAAAATTTTCTAAAAGAACAAAATTTGTCAAATCTGAGAGAATCTTTACGACTACTTGCTTATTTTTCTGTTTGATGGAAGGTATTACTAAAAAAATGTCGAAAAGAATATTGTCAAAACTATGACATATTGATGTAATAAAAATGCATTTTTTGGGAGAAGGTCTAATAAGGGGGAATTTGCATTGTCAAAAATTAGGGTTGCTATTGCCGATGATAATCGTGATCTAGTAAAAACAATGGAACAATATTTCGAAAATCATTCAGACATTGAAATTGTTGGGACTGCATCGAACGGGAAATTGTGTCTAAATATGTTAGAAGAATGCAAACCGGATATTTTATTGCTGGATATCATTATGCCTCATCTGGACGGTTTAGGAGTACTTCAAGAAATGCATAAAGATGATTGTTTCCTCGATACACAAGTGATCATGTTGACGGCTTTTGGACAAGAAGACGTCATGAAACAAGCCGTTACATACGGAGCTTCCTACTTTATGTTAAAACCTTTCGAGTTTGAACAACTTGTACAAAAAATATTGCATTGTGCAAATCAAAAAAGAGAATCTATCAAAAGACATAGTGTTTTACAGCCTGAAACAACAGGAAAAGTCAATCAGCGACAATTGGATACAACCATTACATCCATTATTAAGGAAATTGGCGTTCCAGCGCATATCAAAGGCTATGCTTATTTAAGAGAAGCGATTCAAATGGTCTATCACGATATAGATTTATTAGGTTCTGTAACGAAAATTTTGTATCCAGAAATTGCGAAAAAATTTGGAACAACACCATCTCGAGTGGAGAGAGCCATTCGTCATGCTATTGAAGTGGCATGGAACCGTGGAAATTACGAGTCCATCTCTCAAATGTTCGGATATACTGTCCACCATTTAAAGTCGAAACCTACGAATTCAGAATTCATTGCAATGATTGCTGATAAAATTCGCCTTGAATTAGTAGCTTCATAAAATGTTTCAAACCGTATTATGTGTCTTTTCACCTAAAGAAAGCGAGAAATGTTTCAAATTAAATTTTTAAGGGGTACTTTTTGCTTATGGTCACCTCTTTTTTGGGGTGACTTTTTGCTTTTCTAAAAATGACGATTTTATATTATATTAAAAGCAAGGAAATATGAGGTGACTTTATGGTGCGAATATTTTCTAATGAGTATTTCGAATTGGTTCAAGAAAACGAAAAAGTCTTTATTCGAACCTTTCAGAAAGGTTTTCCCTTAAAAGATTTTGATAAAATCATTCGAATGGTCGCAAGGTTTAAGTTAACAAATTTTTCTAACTTAAAAAATGCATTGCAAGATGAAACACAGACATTGATGGAAATCGGGATATGGCTGCCGCCAATGGAAATCGATATTTCCAAAGATAAAATGAAAGCATATTTAGTTGTACACGATTCCGAAATTTTAAAAAATGAAAAAGAATTTTTAAAAAATTTAAACGATTTACTTGAAAAAAATAAAATTGTTTATGGCATTAAAAATATTGATATTAGTTCAATTGTTCCCGGCAAAGCGATTCTTATTGCAGAAGGAACCGAACCAGTTAAAGGTGAAGATGCCAAAGTAACTTATTTAAAGTTGCCAGAAAGAAAACCGGTCATTCGCGAAGATGGGCGTGCAAATTATTTTGATATGAATTTCATTTTTGAAGTTAATGAAAATGATTGGTTAGGAGAAAAAATTCCAGCAAAACCGGGGATTACTGGAAAGAATATTTATGGTGAAGAGATACCTGCACCACCTGGAAAAGATAAGCCCTTAAAATATGATCGTCATTCTGCTTATGAAGTGGAAGAAGACGGAAAAATTGTCATCCGTGCTTTAAATAAAGGGGTAGTAGAAGAAAAACAAGGATTATTATATATCAATAATCATTTGCCTATTTATGGCGATGTTGGATTGGAGACGGGAAACATCAATTTTGATGGTTCCATCACGGTTAGAGGAACAATCCAAAGAGGCTTTTCATTAGTTGCGACCGGCGATATTTCCATTGAAGGATTAGAAGGAGTGACAGGTGCAAAACTCATTGAATCCAGAAATGGCGATATTTACATAAAAGGAGGCATCTTTGGATTAGGCGAAACAAAGGTAATAGCTGGCGGGAATATATATGTAAAACACGTTAATGAAGCCAGTTTACGTGCCAAAAAAAATATTGTCATCGGATTGTATTCTTTAAACTCCCATTTGCAAGCGGATTCAATTTTATTAGATGAGGGAAAGGGCAAAATTATTGGCGGAACTGCAGTTGCCAAAAATCGAATCGTGACAGCGATTTCTGGAAACCGCTTCGAAAGGCGCACCGAATTAATTGTTCAAACGGTCAATCGGCAGGAAAGTTATAAAATCATGCAACAAAAAGCAGCATTATTAAAATCAATGCAGGAAGAAATACTGAAATTAACAGAGAAAATTGAAAAATTTTCCGCTTTAAAAGAACGCATGACCCCAGTTCAATTAAAGAGGGTGAAGGAATTACAGGAAGTATTGGAAGACAAAAAGCAACAAATGATGCAGGTCGAACATGAAATTCAAGAGTTGATTGAAAGTTTAAAGTCAACAGGGACTGGAGAAATTATTGTTAAAAAGGAAGCCCATCCAGGCACATTTATTCAAATAGGAAATAAATCATCATTATTAACCCATTTGACAAAAGGCCGATTTATGCTGGAAAAGGGCGAATTAAATGTATAAAAAAGCGTTCAGGGAAGAAGCTTTCTTTCTTTGAACGCTTTTTTTGCCATTTATTGTTTCATTTCTTTTGTTTCCTCTTTCTTTTGGAATCTCGGTGCTACCCTTCCTCTTTTACGGTCTCTATGCAATAAATAGCCCGCAAAAAAGCCAATTCCAATAACGCTGAAGATGACTCCTGCTAAAAATTGGAGCCATAACCATGGAAATGGAGATATTAAATTGCCGTACAATGTATCTCTCATAAATTTAATCCCTGCACCTGCGATCAATGCTGGGATTAATAAGACGATAAATGCTATTAAACGGGCCATGAAATTAACCTCCTTCGCAATTACTTCAATTTTACATTGTAAAAAAATCCTGTCAAGTTTCGACAAAAAAACGCCCATAATTTATTGGAGTGATTCATATAAATTATATTAGGAATATATTTCCTAAAAAGAATGAATAATCAGAAAATTGGGAAAAGAAGGTTTTCAATATTTCTAGTTGATAAATAGCAAAATTAAAAGTATTGTAAAGAAAAAAGATGTTACAAAATAGAAAATTTTAAAACGAAGCAGAATTTTTTGTTCATTGTGTATTTGGAGGGGATAATGATGGAAATTTTTAAGTACATGGAAAAGTATGATTACGAACAATTGATTTTCTGTCATGATAAAAATTCTGGTTTAAAAGCAATTATTGCCATTCACGATACAACTCTAGGCCCAGCTTTAGGCGGAGCACGAATGTGGCCTTACAAGTCAGAGGAAGAGGCGATTGAAGATGCTTTGAGGCTCGCCCGGGGAATGACCTATAAAAATGCAATAAGCGGCTTAAATCTCGGCGGAGGAAAAACAGTCATCATCGGCGATCCGGCGAAGGATAAAAATGAAGAAATGTTTCGTGCACTAGGCCGGTATATACAAAGTTTAAACGGCCGCTATATTACAGCAGAAGATGTGGGAACAACTGTAGAAGATATGGATATCATTTATGAAGAGACCGATTATGTAACGGGTATTTCACCGACTTTCGGCTCATCCGGTAACCCTTCTCCTGTAACCGCTTACGGCGTGTATTTAGGGATGAAAGCGAGCGCCAAAGTAGCCTTTGGAAGCGACAGCTTAAAAGAAAAACGCATCGCTGTGCAAGGTTTAGGAAACGTTGCTTATCATTTATGTAAGCACTTACATGAAGAAGGTGCAAAGCTGATTGTGACAGATATTAATCAAGAAAGAGTGGAACGGGCAGTCAAAGAATTTGGCGCTATTGCTGTAGAACCGAATGAAATTTACGAACAAGAAGTGGATATTTTCTCCCCATGCGCCCTTGGAGCGATTATCAACGATGAAACAATTCCGCAATTGAAAGCGAAAGTCATTGCCGGTTCTGCCAACAATCAATTAAAAGAATCCCGCCATGGGCAAATATTGCATGAAAAGGGCATTATTTATGCACCAGATTACGTCATCAATGCAGGCGGTGTCATCAACGTAGCGGATGAATTATACGGCTATAACAGAGAACGGGCGATGAAGCGGGTGGAAACAATTTATGATACTTTGATGAAGATTTTTCAAATGTCAAAAGAAGAAAATATTCCAACTTATCTAGCAGCCAATCGCATAGCAGAAGAGCGAATCAACAGCGTATTAAAATCTAGAAAACAATTTTTGCAAAGAGAAAAAAATATTTTAAGCAAAAGAACATTATAAGTGCTTAACGAGATTGATTTTGATTTGGAGGGGTGGCTATGGCTAGAGAATATGATTTGGTGATTATTGGTGGAGGAACGGGAGGATATGTGGCGGCAATCCGTGCTGCGCAATTAGGTCTAAAAACAGCTGTTGTTGAAAAAGAAGATTTAGGGGGCACCTGCCTTCATAAAGGTTGCATCCCGACGAAAACCTTCTTAAGAAGCGCTGAAATCTACAGAAATGCAAAAAATGCGGAACTTTTCGGAGTGGAAATTTCCAGTTTCCATTTGAATTTAAAGCAAATGCAGGAGCGCAAAATAAACGTAATAAACCAGCTCCATCAAGGAATCAAAGGGCTGATGAAAAAAGGAAAAATCGATTGCTACTATGGTACGGCAAGGCTTTTAGGCCCATCGATTTTTTCTCCCATTGCAGGGGGAACGGTTTCCGTTGAAATGAATGACGGTTCTCCAAATGAAATGCTCTTGCCAAAATACATCATCCTGGCCACAGGAGCCAAGCCACGCCCTTTCCATGGTATAGATTTTGACGGTAAAAGGATACTCAATTCCGATCAAATGCTCGATTTAGAAGAGCTTCCGAAATCCATGCTTATTGTCGGAGGCGGCGTAATCGGTATTGAATGGGCTTCGTGTTTAAGCGATTTTGGCGTGGACGTAACGGTACTGGAATATGGAGATCGTATTTTACCTCAAGAAGATGCATCTATATCAAAAGAACTGGAAAAACAGATGAAAAAAAGAGGTATTCAAATTGTTACCAATGCAGAGATAATTCCTTCCTCCATTGAAAAAAATATCCATTCAGTAAAACTTATTGCAAAAGTCAAAGGTGAAGAAACACATTATGAAGGGGAACAAATGTTAATTTCCATTGGACGGATTGGAAATATTGAAAATCTTGGACTTGAAAATACCGAGATTGAAACCGAATCTTCCTTTATCAAAGTGAATGATGTTTATCAAACGAAAGAAAAACATATTTACGCAATAGGAGATTGCATTGGCGGCATGCAGCTCGCCCATGTGGCAACGAGCGAGGCGATTGCTGCCGTGGAACATATTGCTACAGGGAAGAAGAAAACTGTAAATTACCGCAATATTCCCCGCTGCATCTATTCCTTCCCAGAGGTCGCAAGCATCGGGTTAACCGAAGAAGAGGCAAAGAACCTTGGAGCAGATGTCAAAATCGGCATTTTTCCATTCCAAGGTGTTGGGAAAGCGGTTGTTTATGGTGAAACAGAAGGCTATGTCAAAATCATTGCCGACAAACAAACGGATGATTTGCTTGGTGTACACATGATTGGGCCGGACGTGACAAATTTGATTTCTGAGGCATCCCTTGCATTTCTATTGGATGCGACGCCTTGGGAAATCGGTGAGGCAATCCATCCGCATCCGTCCTTGAGTGAAGTGTTTTATGAAGCAGCATTAGCGGCGGAGGGGAAAGCAATTCATTTTTAACTTTGTTCCGTGAAAGGGGAGTATGTCAATGAATGATTTGCATCATAAAGAACTGGGCTTGACGGACGAAGACGTGATAAAGATGTATGAAACAATGCTTTTAGCCCGGAGATTAGATGAACGAATGTGGCTGTTAAACCGCGCCGGTAAAATCCCTTTTGTAATTTCTTGCCAAGGTCATGAAGCAGCTCAAGTAGGTGCGGCCTTTGCTCTAGAACCAACAAGGGATTATATTGCTCCATATTACCGGGATATGGGCGTTGTACTGCATTTCGGTATGACGCCGAGGGAATTGATGCTATCAGCCTTTGCAAAAGGGGAAGATCCAAATTCAGGCGGAAGGCAAATGCCGGGCCATTTTGGCTACAAAGCAAAGCGCATTTTAACCGGCTCCTCGCCTGTGGCTACCCAAGTTCCACATGCAGTGGGAGTGGCGTTGGCAGGAAAATTGCAAAATAAAAACTATGTTTCCTTTGTAACCTTAGGCGAAGGTTCAACAAACCAAGGGGATTTCCATGAAGGAGCGAACTTCGCCGGCGTTCATAAATTACCTGTCATCATGATGGTTGAAAATAATCAATATGCCATTTCCGTACCAGTGGATAAACAACTTGGAGGGAAAGTGGCTGACAGAGCTCTTGGATATGGAATGTATGGGGCTTCTGTAGATGGCAGAAATCCTTTAGCCGTTTATAAAGTGATGAAAGAAGCGGTGGAAAGAGCCCTTAAAGGGGATGGGCCAAGTTTGATTGAAGCGGTGACCTATCGATTGACGAGCCATTCTTCCGATGATGATGACAAGTACCGTTCCAGCGAGGAAGTGGAGAAAGAAAGAGCCAATGATCCGCTTTTGCTTTTTGGAAAGTACTTAACGGATGCAAATGTGGCGACAAAAGAAACCCTTGAAGAAATGAATGCCAAAGTGATGGATATCGTAAATGACGCAACCGACTATGCCGAAAAAGCACCTTATGCACCCCCAGAACATGCGTTGAAATATGTTTATTGGGAAGGGGATGAATAAAATGGCGGTATTATCCTTTATTGAAGCAATCCATTTGGCGATGAAGGAAGAGATGGAGAGAGATGAGCGGGTTTTTATTTTAGGGGAAGATGTCGGCAAAAAAGGGGGCGTATTTAAAGCGACTCAAGGATTGTACGAACAATTTGGAGAATGGCGCGTACTGGATACCCCCCTATCAGAGAGCGCCATCGCTGGTGTAGCCATTGGCGCTGCGATGGTGGGAATGCGTCCCATTGCGGAAATGCAATTTGCCGATTTCATTTTGCCGGCTGTAAACCAAATTGTATCGGAAGCGGCAAAAATTCGTTATCGTTCAAACAATGATTGGAATTGCCCGATTGTAGTTCGAGCGCCTTTTGGTGGGGGGATTCACGGCGCGTTATACCATTCCCAGTCTGTGGAAGCTCTTTTTGCCAACACGCCAGGGCTGAAAATTGTCATTCCTTCCACTCCATATGACGCAAAAGGATTGCTTAAAGCGAGCATCCGTGATGAAGATCCGGTTCTATTCTTTGAACATAAAAGGGCCTATCGGTTAATTAAAGGGGAAGTGCCCCTCGATGATTATGTGCTTCCAATCGGAAAAGCGGATGTGAAAAGAGAAGGAGAAGATATAACTGTCATTACTTATGGCCTTTGCGTCAATTACGCCCTCCAAGCAGCAGAACGCCTTCAAGAGGATGAAATCAGTGTGCATCTATTAGATTTGCGCACCGTATATCCTTTAGATAAGGAAGGGATTATAGAAGCTGCAAGCAGAACAGGAAAAGTGCTTCTTGTGACGGAAGACAATAAAGAAGGCAGCGTAATGAGCGAAGTAGCGGCCATTATTGCAGAACACTGTTTATTTGAATTAGATGCACCTATTATGAGACTCGCTGGACCAGATGTTCCGGCAATGCCTTATGCGCCGACAATGGAAAGATTTTTCATGATCAGTCCTGAAAAAATTGAGCGGGCGATGAGGGAATTAGCCGCATTTTAGGGGGGATTTTATGTCAGTGGAAAAAGTTTTGATGCCTCAATTGGGAGAAAGTGTAACAGAAGGAACAATTGAAAAATGGCTCGTCAAACCTGGAGAGTTTGTAAAAAAATACGAGCCGTTAGCGGAAGTGTTGACAGATAAAGTGAGCGCCGAAATTCCCTCTTCATTTACGGGTACGGTGAAAGAAATCCTCGGAAAAGAGGGGGAAACATATCCTGTTGGAGCGGTCATCTGCACGATTGAAACAGCTGAGGAAAAGTCATCGAACATCAGTGAAGCGATTCGCAATGCGACAAAATCTACTGTAAAAGTAAAATACAATGAATCAGGTTTTAGCGAATTCATTCCAAAACAAAAAAGCCGTTATTCTCCGGCGGTATTGAAACTGGCGAGCGAACATCAAATCGATTTAGAAAAAGTTGCAGGGACGGGACTCAATGGCCGAATTACAAGAAAAGATATTTTAAAATATATCGAATTGAAAAAAGAGGAAGGTAGTGTTGCAGTTCACAATCCAACAGCGGAAACGGTTCAATCCCAGCCATCAATCCCTGCACCATCAAAACCAATTGAAATCGAAGCAAGCGCTGGCGATGTGGAGATTCCAGTATCGGCTATTCGCCGCACGATCGCCAATAACATGGTTCAGAGCAAAGAAGAAATTCCCCATGCTTGGATGATGGTGGAAGTGGACGTAACGAATTTAGTGAAATATCGCGAATCCATCAAGACGCAATTTAAAGAAAAAGAAGGATTCAACCTCACGTATTTTGCCTTTTTTATCAAAGCTGTTGCACAAGCATTGAAGGAATTTCCGATGCTCAATTCTGTTTGGGCGCAAGACAAAATTATTCAAAAAAAGGAAATTAATATTTCCATTGCCGTAGCAACAGACGATGCCCTTTATGTGCCGGTCATCAAAAACGCCGATGAAAAATCCATTAAAGGAATTGCAAAAGAAATCCATGAACTCACGCAACACGTGAAAAATGGCACATTAAAAAGCGAACATATCCAAGGGGGAACATTTACGGTCAATAATACCGGAACTTTTGGTTCTGTCCAATCGATGGGTATTATCAATTATCCACAGGCAGCGATTTTGCAAGTGGAAGCCATTGTAAAAAGGCCGGTCATCATCGATAATATGATAGCCATCCGGGATATGGTGAATTTATGCTTATCGATCGACCATCGAATTTTAGATGGATACGTTTGCGGAAAATTTCTTAATAGAGTAAAAAATATTCTCGAAAAAACAAAATATTCCGAAAAAACAGTTTATTAATAATTTAAAGAAGCCTTGTAAATCAAGGCTTTCTTTAATTTTTGTACTTTATTGGACAAGGTTTCTAATGTATTATAAGAATTATAAAAATTATAATAAAGAAAAAAGGGGGAAGCTGTTTAGCGACAACTATGTCAAACAACATGAATGAAATTGAATTTCCTACTGTTCGATATGACGAGTGGAAAGAAACAGCAATTAAAGCATTAAAGGGGAAGCCTTTTGAATCACTTTTCACAAAAACAATTGAAGGCATCACACTGCAACCGTTATATACACAAGAAATGCTGATCGAAAAATTAGGGGATGAGTTGGAGAAACAAGTTTCTACAATCCGTTCGTTAAAAGCCTCTGATTCTATACAGGCAGCTCAAACAATTTACGGCGATAATGATGAACAGTTTTTTGCTCATTTAAAAGACAGCGTTGAAAGAGGGAACGGCATCGTTACAATTGACAGCCGAGTGCTTGAGTGGAATGATGAAAATTTAAACGAACTCGCTAAATATTTGGTGGAATATCCATTTAAATTGTTTGTTCACGAAAACCGTATATTAGATGTATTTTCAATAATTCCATTCGAAGTACGCGAAAAAGTAAAAGGATATATTGTTTCAAAAGAAGCAGTTGAACTTTCGGATTATCCAAATGTCCGTACATTTGGAGCAGATACAGTTCCATACCATTATGAAGGTGCCCATGTTGTACAAGAATTAGCTCTTAGTTTAGCTCAGGCTGCAAAATATGCGGAGAAGTCTGAATCCTTTGAATCCTTTGCCAATAAATTTTTCGTTCATTTCGCGATTGATACACATTTCTTCCAAGAAATTGCAAAATTAAGAGCGTTCAAAGTATTATGGAAAGCCTTTTCCAAAGCTTACAATGCGGAAGCCGTTCCAGTTCCAGTGCTTGCTGAAACTTCCCTTCGCAGCTTCTCAAAATATGATATTTATGTAAATCTATTGCGCGCTGGCAATGAAGCGTTTGCTGCATTGATCGGCGGAGCGGATGCAATTACTGTATACCCATATGATGTATTGACTAAACCTACGGAACAATCCATCCGCATCGCAAGAAACGTTGTACTTGTATTAAAAGAAGAATCTTTTGTAGATGATGTATTAGATCCTGCAGGCGGTTCTTATTTCATTGAAACATTAACGAGAGAATATGTGGAAAAAGCTTGGGAGTTATTCCTTCAAATTCAAGAAGCAGGCGGCATTGACGAATTCGAACAATCCGGCAAACTACAATCAGCATTAGAAGAAGTTTACAAAACACGCATCCAACAAGTGGAAACAAGAAAACATTCATTAATCGGCACAAATATTTACGCAAACCCAGCGGATGCATTGCAAACGGTAACAAATCCGCTTTATGCAGACATTAAACGCCTTGCTATACCATTTGAAACTCTTCGCGAACAATATGCGGGTGCAAATGTGAAAATCGGCATTTTAACTTACGGCAAATTAAAAGACTTCAAACCGCGCGCTGATTTCGTGGAAGGATTCTTTGCTACTGCTGGAGTTGTGCCAGTTAAATCCGGTGAAATTGAATCCATTGAGGATGCGAAAAAATGGCTTGCTGAAACAGATGCTGATTATGTAGTGATTGCTGCGACAAATGAACAAACAAAAGAAATCGTACCTGCATTATTAGAAAGCAAAAAAGAAAATCTCATTTTGGATGTGGCAGGCAAATTCCCTGAAGAAGAACAAGAATGGTTATCTAAAGGGTTAAACGGATTTATTTATCTAGGTCAAAATATCGTGGAAAAGCTCTCTGCACTTCTTGAAAGCTTGAAGGAGGTACAACGATGAAAGCCAACTTTGAAACAGTCAATATCCATGAAGTTTTGGAAAACGAACAGCTTCAACCTTCCCATACCTTTACAACAAATGAAGGAATTGAGGTAAACGAATTCTATACAAAAGAAGACATTAAAGACTTAAAGCATTTAAAAGATTATCCTGGTATCGCGCCAAATACCCGCGGACCATACCCAACGATGTATGTGGGACGTCCTTGGACGATTCGCCAATATGCAGGGTTTTCTACAGCGGAAGAATCCAATGCCTTCTATCGCAGAAATTTGGCAATGGGGCAAAAAGGATTATCTGTTGCCTTTGACTTGCCAACTCACCGCGGATATGACTCCGACCATCCTCGCGTAAAAGGGGACGTGGGAAAAGCGGGCGTTGCCATTGACTCTGTGGAAGATATGAAAATTTTGTTTGATGGCATTCCGCTTGACCAAATGTCCGTTTCTATGACGATGAACGGGGCCGTTATTCCAATCATGGCCTTCTACATTGTAGCGGCTGAGGAGCAGGGAGTAACGCCGGAAAAACTTGCTGGTACAATCCAAAACGATATTTTGAAAGAGTATATGGTGCGTAATACGTACATATATCCTCCAGAAATGTCGATGAAAATCATTGCGGACATTTTCGAATATACAAGTAAAAATATGCCGAAATTTAATTCTATTTCCATTTCCGGTTATCACATCCAGGAAGCTGGGGCAACAGCTGATATTGAGTTGGCTTATACTTTGGCTGACGGACTTGAATATGTCCGGACAGGATTAAAAGCTGGCATCGACATCGATTCCTTTGCGCCACGGCTTTCCTTCTTCTGGGGAATCGGTATGAACTACTTCATGGAAGTAGCAAAAATGCGTGCAGCTCGCCGCATTTGGGCGCAAATGATGAGCACATTCAATCCGAAAAATCCAAAAAGTTTGGCATTAAGAACACACTCCCAAACTTCCGGTTGGTCTTTGACAGAACAAGATCCGTTCAACAACGTAACTCGTACGTTAATTGAAGCGAATGCTGCGGCAATGGGTCATACGCAAAGCTTGCATACAAACTCTCTTGATGAAGCTATTGCGCTTCCAACAGACTTCTCAGCTCGCATTGCCCGCAATACGCAATTATTCTTGCAAGAAGAAACATTGATGACAAAAGTTATCGATCCATGGGGCGGATCTTATTATGTAGAAAAATTAACAGATGAGTTAACGAAACGCGCTTGGGAATTAATTAAAGAAATCGAAGACCTTGGCGGCATGGCAAAAGCCATTGAAACAGGCTTGCCAAAAATGAAAGTAGAAGAATCTGCTGCTAAACGCCAGGCAAAAATTGATTCAAAAGAGGAAACAATTGTCGGCGTAAACAAATATACATTAGACTATGAAGAACCAATCGATATTTTGGATATCGATAATACTCTCGTACGCCAAAAACAAATTGAACGTATTCAAAAAATTAAAGCAGAACGTAATGAAGAAGAAGTGCAAAGACATCTTGAGCGCTTAACGAAAGCGGCTGCCACTGGAGAAGAAAATATGCTTGCGGTTGCAGTAGATGCAGCTAGAGCCCGTGCAACACTTGGAGAAATTTCCGACGCCATCGAAAAAGTATGCGGACGCCACCAAGCAGTGATTCGCTCCATTTCTGGCGTATATTCATCCAATTTCTCCGACAATGAATTAATTGAACAAGTGAAACAAATGACAGATGAATTCTTAGAAAACGAAGGTCGTCGTCCACGTATTTTAATTGCGAAAATGGGTCAAGACGGACATGACCGCGGTGCGAAAGTAGTTGCTACGGGTTATGCAGACCTTGGCTTTGACGTGGATATTTCGCCATTGTTCTTAACACCTCAAGAAGCGGCTCAAATGGCAGTAGAAAACGACGTTCATTGCGTCGGCGTTTCTTCCTTGGCTGCGGGTCATAAAACATTAGTGCCTGAATTAATTGAAGAATTGAAAAAATTAGGAAGAGAAGACATTATCGTCGTAGTTGGCGGGGTTATCCCTGCACAAGATTATCAATTCTTATATGACAATGGCGTATCAGCAATCTTTGGACCAGGAACAGTAATTCCTGTTGCTGCAATTAAAATCATTGAAGAAATTTATCGACGCTTAGGATACGAGGAAGTGTCTGAATGAGAGATGAAAAGAGCGCTGAAGAGACAGCTTTACATGTCATGAAGGGCATTGAAAGCAAGCATGACGGAATGACGTATGTTGCGCCAAAGAAGTTCCGAAAAAAGCAAAAACAACAAATTGATCTACCTCAATTAGCGAGTGAAGTGCGGGAAGGGAACCGCACTTCACTTTCCAAAGCAATCACGTTGATTGAAAGTTCCAACCCGGATCATAAAGTGTTAGCCCAAAAACTATTGCAAGACCTTTTGCCGTATACAGGCAATAGTATTCGTATCGGTATTACCGGTGTTCCGGGGGCAGGTAAAAGTACATTTATTGAAGCCTTTGGTACAATGCTTTGCGACATGGGAAAAAAGGTGGCTGTACTTGCCATTGACCCAAGTTCGACCATTTCTGGTGGAAGCGTTTTAGGAGATAAAACGCGGATGGAAAACTTAAGCCGCCATGAAAATGCCTTTGTCCGCCCATCGCCAAGTGCAGGAACTCTCGGCGGGGTTCATAAGAAAACAAGGGAGACAATGCTGCTTTGTGAAGCAGCGGGCTATGATGTAATTCTTATTGAAACGGTTGGCGTTGGGCAAAGTGAAACGTATGTGCGCGGGATGGTAGACTTTTTCTTGCTTCTTGTTTTAACCGGTGCAGGAGATGAACTGCAAGGCATGAAAAAGGGAATTATGGAGCTGGCGGATGGGATTGTAGTTCATAAAGCGGATGGCGATAATGTGGAAAAAGCCAAAAAAACCGTTAGCGAATACAAGAAGATTTTGCATTTGTTGCAGCCAGCAACGCCGGGATGGCTTTCTCAAGCCCTTGCGGTATCATCTTATGAGAAAATCGGGCTAAAGGATGTTTGGGAAATGATTGGATCCTTTGAAAAACAGATGAAGGAATCCGGTTATTGGTATATCCGTAGAAAGGAACAAACGAGCGATTGGTTTTATTCCATGATTCATGACCATTTAATCGATTCATTTTTTGGCAAGAAAGAAAACAAAGAGTTAGTGAAACGATTAGAAGAAGAAATTTTACAAGGGAAGCTTACGGTCACTCAAGGAATTCACCAACTATTCCCTGAAAATGGCTAAATTGAAACCGTAATCCATTGAATGGGTATTTCATTTCTTCCTTTTCGAATTTGCTATGAACTCTTTTGTTCACTATGCTAAAATGAATAATTGAAAGGAGAATGAATAACATGATGGATTACGATTTATTTATGCAAGAAATTATCACAACAGCCCGTGCCGAAATGGAAGCGGCGGGATATGAGCAGCTAAGAACGCCTGAAGAGGTGGAAAAAGCTTTTGCACGCCCTGGGACAACCCTTGTTATGATCAACTCTGTATGCGGTTGTGCGGGTGGAATTGCACGTCCTGCAGCAGCTAACGCCATCCATTATGATAAACGGCCAGATCATTTAGTAACCGTTTTCGCTGGACAAGATAAAGAAGCAACAGCAGCTGCACGCGCGCACTTTGGAGATGAGCACATTCCTTCCTCTCCAGCCTTTGTCTTATTGAAAGATGGTAAAGTGGTGGCGGATATCCCACGCCATGAGATTGAAGGGCATGATGTAATGTCTGTCATCACGAATTTGCAGGCTTATTTTGAAGAATATTGCGATGAAGTTTAATGAAATGAAGAATCCGCATACTAATTTTCTCCGCAATAGTATGGCGGATTCTACATTTTGTCTTTTTATAGATTCAGAGCCAATTCTATTTTCTGAAATCATAAAATTTTATCAGTATCCTGAATATTATTTCTAAAATCTGTTATGATACAGTTTAAAGGGCTAAAAAATGTTTTTTTAACAAAATAAAAAATAGCGATTACTTAATCGTAACCGCTGTTTGCTGTTAGAAAAATGTCGCTAATCCAAATGCGATTGTGGATAGTAACATAATTGCAATCATCGCATACACAACTATTTTTTGAAATTTTTTATTGCTCATTTTCTCGCTCTCTCCTTTTTTTCATAGATTTAGTTTATCAAATTTGAAAAATTTCTCAAGTACGTAGCGTAATTTTCGCAAATTCGCTACAATAGGTTATGTACTATAACAGAAGGGGTGTCATCATGGAAAAAGTCGATCATATAGGGATAGCCGTAAAAAACCTAGACGAATCAGTGAAATATTATACTGAAGTGTTAGGTTTAAAACTAGAAAGAATTGAAGAAGTTCCAACTCAAAATGTGCGTGTAGCGTTTATTGATGCCGGAAACGTACATATTGAATTGTTGCAGCCATTAAGCGAAGAAGGAGCCATTTACAATCATATTCAAAAACGTGGCGAAGGAATTCAACACATTTGCTTCAAAGTGGAGAATATTCGTGAAAAAATGGCGGAATTAAAAGAAAAAGGGGTTCGCCTCCTTTCAGAAGAACCGATTCCTGCTGCCGGTGGTGCAGAAGCTTGCTTTATTCATCCAAAAGATAGTTTTGGAGTTTTATATGAACTATATGAAAAAAATGGAAAAGGGGTTAATGAATAATGGATATGCTAGATAAAATTGATGAAATGTATGACCGAAAAAGGGAGATTTACTTAGGCGGCGGCGACAAACGCATTGCAAAGCAGCATGAAAAAGGCAAACTCACTGCCCGTGAGCGAATTGATTTATTGTTAGATGAAGGTACTTTTGTCGAAATTAATCCATTTATTACTCACCGTGTTACAGATTTCGGCATGGGTGAACAAAAAGGGCCTGGTGACGGCGTTGTAACAGGTTATGGTAAAGTCAACGGCCGCCCTGTATATTTATTTGCTCAAGATTTCACAGTGTTCGGTGGTGCATTAGGCGAAATGCACGCGAAAAAAATTGCGGCGGTAATGGATTTAGCAGCGAAAAACGGTGCCCCATTCATCGGCATCAATGACTCTGGCGGCGCCCGCATTCAAGAAGGCGTACTTTCATTAGACGGCTATGGCCACATTTTCTACCGTAACTCCATTTATTCTGGAGTAATTCCGCAAATCTCTGTAATCATGGGTCCATGTGCAGGTGGAGCAGTATATTCACCAGCGATTACTGACTTTATTTTAATGGTGGACAAAACTTCTCAAATGTTCATTACGGGTCCAAAAGTAATTGAAGCGGTTACAGGAGAAAAAATATCGTCAGAAGATTTAGGCGGTTCAAAAGTGCATAACTCTATCAGCGGTAATGCCCATTTCCGTGCTCCTTCTGAAGAAGAAGCGATTCAACAAATTAGAAGATTATTAAGCTACTTACCGCAAAACTATAAAGAAAAACCAATTCGTTTGCCACGTCCAGAAGGCGATGATTGGCGTCCTGAATTAATTGACGTTGTGCCAATCGAACCAACTCGTCCATATGATGTTCGTAAAGTAATTGAGCAAGTGGTGGATGAAGGTTCCTTCATGGAAGTGCATTCAGAATTTGCGAAAAACATCGTCGTTGGATTTGCACGCATTGGAGGTTATTCAGTAGGGCTTGTATGTAACCAGCCTAAAGCTTTAGCTGGAGGACTTGATATCGATTCATCCGACAAAGCGTCCAGATTCATTCGCACTTGCGATGCATTCAATATTCCAATCATTACATTTGAAGACGTGTCAGGATTCTTCCCAGGCGTTAAACAAGAACATGGCGGTATCATCCGTCACGGTGCAAAAATCTTGTATGCTTATTCTGAAGCAACAGTGCCAAAAATTACTGTAATTTTACGTAAAGCATACGGCGGTGCATACGTGGCATTGAACTCTAAATCCATCGGTGCCGACCTTGTATTTGCTTGGCCAAATGCAGAAATCGCTGTAATGGGTGCTGCGGGTGCGGCAAATATCATCTTTGCAAACGAAATTGCCAATTCCCCAGATCCAGAAAAAACACGCCAAGAAAAAATTGAAGAATATAAAGAAAAATTCGCAAATCCTTACGTTGCTGCTTCACTTGGAATGGTGGATGACGTCATCGATCCAAGAGAAACGCGCATTAAGTTAATTCAAGGATTAGAAATGCTTGAAAATAAAGAAGAATCAAGACCTAAGAAAAAACACGGAAATATTCCGCTATAATCCAATGCATACGAACATTTGTAGTACAAGCCAATCCCGGTTTGTACTACTTTTTTTCTAAAAATTTTAAATAGGTTATCTATTTTGATACAAAAGAAAGCAAAAATCTTCATTTTGTAATGGCTGAAAGAAAAAATGAGTTGTCAAATTTTTAATTCTATTTAGAAAGATATAGAAATTTTTGAATCTATATGCTACAATGCTATTAAATTTCAACAATTGAATATTCCATACGGTGCTAATGAAAATTAGCTTAATAGGGAAACTAGTGAAAATCTAGTGCGGTCCCGCCACTGTGAAGAGGAGCTCAAAATCAAATGCCACTGTGAAAATGGGAAGGCGATTTTGAAGCGATGAATCTAAGCCAGGAGACCTGCCGTATGGAGTGGATGGTAGTGTCCTACGAGGATAGGTACACGAATAGGCATCATACTAGCATTATGCGTATCGTTATGCCTTGTTGTGGGACACTGCTATTTTAGCAGTGTTTTTTTATTATTCATATATTTTTTTAGGAGGGTTTTTATGAACATTTCGTTTAAAAAGCCAATTTATTTTTTAGCATTATTGTTGTTGGTTCCTAAGCCTGCCTTTGCTATGCACATCATGGAAGGTTTTTTGCCGGCAGAATGGGCTGTCTTTTGGTGGCTCGTAACATTACCTTTTCTAATAATAGGGTTAAAGAAAATAAGCAATCTTATAAAGGATCATTCTGAGACAAAATTATTGCTGGGTTTATCCGGAGCATTCGCATTCGTTTTATCCGCTTTAAAAATTCCTTCCGTTACAGGGAGTTGTTCTCATCCTACCGGGGTGGGTTTAGGAACGATTTTATTTGGTCCTTTTGTAATGAGTGTTCTAGGTAGTATTGTTTTGCTGTTTCAATCATTGCTATTGGCGCATGGGGGGTTAACGACGCTTGGTGCCAATGCATTTTCTATGGCTGTTGCCGGTCCTTTTATTGCATATGGAGTATTTAAGGGGGCGCAAAAGATCGGTCTAACGTTTACATTTGCAGTCTTTTTGGCTGCCTCATTAGCTGATTTAGGCACTTACGTCATTACATCTATTCAACTTGCACTTGCTTTTCCCTCTGAAGTGGGTGGTATATTTGCTTCATTTGTCAAATTCGCTAGCGTCTTTGCAATTACTCAAATTCCTTTAGCGATTGTAGAAGGGTTGCTTTCAGTCATGGTGATGAATTTCTTGGTGAAATATAACGTAAATGAATTAAAGTTGCTTCAAGTGTTAAACAAAACTCAGGAGGCGAAATAGATGTTAAAAAATAACGCATTTATCTTATTTATTACGATAGCTTTGATTTGCATTCCGCTGATGTTCAATGGAAATGCAGAATACGGCGGTGCAGACGGGGAAGCGGAAGAATTGATCACAGAGCTGAACGAATCCTATAAACCTTGGTTTTCTAGTATATGGGAACCTCCTAGTGGTGAAATCGAAAGTTTATTATTCGTCTTGCAAGGAGCTGCCGGTGCTGGGTTTATCGGTTATTTTATAGGATATATGAGAGGCCGGAATAGGGGCGGAAATGCTGAGATACCGAAATGAGAATGCTGGAATTTTACGCTTATCATTCACCATTAAGAAACATACATCCGATTGAAAAAATAGTATTTGCATTGATTCCTTTAATACTTAATATCCTGTTTCAAAATATATACACGTCTTTATTCATATTTTTCATCATGGTTGTGATTACCATAATTTTTGGCAAAATTCCTGTTCGTATATATTGGAAGTTATTGTTAATTCCCGTCACTTTTTTATTATCAAGTATACTGGTTATTTTACTCAGCTTTACCGAAAGCCCTTTAGAAGGAGCAATTTTTCAATCCATCATTGGTCCCGTTGTTATTTCAATCATGAAGGAAAGTATTGAAAAGGCCTTGACTTTATTTTCTGTTTCCTTATCGAGTATCAGTTGCTTGTACTTCTTAATCTTAACGACAACCATTCAGGATGTTCTGTTTGGTTTACAGTGCTTGAAAGTTCCGCAGGTTTTGTTGGATTTAATCGCATTAATCTATCGATTTATATTTTTATTTCTGGATTCAAGCAGGACAATATTTCTTGCACAAAAAGCAAGATTGGGACATGGTTCATCTATCAAAACGATAAAGTCGATTGGACTTATTATTAGCGCTTTATTTGTTAAGGTATTCCATGAAATGAAAGATTTAAACAACGCAGTCAATGCAAGAAGTTTAAATAGTTATATGGCTGTTATTGCAAGAACAATTCCATTTTCAAGAAGCCGTTGGATATTCATTATGTTAATCAGTATATTGATTATCGCTTTTAATTTCACCGTTGGGAGAGCTGGTTGAATGAGTACTACTATTTTCGAACTGAGCGAAGTGTACTACCGTTATGAAGATGGGACTGAGGCTTTAAAAAATATCAATCTACGAATTGAACGAGGAAAAAAAATTGCTCTTTTAGGCAGCAATGGTGCAGGAAAGTCCACATTATTATTGCATTTAAATGGGTTGTTAAAACCAACATCCGGCACAATTTGCATCGATGGACAACCATTAACCTATTCGAGGAAAGAGTTGATCAATTTAAGACGTCGGGTAGGAATCGTTTTTCAAAACCCTGAAACCCAGTTGTTTAATGGGACGGTTCGAGATGACATATGTTATGGACCATATAATTTAAAGTTGCCGGAACGGGAACGAAAGACGTTAATTGAGAAAGCAATTGTTCTGACAGACGTAGGTGAGTTGTTAGATAAACCGATTCATTTTTTAAGCGGTGGACAAAAAAAGCGGGTTTCCATCGCAGGTGTGCTTGCTATGGATCCTGAAGTCATCCTTTTTGATGAACCAACTGCATCTTTGGATATTTATTACACAAAGAAAATAAGGAAACTATTAGATGAACTTCATCGTGATGGGAGAACACTTATTCTTTCTACTCACGATATTGATTTTGCCTATGAATGGGCTGACGAAGCAATTGTGATGCATCAAAGTGAAGTGTTATTTCAAGGTAATTTCTCTCAACTGTTTGAAGAACACAAAGATATTATTACTAAAGCAAATCTGGAAACATCAATAATATTCGAAATAGCGCAAATATTGAAAAATGGAGGGGTGAATTTAAATACAATTGATTACCGTTCAAAAGAACAATTATTGGAAATTCTTAAAGATTATTTATTGAAGGTAACAATATAAATGGGGTGATGTCTTTGAGAGGAAAGCTATACATTGTCGGTTTTGGTCCAGGGGACGCTAATCACATTACATATCGGGCAGTGGAAGCGATAAAAGCAAGTGATTATATCATTGGATACAAAACTTATGTGGAATTAATAAAAAATTTATTAAACGTCAAACAAAAAATTATAAGTACTGGGATGACGGAAGAAGTTTCACGTGCACAGGCTGCGGTAAAACTTGCGGAAGAAGGGCACCAGGTAGCGGTCATTTCTAGTGGAGATTCCGGTGTATATGGCATGGCCGGTCTCATTTATGAAGTACTCGTTGAACAAGGTTGGCATAAAGAGTCAGGGGTTGAAGTGGAAGTCATTCCCGGAATTTCTGCCATCAATTCTTGTAGTTCCCTACTCGGTGCCCCGATTATGCATGATTCATGCACAATCAGCTTAAGTGATCATTTAACACCATGGACAATTATCGAAAAAAGGCTTGAAGCAGCGGCAGCAGCTGATTTTGTGATTGCTCTATACAATCCGAAAAGCGGAAGAAGAACAAAACAAATCGTGGAAGCAAGACGGATATTACTAAAATATCGGTCACCGAATACACCGGTGGGACTTGTAAAAAGTGCTTATCGCGAAAGACAAACGATTGTGATTACGACGTTGGATAATATGCTGGAACACGAGATTAGTATGCTCACAACAGTGATTATTGGAAACACCTCCACATTTGTATATGATGACTTAATGATTACGCCGAGGGGGTATCAACGAAAATATACGCTTGATCGCGAGGTACAACCATTGAAACCTCATGAACGATTGAAAAAAGAAGCAGAACCTTGGTCTTTGGAAAATTTGGAATCGAAGAAAAGAGAGTCAAAAAAAACCCCTTTTCAACTAGCATGCGAAGCAATTGCAATGCTGGACCGAAAGCCAAATTTCGTTGTTGAAAAAACAGACTATAAACCAGTTTTTGAGTTTGCCATAAGTCCTGGAGTGGCAAATAAACGATTCACCCCTGAGCAATTTAAGCTATTGGCTGAAGTTGTTGGTCATGAGGGAAGGATGGACTATTCAAGGGATCATCAGTTGCGGATAAGTATTCCAACTAATCATCCAGAACAAATTGTAGAACAATTATCAAATGTTGGTTTGCTGGTGATGCCTGTAGGAGATGTCATTACGGTGAAGGCTTGTGATTTTTGTGATGGTGAAAAAAAGGATTCGATACCGTACGCTGAAAAGCTGCAACAGAGATTTGGAGGAAAAGCTGTGCCGAAAGAATTAAAAATCGGCATTAATGGATGTGGGATGGCATGTTACAACGCCGTTATGGAAGATATCGGAATCGTATATCGAAAAGGAAAATTTGATGTGTTTTTAGGTGCAAAACCGGTAGGACGCACCGCACATCCGGGTCAATTGATTGAAGAGGGGTTGGAAGCTGAAAAATTAGTCGAATTAATCGAAAAACTGATTGTTGAATATAAAGAAAATGCTCATCCAAATGAACGATTATTTAAATATTTTAAACGGAAAAAAGTGCTGGCAGGGTACAAATATCAAGATAATGAGCCAAAGCTCAATTTGCAGCCGATCCCTTGTGCAGATTAGGAGGATAACATGACGAAAGCTATTTTATTTGTAGGACATGGAAGTAAGCTTGAAGCAGGGAATGAAGAAGTAAGAGAATTTGTAAAGCAAACAAGAGAATTAATTGATTCAAGTCTACTAGTAGAAACATGTTTTTTAGAATTTGCTGAACCAACGATTTCTCAAGGTATTAAGATTTGCATCGAAAAAGGTGCCAGTGAAATCTATGTAATGCCGATCATCTTGCTCCATGCAGGACATTCTAAAATTCATATTCCCGCAGAAATTGTAGAGGCGCAAGAAAAATATCCCCATGTGAAATTTACTTATGGTGAAGTTGTGGGAATTCATGAAGATATTTTTCAAATTTTACTGGAACGTCTACAAGAAATCGGTTTTGATACCCAGGCAAAACATGAAGATACAGCCATTTTATTAATTGCCCGGGGAGGAAGCGATGAATATGCCAATGGTGATTTTTTCAAGATTACAAGACTGCTATGGGAGAAGTTAAATGTTCAAGTAGTGGAAGGAGCTTTTATGGGAGTGACAGAACCATTGGTTGAAGAAGGGATTGAACGATGTATAAAGCTTGGTGCTAAAAAAATCATCATGCTTCCATATTTTCTATTTACGGGCATATTAATGGAGCGGATGAAATCCTATTGTGAACGCTTCAAAGAACAATATCCCGAAATAAACATTGAAATTGCCCATTATTTTGGATACCATCCCCGATTAAAATCTGTCATTATTGAACGAATGGTACAAGCATTATCCGGGCATTCGAACGGTGATAAAGATATACAAAATGTTCAAAAGTTAATGGAAAAGGGGCTCATTTCCCACCATCACCATCATCATGAGCATGAACATGAACATCACCATGGTCATAAACATCATCATGATTACAAAGGTTGTAACGTCCAACTTGATGAAAAAATGGAAGTGAAACCATGATTTTATTTCTTGCTGGGACAAGTGATGCACGTGAATTGGCTGTTTTGTTAAAAAAGGAAGGCTTCCCCCTAATGGCTACCGTAGTAACAGAATCTGCAGCCAAAAGTCTTGTTGATAAAGGCATAGAAGTAAAAGTTGGTAGATTAAATTATGAAAAAATGTACGAATTTTCAAGGGAAACCGGGGTGACAATGATTGTAGATGCCAGTCATCCCTTTGCCGAAGAAGCACATAAAACGGCAAAATGGGTTGCCGAACAATTAAATATCCCCTATATCCGCTATGAGAGGGAAAAATTGCAGCTTGAACAGGATTTTATCAAATTTGTTTCATCCTATGAAGAGGCAGCGGAACTTGCAGCAAAGAAAAAAGGAGTTGTCATGCTCACAACAGGCAGTAAAACGCTGGAAATCTTCGCAAATAAATTATTGCCGCTGAATGATGTTCGCGTGATTTGCAGAATGCTTCCCCGAATCGATAATATGCAAAAATGCGAGCAGCTCGGCTTCCCCCAAAAAAATATAGTGGCAATGCAAGGCCCTTTTTCAAAAGAGTTGAATATTGCCTTATTTAAGCATTTCGGTGTGACACTCATGATTACAAAAGAAAGCGGCAAAGTTGGTGCGGTCGATGAAAAAATAGAAGCTGCAAAGGAACTTGGGATTGAAACGATTGTCATTAAAAGACCAATTATAGAATTTGGTCATGTATTTAGTGAAATGGAGGAAATTGTAAATTGGATAAAAAATCAAAGAAATGAGGGTGCATTATGAATTTTAAACCGATTACGGTAGATCCGGATAAGATTTATGATTATAGTTTTGCCATTATCGAAGAAGAAATGGGAGAACATCACTTTTCAGACATGGAATGGCAAGTTGTTCGCCGAATCATTCATGCTTCGGCTGACTTTGAATTAGGAAGAAGTGTTGTATTTTCACATGGTGCTGTTGAAGCGGGCATTAAAGCAATCCGGGAAGGAAAACATGTAATTGCCGATGTCCAAATGATTGTCAGCGGCTCAGGACGGAAACGATTCCAAAAATATGGCGGAGATCTGCATTGTTATATCAGTGATGAAGATGTGTCACAAGAAGCGAAAGAAGAGGGAGTTACTCGGGCTATTATGTCAATGAGAAAAGCCGCTCGTGAACATGAAGGAGGTATATATGCAATAGGCAATGCACCGACTGCATTGTTGGAATTAATTCGTCTTGTTAAGGAAGGCATTGCAAAACCTGACTTAATCATCGGGATGCCTGTTGGCTTTGTTTCAGCAGCTGAGTCGAAGGAGGAGCTGTTGAAACTCGAAGGGATTCCATATATTACGAATATCGGCCGTAAAGGCGGCAGCACTGTAACCGTAGCTGCTTTAAATGCTATTTCAATATTAGCTGATCAGGTGTAAGGGAAATGCAGAAAACAAAGAGAAAGAGTACATCTGAACTACGGGAAGGTTATACAACGGGTTCTTGTGCAACAGCTTGTGCAAAAGCGGCACTAATTGCTTTAATCACAAAACAAGTACAAAAGAGGGTAATGATACATCTGCCAATTGGAAAAGATGTTGAATTTCTAATAGAAGATTGCAACATGGGAGACTTTGAAGTGACGTGTTCAACAATTAAAGACGGCGGGGACGATCCTGATGCAACCCATGGCGCTATTATTCAAGCAACAGTTTCTTGGAGAGAGGACGGGGAAATTTTTATCGATGGCGGCAAAGGAGTAGGCAGGGTCACAAAACCCGGATTGCCGATTGAAGTGGGACTTGCAGCCATTAATCCCGTTCCACGGAAAATGATTCAAACGGAAATTGAAAACGTATTAAAACATTTTGAGATTGAAAAAGGGGTAAATATTATCATTTCTGTTCCCGATGGTGAAGAAATTGCCAAAAAAACATTAAATAGCCGTCTCGGAATCATTGGAGGAATTTCAATATTGGGAACAAGAGGAACAGTTGTTCCTTTTTCTAATGCTGCTTATATGGCAAGTATTGTACAAGCTATATCAGTGGCCAAAGCATCCGGTTGTGAGCATCTTGTTTTTACAACAGGTGGACGAAGCGAAAAATTTGCTATGAGCATGTTTTCCGATCTTCCTGAAGTTGCTTTTATTGAAATGGGCGATTTTGTGGGTTTTGCAATGAAACATTGCAAAAAAATCGGCATTCCAAAAGTTTCTTTGGTTGGAATGATGGGAAAATTTTCAAAACTTGCCCGAGGTTCGATGATGCTCCACTCAAAAGGTTCTCAAGTAAGTTTTGAATTTCTTGCTTCCATTGCTAAAGAATGTGGAGCTGCAAATGAAAGCATCGTAAAAATTCTTCAAGCGAACACAGCGAATGAAGTTGGGGAAATCATGAGAGAACTAGGATGCAAGACCTTTTTTGACAAAATATCGGAACATTGCTGTAAAGAAGTAATTAAACATGTGGAAGGCGGATTGATTGTTTCGACTGCGATTTATTCAATGAATGGAGAATTATTAGGAAAGGCGGAAAATATTGATGCCTATTAAATTGATTGGAATTGGAGACAACGGTGTACATGGACTTCATCCCCAATTAATTGAGTGGATTGAAAATGCGGAAGTTCTTGTTGGAGGAGAAAGACTCTTATCATTTTTCCCAAATTTTAAAGGTGAAAAAATCGTATTAAAAACAAAAATAATGAGGATAGTTGAACAACTTGGAAAAAGGAATCAGAACATTGTGATTCTAGCTTCCGGAGATCCCTTGTTTTATGGTATAGGCGGACTTTTATCAAAAAAAATCCCGGTTGAAATCTATCCCTATATCAGTTCAATACAACTTGCAGCGGCAAAATTTGGAATCAGTTGGCAAGATGCCTATTTTGTCAGCATACATGGACGCCCAATAAAAGGCCTTGCTCAAAAAATCGATGGAAAAAAGAAAGTGTTTATATTAACAGATGAAAATAATTCTCCAAATACTCTAGCAAAATATTTGCTAGAGTTTGGTATGACTGAGTATGAAGCTTATATTGCTGAAAACTTGCAAGGGGAAGAGGAGCGTTGCAGAAAAATGACGTTGGAAGAAATGGAGAAATCCAGTTTCTCTCCATTAAATGTTGTGATTTTAGTTCAAACTCAAGAAGCAAAAAAATGGCCGCTTGGCATTGAAGATGAAGAGTTTTATCAACGAAAGCCGGAAAAAGGATTAATAACGAAAAAGGAAGTTCGTGTATTATCCGTTAGCGCTTTGAATATAAACGCACAAAGCGTTGTGTGGGATATCGGGACATGCACCGGTTCTGTCGCGATTGAAGCTGGGAAAATTGCAAAAGAAGGAAAGATATATGCCATTGAAAAAAATGAAGAAGACATCGCAAACTGTCTCCGTAATCAAAAAAAATTTCGGGTGGATTTCACGGTAGTACACGGAAAAGCGCCGGGAGGCCTTGATGAGTTTCCCGATCCGGATGCCATTTTCATTGGTGGTACAGGCGGCAACATGGAGGAATTATTAACTGTATGTTGTCAAAGGTTGAAAAATGATGGACGCATCGTGTTAAATCTAGCAACAATCGAAAACTTATATGAATCAATCAAGATATTGAACAGATTAGGATTCCATACAGAAGTTACCCAAGTACAAATCGCAAGAAGTAAACCGATCTTATCATTGACCCGGTTAGCTCCATTAAATCCCGTGTTTATTGTAAGTGCAAAACGAAAGGAAGATGGAAATGAATAAAGGGACTCTATACGGAATAGGTGTTGGACCTGGAGATCCTGAATTAATTACTTTAAAAGCTTTTCGCACACTTCAAGAATGTCCAGTCATTGCTTATCCAAAAAAAATGCGAGGTTCAAAAAGTTATGCATACAAAATTGCAGAAGTTTTTATACGGCCTGAAGAAAAGGAAATGTTGGGCCTAATATTTCCAATGACGAAAGATGAAGAAGTATTAAAAAGGGAATGGAATAAAGCCGTTGATGAAATCTATGGGAAAATTGCCAATGGAAAAGATGTGGCGTTTGTTACGGAAGGGGATCCGCTATTATATAGCACTTTTATTCATTTAATGAAGTTAATGAGCGAAAAATATCCAGATGTCAAAATTCAAGCAGTTCCTGGCATTTCCTCTATTAACGGTGCAGCTTCCTGTCTAAACATTCCTCTGGCTGATGGTGATGAACAAGTCGCGATTATACCTGCAAATGATGATGTCGATAAAATGAGAAAAGCGATTGAAACCCATGATGCTGTTGTATTTATTAAAGTTGCAAAGGTCATAGATTTGATGCTGGAAATTCTTCGGGATTTGGGCTTGGAAAACAAAGCACACGTAGTGACAAAAGTAACATCTGAAGAAGAAATAATCTGGAGCATCGATGAATTGGACGGTGCGGATTTAAATTATTTAACGTTAATGGTGGTGCGAAAATGAAAAAAATATGGATTATTGGAGCTGGTCCGGGCGATCCCGATTTAATCACGGTGAAGGGTTTACATATTTTGCAACAATCAGATTGTATTCTCTATACAGACTCTCTTGTGAATGAAGAGTTAATTGCCAAAGCAAAGAAAGAAGCAGAAATAATAAAAACGAGCGGAATGAATTTGGAAGAAATTGTATCAATCATTGTAGATCGGGTGGACCGTGGGAAAAAAGTTGCACGTGTTCATACCGGTGATCCATCGTTGTATGGTGCTATTGCAGAACAAATCGCATTACTAAAAAAAGAAGGCATTGAAGTTGAAATCATTCCGGGTGTGAGTTCAGTTTTTGCTTCAGCAGCAGCAGTACAAGCAGAACTGACAATTCCCGAATTAACTCAAACTCTGATTTTAACCCGAGCAGAAGGACGAACGCCTGTACCGGAAAAAGAAAAATTAAAAGATTTGGCAAGCCATCATTGTACAATCGCTCTTTTCCTCAGTGCCACTTTAACGAAAAAAATCATGAAGGAATTGAAAGAAGCAGGCTGGCAAGATGATACGCCTGTAGCTGTTATTCAAAAAGCTACTTGGCCAGATCAAAAAATCGTTCGAACGACACTTGCTCAACTTGATGAAGCAATGAAAGAAAATGGGATTCGCAAACATGCCATGATATTGGCTGGATGGGCACTTGATCCAAACATTTATGAAAAGAATTCTTATCGTTCGAAACTTTACGATGCCGAGTTTACCCACGGCTATAGGAAAGGAGTTTCAAAGTGATTCAACTAGCGGAGGAGGAAATTCCGAAAATCAATCAAAAGAATGATTATGCGATTGTAGCGATTACAAAACATAGCGCAGAAATTGCGAGAAAATTAAGAGGACTTTTTCCAAATGGCGACTTGTATTATCCGCATAAGTTTGCCAAAGGTGATGAAGAGGGTCTGGGAATTCAGTTATATGATGGCAATGTTCGGATTCTGCTTTCAGCCATTTTTTATAAATATAAAGGTCTCATTTTGTTTATTTCTCTTGGTGCAGTTGTTCGCATGATTGCACCACTATTAAAAGATAAAAAAATCGATCCGGCAGTCGTTGTCATCGATGATCGGGGTAAAAATGTAATCAGTGTGCTTTCAGGCCATTTAGGTGGTGCGAATGAATTAACGAGAGAAATCGCCGCATTGCTTCACGCAAATCCCGTTATTACCACAGCATCTGATGTTCAACAAACCATCGCCGTAGATTTATTTGGCTCCAGATTCGGATGGGTTTGGGATTCCGAAGAACATTTGACCAAGGTAAGTGCGGCTGTCGTCAACGAAGAACCAGTTGCCATAGTGCAGGAAAGTGGAGAGCGTTCTTGGTGGTTATATGATCATCCATTACCGAAAAATATCATGTTATATCCGACAATTTTGGACGCAATCGATGCGAAGCCAAGCGGTGCTTTAATAATCACGCATCGCTTACTTGCCCCGGAAGAAAAATCAATATTGCAATGCGGTATTATTTTTAGACCAAAAGTGATCGTAATAGGCATCGGTTGTAATCGCGGAACAAGCGGGGAGGAGATTCAGTCAGTCATTGAAGAGACGTTGCTTGAGTTGGGATTTTCTTCAAAAAGTATAAAAGCGATATGCACCATTGACTTAAAGAAAGATGAAGAAGGTTTATTAAAAGTGGTGGAAGAACGAAAAGTGGAATTTTGTACGTATACAGCCAAGGAACTTAATGAAATGCATATCGAAGAACCATCAGAAACGGTTTATAAATATACAGGAGCATATTCCGTGAGTGAAGCAGCAGCGAAACGGTATTTACAATCGGATTCCCTTGTCCTTGTCAAAAAGAAAAGCGGCAATGTAACGATTTCTGTAGGGGTTCTAGAACATAAGGAGGATTATCCGTGGCAAAAAGAGTAATGATTGCAGGTACATCGAGCGGTGTTGGAAAAACAACTTTAACAATCGGAATTATGGCTGCACTGAAAAAGAGAAATTTAGTCGTCCAAGGCTTTAAATGCGGTCCTGATTATATCGATCCATCTTATCATACTGCCGTTACAAAACGAGTTTCCCGAAATATCGATAGCTGGATGTTAAGCCGCGAAGTAATCCGTGATATTGTAGAACGGTCTGGCCGCGATGCAGATATTTCAATTATCGAAGGGGTGATGGGGTATTTTGATGGCAAAAGTCCATTGGAAAATACCGGATCCGCTGCTGAAATCGCTGTCATTACTGAAAGTCCAGTTCTGCTGGTGGTGGATTGCTCAGGCATGGCAAGAAGTGCAGCAGCAATTGTCAAAGGTTTTCAAACTCTGCATGAACCATCGCAAATCGTTGGTGTAATTGCCAACAGAGTTGGAAGCGAGGGCCATTTTAACATTGTAAAAACAGCCATTGAACAAGAATGTAAAATTCCGGTAATCGGCTATATGAAGAAAAACAATGATCTCCATTTGCCAAGCAGGCATCTCGGATTAATTCCGGCTATTGAAAGGGGAGAATTGGATTCTTATTTTGATTCGCTGGCACAAGAAGTAGAAAAAACCATTGATCTCAACCGGCTATTAAGCATTTCTGAAACGAACAATTTACAAGAAGTTGAAAATTCTATTTTTCACGAAGATCCAAAGGTAAATGTAATAATCGCCGTTGCAAAGGATGCGGCCTTTAATTTTTATTACGAAGAAAATATACAATTACTTAAATCGCGAGGGGCTGAAATTCAATATTTTTCCCCATTAGCGAACGAACCGGTACCTGAAGATGCAGATGGATTATATATTGGCGGGGGCTTTCCGGAAGAATTCGCAGAACAGCTTGCAAATAATGAAGTTTCAAAACAATCCATTAAAGAACTGATTGAAAACGGGCTTCCAACAGTGGCTGAATGTGGAGGGTTCATGTACTTGACAAAATCCATCCAGTCAACTGAAGGTATAAGCTATCCAATGGTCGGGATCATTGATGGAAACGTTATGATGCAACCTAAACTTGCAGCTCTTGGTTACCGGGAAATTGTTGGAGTAAACAACAATTTCCTCATGGGAGAAGGAGAGGCGGCAAAAGGCCATGAATTCCATTATTCCACTTTTATACCAAATACAGAGCAGGTGCCGGCTTATGTATTGAAAAGTCGATTTGGACAAAAACAGGATGGTTGTGTTGTCCATTCATTAATTGCAGGATATGTCCATTTCCATTTCGCATCCAATCCGAAGCTGATCGATAACTGGTTGAATGCTTGTTTAAAATATCAACAACAGAAACGGAAATAAAACTATTATACTATTAAATAATTTTCAATTCAGTAAACAACAATGCAACTTTGTTCCGGGAGGGAAATATGAGCAAAGGAAAAGTATATTTAGTAGGAGCTGGACCTGGAGATGAAAAATTGATCACAGTCAAGGGGCTCGAATGCATACAGCAATCAGACTGCATTGTGTATGATCGGCTTATAAATCCATCATTGCTAGGGTATGCTCCCAAAAATGCAGAACGCATTTATTGCGGTAAATTGCCTGGAAAACATATGCTCATTCAAGAGGAAATTCATGAAATTCTTGTACAAAAAGCATTGGAAGGAAAGATTGTTACGAGATTAAAGGGAGGGGATCCCGGTATTTTTGGAAGAGTAGGAGAAGAAGCCAGTGTCCTCAAGCAGCATGGGATTCCCTTTGAAATTGTGCCTGGCGTTACTGCAAGTGTTGCAGCAGCCGAGTATGCCGGGATTCCATTAACCCATCGCGAATATGCATCCAGTGTTGCCCTTGTTACAGGACACGGATGTAAAGAAAATGGTTCTGATCATTTAAATTGGAGAGCACTCTCTGGAATCGATACGATTGCTTTTTATATGGGAGTTGGGAATTTACAGAATATTTGCCGTCAATTAATGCAAAATGGCAAAGCCCCCGGTACTCCGGTCGCGATTATCGAAAATGGTACGACGAAGGTACAACGAACCATTTCTGGAACATTAGATACGATTTCCCAATTGGCTGCGAGCGAAAAGATTACAAATCCTGCCATGATCATTGTGGGTGAAGTTGTAAAGGTAAGAGAACAAGCAATGTGGTTTGAAGATACCTTATATAAAACAAAAAACAATACCAATACACAATAATGGAAGGAGGAGAATGACAATGAAACATAAAGGACTCACTTTAATATATACTGGTGATGGAAAAGGGAAAACGACTGCAGCGTTGGGACTAACATTGCGTGCAATTGGCCGTGGAATGAATGTCTGTTTTTTACAGTTCATTAAATCGAAACAACGTATTTACGGTGAAGCCATTGCCTTAGAAAAATTAGGAGTTGCAATGGAACAATTAGGCCTCGGTTGCATTAGCCAAGGCGAAGAAGGGAAAGGCTCCGTTAAGGTTGAACAATTAGGAATCGGATTTACATGGACGAAGACACCGGAAGAGCATCGGGAAGCTTTGAAAAAAGGGTGGGAAATTGCAAAACAAGCCCTCCAAGATCCAACGATTGATTTATTAGTGTTGGATGAACTAAACAATGCTCTCAGTATTACAAACTTTCCGGTTGATGACGTAATTCCTCTTGATGAAGTGATCACAGCACTTCAAAATCGTCCAACACATATGAATGTCGTGATTACAGGCCGTAATGCGAAACAAGAATTGATCGACATTGCAGATTTGGTTTCGACTATCGATTGTACGAAACATTATTATAATGAAGGAATTTCGGCGGTAAAAGGCCTGGAATTTTAAAGGAGAGAAAATATTTGCGTGCAAGTTCAATTATGATACAAGGAACGTCTTCTGATGTGGGGAAAAGTGTTCTTTGTACGGCACTTTGCCGCATCTTCTCCAATGCAGGATACAAAGTTGCCCCTTTTAAGTCTCAAAATATGGCATTGAATTCCTATGTTACCCAGAATGGGGAAGAAATCGGCCGAGCTCAAGGGGTGCAGGCAGAAGCTGCCAGGATAATCCCTAATTCAAAAATGAATCCGATTTTGCTCAAACCGAAACAAGATATGGTTTCGGAAGTCATCGTTCATGGGAAGCATTTTATGGATATGGGTGCAACAAATTATCGAGAGAACTTTACGCTGCAAGCAATACCAATTGTGGAAAAAGCCATCCATGACTTGGAACAATCCTACGATATTATTGTGGCAGAAGGTGCCGGCAGCCCTGCGGAGATTAATTTAAAAGACCGCGACATTGCGAATATGCGGGTAGCAAAAATGCTGGATGCCGATGTGTTCCTCGTTGCAGACATCGACCGGGGCGGAGTTTTTGCTTCAATTGTCGGCACGCTTGCATTGTTGGATGAAGAAGAACGGAAACTTGTAAAAGGTATCATCATTAATAAATTTAGAGGGATGATTGAATTACTTCAGGATGGCATACAATGGCTTGAAAACTATACCGGAATTCCCGTTATTGGGGTTATCCCTTATTTAGACTGCCAGATTGAAGCTGAAGATTCTTTAGCCCTCGATACTTTAAAACTAAAAAACCCTAAAAAGAAATGCCCTATTGATGTGGCTTGTATTCAATTGCCGAGAATATCTAATTTTACAGACTTCGATCCGTTGTTTGAGGAGCCTGACGTAGGGGTACGCTTAGTTAGAGATGTGAAGGAGTTAGGAAATCCAGATTGCATCATCATACCTGGTACAAAAAATACAACGGGCGACTTAATGTGGTTAAAAGAAACGAAATTATTTGAAGCTATTCAACAATGTTATTCAAAGGGCAGCAGAGTTTTCGGAATTTGTGGCGGTTATCAAATATTAGGCGAGAAACTTCTCGATCCTGATGGTGTAGAAGGAAATTTGAAGGAAGTCTCAGGCCTTTCTCTACTGCCGATACAAACGATCTTTGAAAAAAATAAAAGAACGACTCAAACAAAAGGCAAAATTCATCCAACGCTTTTCCAAAAAGAAATTGAAGTGGAAGGATACGAGATTCATTTAGGCCAAACAAAGGTAAAGGAAAATGCATTACCTTTTTTACAATTAAATGATGGAACAACGGATGGTATTATTGTTCATAATGGGAAAGCCATTGGCACATATTTACATGGCATCTTCCAAAATCGCTATTTTACAAGGGCGTATTTTAATGAAATAAGAAAAAGTAAGGGGTTGAATCCATTACCAATGGAAGTACAAACGGATAAAGAACGCCGTGAACAGGCATATGAAATACTGGCAGAACAAGTGCAAAGCTGTTTAAATATGGAATATATATATGCTTTATTAGAAAAACAAAAATTAATGAAAAATGGGAAGTAAATGTCGAATTACAAATAGCCTTCAATCCAAAGTATTTTTCGGATTGGGGGCAATTTTGCATTGCTTAGGATTCACCAATTTATGCTAGACTCCGCACTTATTTTCCTATCTGTGCTATAGAAACATCCCCTAACGCCATAATCAACAACACCCTTTCTGCTGGAAAATTAATAAGTTGAAAAGAAGAATTAACCTTTCAAACAATAAAACCTTTGTAATTGTATTCTGAAACAGTAAAGCGTAGAATGAGGATGAATAGTGGAAAAAAGGGGTTTTGAACATGGAAAATAGTCGTTTAGTGAATGAATTTATCGAGTTAGTCCAAATTGATTCAGAAACAAAACATGAGGAAAAAATAGCACCAATTCTTGTAAATAAATTGGAAGATTTAGGTTTTTCCGTTTATCAAGATGATGCTCATACACGCAATGGTCATGCGGCGGGAAATATTATCGCCACTTTGGAAGGATCATTGGATGTTGAACCGATTTATTTTACCGTACATATGGATACGGTTGTTCCTGGGAAGGGCATTAAACCACAAATAAAAGAAGATGGCTATATATATTCTGACGGCACAACCATTTTAGGCGCCGATGATAAAGCTGGAATTGCTGCACTTTTGGAAATGGTTCGCCGTCTTAAAGAACAGTCCATTGAACACGGTACAATACAATTTATTATTACAGCAGGCGAAGAAGATGGTCTTGCCGGCTCTAAGGAGTTGGATCGGGATAAAATTATTGCCAAGTACGGCTATGCGGTTGACAGCGATGGAAAAGTGGGAGGAATCGTTGTTGCGGCTCCTTATCAAGCAAAATTAAATGTAAAAATCTTTGGAAAAACAGCCCATGCAGGAGTGGAACCGGAAAAAGGGATTTCTGCTATTACATTGGCAGCGAAAGCCATTGCGGAAATGAAATTAGGGCGCATCGACCATGAAACAACAGCGAATATTGGGCGTTTTGAAGGCGGCAAAGCGACAAATATCGTTTGTGATGAAGTATTCATCCTAGCAGAAGCCCGCTCCATCCAAAAAGAGAAATTAGATAAGCAAACAGCTCATATGAAAGAAACTTTTGAAAAAGTGGCTGAAAAATTTGGAGGCCGCGCTGAAGTGGATGTACAGTTGATGTATCCGGGATTTTCAGTAGGTGAAACGGATAAAGTAGTACAAGTGGCAGTGGAAGCAGTAAAAAATGTTGGCAGAACACCTCAAATTGGGGTCTCTGGTGGGGGAAGCGACGCCAATGTCATTTCAAGTTTTGGCATTCCTACAGTCAATTTGTCAGTAGGCTATGAAAATATTCATACAACAAATGAACGAATGCCTATTGAAGAACTAGAAAAATTAGCCGATTTATTAGTAGAAATCGTTAAATGCGCAAGCAAGAAATAGTACAATTTGAGGTGATCTATTTGAAATCAGTCATTTTTCGCTGTGAGAATGAAGAATATGGAATCGCCATTGACCAAGTAGTTTCCATAGAAAAAATCGGCAAAATTACACCAATTCCCCATTTGCCCAAATATTTGATCGGTTTTACGCGCATTCGGGAAGAACTGATTCCGGTGCTTGATTTTAATATTATCTTATACAATAAACCAACTTCCGATCCGATGTCTCGAATAATTGTATTAAATACGGATATTGTGAATTTTGGTTTAGTGGTAAGCGAAGCAAAAGAGATTTTAGATATACGAGAAGACGATATTCAACAAGTAGGACTTGTGAATTATTCTCAAACGAAATATTTTACAGCAGTAGCGAATCTCGATAATCGGATGATTACCATTGTCAGTCCGAAAGTTTTAGTGAATTCGCTGGAAGGGATTCGGGAAATCATTGACTACCTGCATCAATTATTAGCGGATGAAAAAGAAAGCAATGCATAATTTAGAATAGCTAGAAGAAGGCACATAGCCTTTTCTAGCTCTATTTTTATAAAAGGGGTTGGAGAAATGAAAAATCCATATCGTCCAATTTTAAATATTCCAAAAACAAAGATGGAAAAAATCTTTGACCTTATTGGCATTAGCTTTTTTCTTTTATCCATATTATACATAGTCATTCAATGGAAGCATCTGCCTGATCAAATTCCCGGCCATTTTAATGGGAAAGGGGAAGTCGATCGGTGGGGGTCAAAATATGAATTGTTTATATTGCCGATGGTTGCACTTTTTATTTTTTTGTTAAATACGGCATTTGAAAAGGCTCCCCATATGCATAATTATCCAAAGCGGCTCAATGAGTCCAATGTCGAAGCCTTTTATTTAAACAGCAGAAAAATGCTCAATGGGATCAAAAATTTGTGCATGATCTTCTTTGCGGTTTTAAATGTTGTAATCGTACAAATAGGGCTTGCACGCACGGATTCTCTTCCTCCTTGGCTTTTGCCTGTATTTCTAATCGTTGTGTTCATTCCTTTAGTGGTTGGTTTGTATAAACAATCCAAAATTAAATAGTATTTCGGAGATGATGCGATGAATATTCGTTCCAAACTTATAGAATTAGCTGAAACAAACTATCAGCGTTTTCAAAAATCGTTAATTCCGAATCAAGAAAACATCCTTGGGGTGCGCTTGCCGATTTTAAGGAAATTAGCAAAAGAAATTTCAAAGGGCGATTGGGAAAACTTTTTAAGAAACGGTGAAGAAGAATATTTTGAAGAAATCATGCTAAAAGGGATGGTTATTGGGGAAGTGAAACTTCCTTTAGAGGAACGGCTTTCTTGGGTGGAATGGTTTGTTCCAAAAATTGATAATTGGTCTGTTTGCGACAGTTTTTGCACGGGGTTGAAATTTACAAAAAATCATCGGAAAGAGGTTTGGAAGTGGCTTCTTCCTTACTTTCAATCAAGCAGGGAATTTGAAGTCCGTTTTGCTGTCGTTATGTTATTGTGCTATTTTATCGAAGAAGAATATCTAAAGGAAATTTTCCCGATATTAGAGAAAATCAAACAAGACGGTTACTATGTCAAAATGGCTGTTTCTTGGGCCATTTCTAAAGCCTACATCCAGTTTCCGGCTGAAACAACGGAGTTTCTGCATACCAATTCTTTAGATGATTTCACTTACAATAAGGCGCTGCAAAAAATCATTGAATCCCGATGTTTAAGCAAAGAAAAGAAAGAAGCCATTCGAAAAATGAAAAGAAATTAACGTTGATAAGGAATGCCTTCCAAATCTAATAACCGCATTTTAACGTCCAGCCCGCCGCTATAGCCGGTAAGACGCCCATTTTTTCCTAGGACCCGATGACAAGGAATCACAATGGATAAAGGATTCCGTCCAATAGCTCCTCCGACGGCCCGAACGGCTTTCGGCTGGTTGATTCGGTTCGCCACTTCCGAATAGGTTGCAGTCTTTCCAAAAGGAATTTCACATAATGCCTTCCAAACCTTTTGTTGAAAGGGCGTTCCTTGAATATCAAAAGGCAATGTAAACTCTTGCCGCTCTCCATTCAAATATTCCTTAAGTTGTGTAATATAGGTTTTCAAAAATGCTTCATTTTCGATGATTTCATAATGCGGGAATTGTTTTTGGCAATATTTGACCAGCTCCTCCATAGAAGAATGTTCCGTTCCAATATATACAAGCCCTTTCTCAGAAGCGGCAATATATAAGTTCATATAAGGATGCTGAATGTTGGCTGCATAAATTTTCTTTTCCATCATTTTCACCTTTTCGTCTACAAGATATCATAAATTTATTATAATTTCTTGTTAGTTTACTTTCATTCTTTTCAGAAATTATTGTAATATTAAAATATTAAAAGCAATTTCATAGATGGGGGAAGAACGTTGATACAGCTAGAAAATGTAACGGTCATACGCAATGGAAAACAATTATTGAAAAATATTAATTGGACTGTACAGAAAGGGGAACACTGGGCCATTCTTGGTCTGAATGGGTCCGGCAAAACATCGCTCTTGAACGTCATAAACGGCTATTTATATCCAACTTCCGGAAAGGTGCGGGTATTGGGAGAAGAATTTGGAAAAACCAATATTCCGGAATTAAGAAAAGAACTTGGGTTTATTAGTTCTTCACTTAAACAGCAATTGAAAGATTATGATTCAGTATTAAGCATTGTACTCAGCGGGATTTTTGCCTCCATCGGTTTATATGAAGCCGTTGAAAGAAAAGATCTAGATGAAGCCCGTAAACTGATGAAGCAATTGGGCATTAAACATTTGGAAAATTCCCAATATGGTTTATTATCTGAAGGGGAAAAACAGAGGGTGCTGATTGCAAGAGCCCTTATGGCGAAACCAAAAATACTTATTTTGGATGAACCTTGCAATGGGCTGGATATAATTGCAAGGGAAGAGTTTTTGGAGTTTATTGAAAACCTTGCACAGCAAGAATTTTGTCCAACTTTGATTTATGTAACCCATCATGTGGAAGAAATTTTGCCTTGCTTTTCTCACGCTTTGTTGTTAAAAGAAGGGGAAGTCTATACAAAAGGGCTTACAAAGAATCTGTTAACGGAAGAAAGTCTGTCTCAATTTTTTGGAAGAACGGTTGCTATACAGGAAGAGCAAAATCGAACTTGGATTGCTATTAAATCATAAATCAAGAGGAGGACGTTCGATGACAGAGAAAAAGTTTTGGAAAGAATGCTTCTCTTGGTTATTCGTATTGGCGACAGGAATAGCCTTTGCATTCATTATAAAACAATACGTCTTTTCACCCATTATTGTAAACGGGGCTTCCATGTTTCCTACATATGAAGATAAGGATGTTATTATTGTCAGCAAAATCAGTGAAATCGAGCGTTTTGACCATGTTGTTTTCAAGGCGCCTTATGAAGATGAATATTACATAAAGCGCGTCATCGGTTTGCCTGGGGATACTATCGAGATGAAAGATGATGTGTTAATTATTAATGGAAAAGAATATGAAGAACCTTATGTAAATCGTACTTCCGAATTAAATTTGCGCGTGACGGAAGATTTTACGTTGGAAGAATTGACTGGGGAAAAGACGGTTCCAGAAGGATCTCTTTTTGTCCTAGGAGATAACCGATTGAAAAGTTTTGACAGCCGCCATTTTGGTCTGATTCCAATCGATGATGTTTATGGCGAATCCAAAATTAGAATTTTTCCATTACAGAATATAAAGGTTTTTTATCATCCTTATGAATGAATGGGAAATGCACCATTTTTCAATTGGGAAAGATGGTGTATTTTTTATTCTGTTGCCTTGTCCAACAATTGATGTATAAGAAAGGTGTTTGAAAATGTATTATCCAATGATGATGAATTTAGAAGGGAAAAATGTCGTAATCATTGGTGGAGGGCATGTTGCCTATCAGAAACTAAAAGGGCTTGAAGGAACAAATGCCATTATTACCGTTGTGAGTCCGGAAATTCTGCCGGAAATAAAAGAATGGATACTCCGCCATGATGCAAAATGGATTCCAAAAGAATTTGAACCTTCCGATATTGAACATGCTAATCTCATTTTTGCTGCGACAAATCAGCCGGCTGTCCAGCGAGAAATAAAGAAGCATAAAAAGAACCATCAATTATTGCTTCTCGCCGATCGCCCAAATGAAAGCGACTTTATCACACCGGCGACCCTTCACAGAGGGAAGCTATCCATTTCAATTTCTACTAATGGTGCAAGCCCATCTTTGGCCAAAAAAATCAAAAAAGAGCTGGAACAGCAGTTTGATGAAAACTTTGGGGAGTATGTGCAATTTTTAGAGGAAGCACGAAAAATGATTTTGAACCAAATTGATGACCCTTCCTTTAGAAAATATTGTTTAACTCGGTTATTGGATTCGGATTTTTATAAACTGACAATGAAAGGGAATATAGAAAAAAGAAATCAATTACTGCAGAATTTGTTAAATAGTTGCAATAAAAATTTTATGTAAACTAAAAATATCCATCCATCAAAGAATGTTGCATTTTTTTTATGGCTTGCCATAACAAGGGAAAAATTTGGCCCACACAGCCAATTGACTCCATTGTTGCATACAATGCAGTAAGGAAGGGGGCAAATCATGTTTGAGAAAATAAAATATTTAATTGGCAAGCCTATTGGTGTCCATTTTAAAAACGGTTTAAGCGTTTCTGGGGTATTATGTGATGTCAGTGATGAAGAAATTTCCATTATCGAATATTTATATCAAGAAAAATTTATTCAACGGTATTATGATGTTCAAATGATTCAGGGGATTTATATGTTTCCGAGCTGTTCAGATGAATATTTAAATTAATTCCCTCTAGATGATATTCTAGAGGATTTATTTTTGCTTCCGAAAATCACAAAGTAGCGGCGCTTCAAGGCGTCGCTATTACTTTTTATTGCTAGTTTGTAAGTAGGAAAAAGTTATTTTATAAAAATATGAATAATGATCGAAACATTTGGACAATACTTAATACGACTTGACAAAAAGTCTGTAAGATTGCTTGTTAAGGAGGATTAAGTATGCGTAAAAACTTTTTTTGTTTTGTATTATTGCTGACACTATTCGCACCATCGTTCACATATGCAAAAGAGTTAACTTTTGAAAAATCAGAATTCAATGGGATTAAAGGGCTTTTGGGCAATGGATTTGTGGAAGATATCATTACCCGCCAATTATCTTTTCAGCAAGATGAATCAGACTATATTGTATACACTGTGAAAGAAGGGGACAATTTATTCCGAATTGCTTATAACCATAGCGTCCCATTAGATTTATTAATGGAATGGAATAACTTAGAAAATACGTTGATACATCCTGGAAACCAATTGATTATTAAAACCGATGAACAATTTAAAAAACAATACAAACCAATTTCTATTGTAGCCGACGCAACGCAGGAATTTTTGCCAAAAACGGTTGCTCAAACAAACAGTGAACCTTCTACAGCAGAAAAAGAACTGACTGTAACGGCAACAGCTTATACTGCTTACTGTAAAGGATGTTCCGGAACGACGGCCTATGGGATTAACTTGAGGGAAAATCCTCATTTAAAAGTGATTGCCGTTGACCCAAGCATCATTCCTTTAGGTACAAACGTGTGGGTTGAAGGATATGGTTATGCCATTGCAGGTGATACAGGAGGAGCTATCAAAGGGAATAAAATTGATGTATTCATTCCATCCTATGACGAAGCGATGCAATGGGGAGTAAAAAAGGTAAAAATTAAAATATTAGATTAACGATTGCACTATACACTTCATGTTCAATTTTTGGATGTGAAGTGTATTTTTATATTTCTCATTTCTCTATTAAAATGAAATAAAAAGGGGAATGACTTCAGTTGATTTTTATGGAAAATAAAAAATACATGGAAAACACTTCTTTTGATTTTTCCCCCTATTTCAGCTATATTTAATTAAGCAAACTATAATTCCTATAAAAATCATAGGATTTTTCTATACATTCATTGAATTGTGGTGATGGAAAGTGAAAAATTTATTAATCAATAAAAATGAAGTATTGCTGAAAAAAATGCAGTTGATTCCATATAAACAAAATGAACAAATTTGCCTCGTTGGACCTGTCCAATTGCCGGTGAAGCAGGGAAATTTTGAGGCGACATTCCAATGGTATACGTGGCTGAAACTCGACCAGCCAATTTCTTCAAAGGAAGAAGTGCTGGACTATATTTTAAGTGCAAATTTGCAAGAGTCTCAACAATCTTCCGTATTAGTTTATGGAGATTTTGAACATGAAGAGGAAGCTTTAATCCGCATGCACAGCATTTGCCATACAGGGGATATTTTTGGAAGCCAGCGCTGCGATTGCGGCTATCAATTGCATGAGTCCATGAAAATGATTGTGGAACACGGATGCGGGGCCATCTTTTATTTAGCTAACCATGAAGGACGCGGAATCGGATTATTTTCAAAATCTTTAGCTTATCTTTTGCAGGAAGAAGGCTATGATACGGTGGAAGCCAATCATGCCCTTGGATTTGAAGATGATTCGCGTTCCTATGAAGAAGCCATTAGTGTGCTAGAAACATTGCGCAATAAACCAGTCACTTTGATTACCAATAATCCGAGAAAACTGGAAGCATTGAAACGCCATGGGCTGCTTGCAGACAAACATATCCCATTATGGGGCGGATTGACGGAAACAAATCGCAGGTATTTGGAAACAAAAATTAAGAAAGCAGGCCATATACCAGAAAAGCAATGGTTTTAGGAGGGGGACAAGGTGTATACAGATCGTGACTATATGGAAATAGCATTAAATTTGGCGAAAACCGCTCGAGGCAAAACGAATCCTAATCCACTTGTTGGAGCGGTGATTGTAAAAGATGGGATGATTGTTGGAACCGGAATCCATCGGAAAGCAGGAGAACCTCATGCGGAAGTTCATGCTTTTAATATGGCAGGAGAACATGCAAAAGGGGCTACTTTGTATGTAACTCTTGAGCCATGCTCCCATTACGGCAAAACCCCTCCTTGCGCCAATTTAGTGAAAAATTCCGGCGTCAGCCGAGTATTGGTTGCCACTCTTGATCCAAATCCTCAAGTATCGGGAAGAGGTGTGCAAATTCTAAAAGATGCCGGAATTGACGTAGAAGTTGGATTATTGGAAGAAGAAGCCAAAAAGTTAAATGAACGCTTTTTTCATAATATGACGACAAATCGTCCATTTGTTACATTGAAATATGCCATGACTTTAGACGGCAAGATTGCTACCCATACAGGCCATTCAAAATGGATTTCCGGCGAGGAATCTCGCCTTGAGGTTCATCAATTGCGCAATGAAGTTGACGGCATTTTAGTTGGTATCGGAACTGTGTTGAAAGATAATCCATTGTTAACAACAAGACTCCCAAACCAACAAGGGAAAAATCCCGTTCGGATTATTTTAGATAGCCATTTGCAAATTCCAATGGATGCTAATGTTTTAAATGAGGAAGCGAAAACGATCATCGTGACGACAACTGAAGCAAATCCAAAGAAAATCGCAGAATTGGAAAAACGAAATATCACCTTTATTTATTGCTCAAAAAATCAACAAGGTATTTGCTTGGATGAAATGTTAGGTCAATTATATAAACATGGAATTACCGATTTGCTCGTTGAAGGCGGTGGCGAGGTGAATGCCTCCTTTGTAAGAGAGGGCCTTGTTAACAAATTTATCATTTATATTGCACCGAAAATTTTGGGTGGGCGCCATTCTATTTCCCCAATTGCTGGCGAAGATGTGGACTTAATGGAATTAGCCTCAAAAGTGAAATTTGATTCAATCGAAAGAGTAGGAGAAGATATACGGATCATTGCTTATCCAGTGCAAGGTGAAACATATGGAAAACACTGATATTTTGATTGTAGGTGCTGGTCCTGCCGGGCTTGCTTGCGCTGCTTCTTGTAAAAAGGGGCTTTTCAGTCATTTTATTTGAACAACATATAGATGTTGGAAGAGAATTCCGCGGTGAACATTTAAATGAAGATGGGGAATCCATCTTAAAGAAACATGAGTTATATTCAAAGATTGAAAAGCTTGGTTTGCTGAATATAGAAGAAGGTTCTTTTCCAAATTTTCGAAAGAAAGTAGGTTGACCGTGAGAATCGGATTTGATATTGATGATACATTAATCAATCTAAGAGAACACGCTTTTCGCATCTATACGAAAAAACTAGGGAAGCAGGTAGATATTGCCCTTTTTCATCAATTAAAAAGGGTTGAAATTCATGAGCTCTTCGGATTAAATGATGAGCAAGGAAACCGATTGTGGCATTCATTGTTAGAAGAAATTTATTTCACCGATTGTCCTGCCTTTGAGGGTGCTATTGATTTTGTACAACAGCTTAAAAAGGAAGGGCATACGATTTTCTATATCACCTCAAGGCCAAAAGAGTATTGCCAACGAACAAGAAAGTGGATGACTGAAAAAGGTTTTCCTGTGTTCGAACATCAGTTTTTTTGCGGTATGAGGGATCATGAAAAAGTGGAGATTATAAAAACTCTGCAATTGGATGTATACTTTGATGATAAACCGGCTGTTCTTCAAACGTTGAAAGATGCAAATATAAAGGTGTATGTAAAACATCAATCTTATAATGCGGATGTTCCTTTCCCGCGGGTTTATGATTGGAAAAATATTAAAATAACATGATAGATAAAAAAACGAATGGCTTATGTAGAAACCATTCGTTTTTTCATCTTTTTTTGAAGGGATGCCTATCTTTCGAATTAAACGAATTTTATTAAATTCGCTTGAAGCAATCGCTGCCGCACAAGAATTCCAACCCAAGCAGCAATGCCCCCTTTAATTAGTTCCAATGGGATAAAAGGTACTGCTCCTGATAAAAAGGCAGCAGGGAAAGACAAGTCGGCGGCAAATTTTAACCATAGAGTGCCGAAAACAAGAATCAACATCATACCGGTTACATTTGCAATTAGTCCATGTATATACGAATAGCCAAATTTATTTAAATACCATCCTATAATTAGAGCGGCAGGAATAAAGCCAATGATATAGCCACCAGTAGGCCCAAGAATGATGGAAACTCCCCCAGACATTCCTGTAAACACCGGCAATCCGATGGCTCCTAATAAACAATAAACGAGAACGCTAAGGGTGCCATATTTTAATCCTAAAATAGTAACGATAAGTCCAATGGCCAGCGTTTGTCCGGTAATGGGAATAAGCGGTAGTGGAATGGTAATCTGTGCTAAAACGGCAATGATGGCTGCTCCAAAGGCAGTAACGACAAGTCCATAAGTTTTAGATAATGACACCAGTCTCCCTCCTTTTTGTTAACCTTTTAATTTATTATGTTTACAAAAAAGGATAACGAACAATTTTTGAAAAGTCAACATCATATTTTTTGAAAAGTAAAAGAATAAAGAAGAAAGAGGATTTTTTGGCTTTATGATAAAATAGTGCACAAAGAAACTGGGAGGTGAGGAGTTGGGAAAAGTCATTTTTCATGTGGATATGAATAGCTTCTATGCTTCAGTGGAACAAGCCTACAATCCAGAATTAAAAGGAAAGCCCATTGCCATTGCAGGAAATCCGAAAGAACGGCGGGGAATCATTGTGACCAGTTCCTATGAAGCAAGGGCAAAAGGCGTTTATACAACAATGAATGTGCAGGAAGCGTTGAAAATTTGTCCCGAAATCATCATCCTCCCTCCCGATTTTCCAAAGTATCGTGAAGCTTCCAAAGCGATGTTTTCCATTTTGAGAAGCTATACAAAGCTGGTTGAGCCGGTATCCATCGATGAAGGTTATATGGATGTAACGGAACTTTCCAAGGAGCGCCATCCATTGGAAGTGGCCAAAGAAATACAGATGAGAATTTACAATGAACTGGATTTGCCATGCTCCATCGGCATTGCTCCTAATAAGTTTTTGGCAAAAACGGCATCGGATATGAAAAAACCAATGGGCATCACGGTGCTCAGAAAAAGAGAAGTGCCTGAGAAACTTTGGCCACTGCCTGTGATAAAAATGCACGGTGTTGGTAATAGCACTGCCAAAAAATTGGAGGCGTTAAAGATTTTTACCATCGGGGATTTAGCCAATGCCAACGAAGGATTATTAAAGGAACAATTTGGCAAAATTGGCCTTCAGTTAAAAAGAAAAGCTCATGGAATTGACACAAGAGAAGTAGATCCGGATTCCATCTATGAAACAAAAAGTGTAGGCAATTCCACAACTTTGCCCGTAGATATAACAGAAATGGAAGACATTAAAAAAACCTTCCTATCCTTGTCCGAAAAAGTAGCTGAACGGCTAGAGGCAAAAAATTTATGCGGCTCCACCATCACAATCCAAATTAGGGATTGTTATTGGAAAAACCATACAAAAAGCAAAACGTTGCAAAATCCGATATATTTACAAAAGGATATTTATGCTGAAGCGATGGAGTTATTTCAAAAAGTTTGGGATGAGACACCCATCCGGCTCCTTGGGGTGACTGTTTCCAACGTAATCGATAAAAAACAATCGGCTGAACAACTGTCTATTTTCAACTATGAACAATATGCAAAAGAAGAGCCGATTTACGAAATCATTCAGGTGATGGAGAAAAAATTTGGAAAAGGCATCATTCAAAAGGGAGTTGAATTAAAGAAAAAAAGCTATGTGTCTAAAACGAGCTTCAGCAAAGACTTTTTAGAAGATTTAAAGGAAGAACTTTAGAATGGAGATACAATAATGGAACTAGAGTTTTTAGGTACAGGGGCAGGAATGCCTTCGAAAGGACGAAATACAAGTTCCCTTGCATTAAAATTGTATGAAGAAAGGGGAACCATTTGGCTGTTTGACTGCGGGGAAGCGACGCAGCATCAAATATTGCGCACAGCCATTAAACCAAGAAAAATAGAGAAAATTTTTATTACTCATCTGCATGGCGATCATATTTTTGGATTGCCAGGTCTCCTCAGTTCCCGCTCTTTTTTAGGGGGAGAGGAGCCGACGCCGTTAACCCTTTACGGCCCTTCAGGATTAAAGGGATGGGTCCATTTTACATTGGAGTTGACGAAAACGCATCTAAATTATCCCATCCGTTTTGTTGAAATTGAAGAAGGCATTATTTTTGAAGATGAGCAATTTATTGTAAAGGCAAAAGAATTGGAACATGTGATTCCGTGCTATGGTTTCCGCATTGAACAAAAACCTCTCCCAGGCGAGTTGTATATTGAAAAGGCTTTGAAACTAGGCGTTCCGAAAGGGCCGATGCTTGGGAAATTGAAAAACGGGGAAGATGTGGTACTTGATAACGGCACCATCGTCTATAGCAAAGAGGTGACCGGTCCACCGAAAAAAGGGTTTGTCGTAACTGTATTAGGGGATACGACCTATTGCCGCAAGTCCATTGAATTAAGCAAAGATGCCGATGTGGTAATTCATGAAGCTACCTTTGACCATGCGACAGCAAATTTGGCAAAAGATTATGGTCACTCAACAAATGTGGAAGCGGCAAAAATGGCGAAAGAGGCGGGTGCAAAATATCTAATTTTGAACCATCTTAGCGCAAGATTTTTGCCTCATGATATTGAAAAATTGTTGAAGGAAGCAAAACAAGTTTTTCCAAATGTCTTTGTGGCCCATGATTTTTCTAAATTTCACTGGAAAAATGGAAAGTTAAATGAACTTTATTTCTAAACGGCACATTGTACAAGAATCGGCGTGAAATTTAGAAAAACATAGAATTTTCGAGTGTTTCTATTGTATGATAGTGTTGGGGAGGGGAGAGTATGAATCAACCGAAAATCAATCCGGGATTGTTGCGGTTATTTGTCATATTTCCAAATATATTGGCTTGGTGTTTAATGATCGGAATCATCTTTTTTGTCGTAACGAATTTTGAAGAATTAAAAGCGGCTGATGCCTTAACTTTTTGGGTTATTTTGTTAGTGGTTTTTATTCCGATTACCCTTACTACATCCTATTCCATTATTAAACGCATCAAAAATGGCACTTTATAATGGAACAGGCTATCAAGAACAGGAAAAAATGCTCTTGATAGCCCGTTTTTTTGTCTTGATTTAGGAGAATTTGTATTCATCATGCATACAAATTTCGAAATAAATAGTCAAAAATGCACATTTCGACAACAAAAAATACCAAAAAATTACATTTCCTAGGAAATAATTGATATATTGATTTTTTAAAATTTTCATTTAAATAAAAAAGCTCCTAATCTGGAGCGGTTTTTCATTAATTATTAATCTAGCGGTTTGAGGAAATAAAGCTAGGAAATTTCCCGCCTTTCTTTTCGACAGATGGTAGATGGGTTTATTCTCCTTTTGCCAGCTCGCGGGATCTTGCTTCTGCATTTTTAATGCAGGCAAAAATGGCTTCAGTAAATTTATAGCTTTCCAATGCTTTGATGCCCGCTTCCGTTGTTCCCCCAGGACTTGTTACTTTTTTGCGTAGCACTTCCGGTTCTTCTTTGATTTGCTGAAGCATCATGGCTGAACCAGCAATGGTTTGAACCATTAATTTTCTTACAACTTCTTTAGATAATCCAAACTCGGTTCCGATTTTTTCCCATGCTTCAAGCAAGTAATAGAGATAAGCAGGGCCGCTTCCTGATAAAGCCGTGATAGCATGAAGCTGATCTTCTTCCACTTCAATGACGATGCCGATTGCTTCTAACAATTGTAAATAGAGCGCTTTTTGCTCTTCTGTTACATATTCATTAAAAGAGATGCCGCTTGCTGCCATGCCAATTGCCGCTGAAGTATTTGGCATAACTCTTGCAATTGGACGTGCTCCTAGTGCTTTTTCAATTGTCTCCATACTGATTCCGGCTAATACAGAAAGGATAGCTGTATTTTCGGATAGGTATGGAGCAATCGTTTCAAAAGCTGCTTTTGCATCTTTTGGTTTCATCGCTAAAATCACTAAATCTGCATCACTTAAATCTTCCAATTGCTCCAATATATGCACGCCAAAACGTTCCTTTAATTCATGCAATCTTTGAACGTTGGAGCGGTTCTTTACGTAAATATTCTCTCTAGGTACAACATCATTTTTAATCCATCCGTGAATCAAAGCTTCTGCGATAGAGCCTGCACCTATAAAAACAAGTTTTTGCAATCCCTTTCCCTCCAATTAGTTGGTATTATTTATCTCCAATAAAAAATGCGTTTCCATCCTTCTCAAAAAGGACGAAAACGCATGTTTCCGCGGTACCACCTTTGTTTGCTTACAAAAGTAAGCACACCTTGAACCCTTATTATCGCTAAGGGAAACGGTCATGTTTCCATGACTGCTCAGAAGTAGGTTCAATGAATTGAGAGGACTGTGCTGCTCCCACCAAATGCAGCACTCTCTGGAGCCATCAATTCATTTACTTGGCTTCTTCATCGCAACCGTTATGTTCAATTATTACAGAAATTATATTCATTTCATCAAAATATGTCAACTCTGTGACGTGACGATTTGCTAAAATAGAAGTAAAATAAAATGAATGAATATTCATTTAGTAGATATAGAGCGTAAGGGGGAACATACATGGAAATTGTCAAAATCGTAATGCCGACTCCCTATGATGAAGGAGACGTCAATGGTTTTTTAGTAAAAGGGGACGCTTTATCAATCTTTGATGTTGGTCCAAAAACGAAAGAAGCTTACGAGGCCCTGGAGCACGGGATTAAAAGTGCTGGGTATCGTTTAGAAGATATTGAACAAGTCATTTTAACCCATCATCATCCAGATCACGCCGGATGGGTTGATGCTTTTCCAAAGGCGGAAATCATTGCTCATAAATATGTTGACCATTGGATGAGAAAAACGGAAGAATTTTTAAATTATCGGGAAGAATTTTATAAAATGCATATGATTAAGCAAGCTGTCCCTGAAGAATCTATGCAGAGAATTCTTCGCATCCGCAGGGAAATGGAATTATATGGGAGCGTCCCATTGACAAAAACGATGGAAGATGGGGAAGAGGTGCCGGGCCATCCTGGTCTGATTGCTTATTACACACCTGGGCATGCCCAAAGCCATTTCATTTTTTTTCATCAACAGACTAGGGAAGTGATTGGCGGGGATTTGCTGTTGGAAAAAATTTCATCTAATCCACTAATGGAACCTCCGGTGGATTTATCTTTCTATCGTCCGAAAAGCCTTGTCCAATATCAAGAATCCATGAAATTTTTAGCTGACTTAGATGTTTCAACAGTCTATGCGGGGCACGGAAATGAAGTGGTCAATGTAAAGGAATTAGTTGAAATGAGGCTTGAAAGAGATTCCATGCGGGCAAACCAAGTATATGACATTTTAGCGCAGCCAAAAACCGTTTATGAAGTAACGAAAGCATTATATCCAACCGTTTATGAAAACCAATTGGGATTGACTCTTTCAAAAAGCCAAGGATATTTGGATTTATTAGTGAAAGAGGAACGCATTCGTTGCGAACTTGTTGGAGAGCATGAAATCTATTCAAGAATTTAAAAGATAAACCCACAATCTAAAGGTCTGTCCTTTAGTTGTGGGTTTTTATATTGAATAGGTTTTTGTAGAGGCATGTGTACCATTATAATCGATTAAGCTTTAAAGGAAAAACCTGGTCCAAAGAATTCAAAGTGAATGCGGTCATCCGGAACTCCAAGTTCTCGAACAGCAGGAATGAGCGCTTCCATAAATGCTTCTGGTCCGCAAATATAAACTTCTGTGTTTTCTTTAATAAATTTCGCTAAATCGTCTTTTGTAAGGTGGCCTTCCTCATCGGAATATTTTGCAAAGTATGTTCCATTTAATTCAGCAAGTTTCTTTTGAATTTGTTCTTGGAAAACCGCTAATTTTTCATTGCGGACAGATTGAATGAAAACAACTTCACGGCCCGCTTCCATAGAATCAAGCATTGCATAAAGCGGCGTTACTCCAATACCTCCTGCAACGAACAATACAGGGTTTTCGTTTTGCTGCAGCGTGAATAAGCCGGCAGGGGCGCTGACTTCAATAGTGCTGCCTTCTTCCACATCATCATGTAAATAATTTGATACGACACCTTTTGGATTATTTTCCGCTTCCCGTTTTACAGAAATGCGGTAAATGTTTCCTTTTGGCGCTTGGGATACTGTATAGTGGCGAAGGGCTGTATATTCTTCACCAGGCGCTTTCACTTTAACAGTAATGTATTGGCCTGGTTGATATGGTGGAAGCGCTTTCCCGTCTTCCGGTTCTAAATAGAAGGAAGTGATGAGTTCATTTTCCTGTTCTTTTTTCACCACTTTAAATGGTTTAAATAAGCGCCAACCTCCATTGGCTTCCGCTTGTTGATAAAGCTCTTCTTCCACTTGGATAAATACGTCTGCAATAACGCCGTAAGCATCTTTCCATGCATCGATTATTTCATCTGTTGCAGCATCTCCCAATACTTCTTTAATGGCTGCAAGCAAATTTTCCCCTACAATTGGGTAATGTTCTGGCAAAATGCCGAGTGCGCGATGTTTGTGGGCGATTAAGTGCACAACTGGCAAAATGGCATCCAAATTGTCAATGTTTGCGGCAGCTGCGTAGACGGAAGCAGCAAGGGCTTGAGGCTGTCTTCCTTCCCTTTGGTTTGTTTGGTTAAATACATTTTTTAATTCAGGATGGTTTTCTAACATTCTTTTATAAAAATGCTTTGTAATGTCCACTCCATATTTTTCAAGCACTGGCACAGTGGATTTAATAATGTCGATTGTTTGTTTTGTTAACATTTATAACACGTCCTTTCGAAACCAATATAAACCGAATGGGGGAATAAAAGCAATATATGAAATACATCTTTAACAATTCTGACACAATTGATGTATATAAAATACTTCTTTTTGAAATCGAACTTTTTGTGTAAACATGAGCTTGCCTATTGCAAAAATGGTATAATGAATGGAGATTATAACAACAAAGCGTGGTGGAAGAATTTGCGTCTAACTTTATATACCGACTATTCCTTAAGGGTGTTAATCTATTTAGGCATTAAAGGAAATCAGTTATCGACAATTCAAGAAATTGCTGATCATTATCATATATCCAAAAATCATTTAATGAAGGTAACTTATGATTTAGCTCAATATGGATTTATAGAAACCGTTCGGGGAAGAGGGGGAGGAATCCGGCTTAAAGTCGAACCGAAAGAGATTAATATTGGAAAATTGGTTCGGCATACGGAAGAAGATTTTCATATAGTGGAGTGTTTTGACCACAATAACAACTTATGCAAAATATCTCCTTCTTGCCAGTTGAAGCGTGTGTTGTATGAAGCGTTGCAGGCATTTTTGCAAGTGCTCGACCAATACACTTTGGCGGATTTCCTCCACTCAAGAGAGGAATTAGCTGAGCTGCTCCAAATGAAAATCGATGTTTAGGGATGTTCTATCCAAGGATATCCCTTTTTCTTTTGCTTATTTTACAAGGGGGAAGGGTTATAAATGGAGTGTAAAAAAATTTTTATTACCGGTGCGACAAGCGGCATTGGTAGAAACATTGCAGAATTATGTTTAAAAAAAAGATACGAAGTGTATGCAACGGGCCGAAATAAAGAAGCGCTTCATTCTTTGGCGAAACTCGGTGCAACAGTAATAGAAGGGGATTTAAGCAAGAAAGAAGATATTCATCGAATATTCAGCGAACTTCCTGAGATCGATGTAGCGATTATCAACGCGGGAGTAGGCGTTTTTGAAAATGTATTTGACTTAACGGACGAAGATATTGATAAGATGTTGGATGTGAATGTTAGAGCGCCTATTTATATCGCCAAACATTTAGCGCCGAAAATGATGAAAAGACGTTCAGGCCATTTGATTTTGATTGGTTCACAAGCTGGGAAAGTGGCAACAAAAAAAGCGAGCGTTTATGCAGCATCAAAACACGCCATCACTGGTTTTGCCAATGGTTTAAGAATGGAGCTTTCTCCATACAATATCAAAGTATCGGCTGTATATCCCGGACCAATTGATACACCTTTTTTAGATAAAGCTGATGCAACGCACACTTATCGAAATTCTGTAAAAGGCGTGCTGCTCGCTCCTGAGAAAGTCGCGGCAGAAATCGTCAAATTAATCGATCATCCTAAAAGAGAAATTAATTTGCCCAGCATCATGGGACTTACAAGCAAGCTTTATGCATTAGCCCCTGCATTAACAGAAAGGCTGGGAAAACGATTTTTTACGAAAAAATGATGCATGAAAACTAAAAAATTCGGCCTTTTCGTTTTTATAAAAAATCTTTCAATTACTTATAAAAATACACTTGTTTTTATTTTTATAATCTGTTAACATTCATGTATAAACTTTTAATGAATTGTATAAAAATACATTCCAATTATTGAAGGAGTTCATGTAGTTATGGCAAATAAAAAAGTAGTTTTAGCATATTCAGGCGGTCTTGACACATCTGTTGCTATTCCTTGGCTAAAAGAACAAGGGTACGACGTTGTAGCAGTTTGTTTAGACGTCGGCGAAGGAAAAGACCTTGATTTTATTCAAAAGAAAGCTCTTCAAGTTGGAGCTGTTGAATCATATATCATTGATGCAAAAGATGAATTTGCGGAAGAATATGCCCTTGTGGCGCTTCAAGCACACACTTGGTATGAACAAAAATATCCGTTAGTATCTGCCTTATCCCGTCCATTAATTGCAAAAAAATTAGTGGAAATTGCCAACAAAACAAATGCTGATGCCGTAGCGCACGGTTGTACGGGTAAAGGAAACGACCAAGTGCGTTTTGAAGTATCCATCAAAGCGTTAAATCCAAATCTAGAAGTGTTGGCGCCAGTGCGTGAATGGGCTTGGAGCCGCGATGAAGAAATTGAATACGCGAAAAAACACAATGTTCCTGTACCTGCAACAATCGATTCTCCATTCTCCATCGACCAAAATCTTTGGGGACGCGCCAATGAAGCAGGTATCATGGAAGATCCATGGGTAGCTCCACCAGAAGAAGCTTACGGATTGACTGTATCCATTGAAAATGCACCAGATACTCCTGAATTCGTGGAGATTGAATTCGTGGAAGGGAAACCAGTGGCATTAAACGGCAAAGAAATGAAACTCGCAGATTTGATTCTTGAATTAAATAAAATTGCCGGCCGCCATGGTGTTGGACGCATTGACCACGTGGAAAACCGCTTAGTCGGCATTAAGTCCCGTGAAGTATATGAAATTCCAGGGGCAAAAGTTCTTTTAACTGCCCATAAAGAACTTGAAGATATTACGCTTGTGAAAGAACTTGCACACTTTAAACCAATCGTAGAACAAAAACTTTCAGAAGTGATTTATGATGGTTTATGGTTCAACCCAATTCGTGAAGCGCTTTATGCCTTCATTAAAGAAACACAAAAATATGTGAACGGAACTGTTCGCGTCAAATTGTTCAAAGGCCATGCCATTGTAGAAGGAAGAAAATCTCCAAACTCTTTATACAATGAAAAATTGGCGACTTACTCAAAAGAAGATGCCTTTAACCATGCGTCTGCAGTTGGATTTATTGAACTTTGGGGCCTTCCAACAGTTGTCGCTTCACAAGTGAACAATAAAACAATCTACACAAAATAAGGAAATTTGAGTGCGAAGAGGTCTAGGGAAGATTATTTTAAGACAGGATGAGGGGGAGAATAGCTTGTTCTTAAAATAATGCGCTTGGGAAGGGGAGTTTCTCAAGCACTTAGGCTCCTTCGCTATTCTTTTTTGTATTGGAAACCATATTTACAGTAAGGATAGGTGGAAACAATGACAAAACTTTGGGGAGGACGTTTCCAAAAATCAGCGGAAAGCTGGGTGGATGAATTTGGAGCGTCCATTGGTTTCGACCAGCAATTAGTCATGGAAGATATTGAAGGAAGCCTTGCCCATGTCACAATGCTAGGGGCGCAGGGCATTTTGCCGGAAGAAGATGTGGAAAAAATTAAATGGGGTCTTCAGGAGTTAAAGAAAAAAGCAGAAAATGGCGAACTTGAATATAAAGTGGAAAATGAAGACATTCATTTGAATATTGAAAAAATGCTCATAGATTTAATTGGCCCAGTCGGTGGGAAATTACATACTGGCCGTAGTCGGAATGACCAAGTGGCGACAGATGTTCACTTATTCTTAAAGAAACGGGTGAAAGAAGTCATCGAATTAATTGTGGCGTTCCAAAAAACGATTTTGGAAAAAGCGGAGCAGCATATTGAAACGATTGCTCCTGGCTATACGCATATGCAGCGGGCGCAGCCGATTAGCTTTGCCCATCATTTAATGGCTTATTTTTGGATGCTCGAACGGGATAAAGAACGTTTTACGGAATCTTTAAAACGAATTGACATTTCTCCATTAGGTGCCGGCGCGATGGCAGGGACAACATTTCCAATCGACCGGGAAATGACAGCAAAATTATTAGGATTTTCCAAAATTTATGAAAATTCCATGGATGCCGTAAGCGACCGTGATTTTATCGTGGAGTTTTTATCCAACTCTTCATTGCTCATGACCCATTTATCCCGCTTTGCCGAAGAAATTATTCTTTGGTCAACGGATGAGTTTAAATTTATTGAACTGGACGATTCCTTCTCTACAGGTTCATCCATTATGCCGCAAAAGAAAAATCCGGATATGGCGGAACTGATCCGCGGGAAAACAGGACGTGTTTACGGAAATTTAATTGGTCTGCTTACGGTATTGAAAGGCACGCCGCTTACTTATAATAAAGATATGCAGGAAGATAAAGAAGGCATGTTTGACACCCTTCAAACGATTTTAGGTTCTTTGAAAATCTTTGAAGGTATGGTCCGCACGATGACCGTCAATACGGAGCGTTTAAATCAGGCTGTGCATAGCGACTTCTCCAATGCAACAGAACTAGCCGATTATCTTGCCACAAAAGGTATGCCTTTTAGAAAAGCCCATGAAGTGACAGGAAAATTGGTGTTTAAATGCATTCAAAAAGGCATCTTCCTGCAAGATTTAACATTGGAAGAAATGAAAGAAGAAAGCGAATTAATCGAAGAAGATGTATATGCAGTATTGAAGCCGGAAGCGGCGGTAGCACGTCGTCTGTCCCAAGGCGGTACAGGATTTGACCAAGTAAAAAAACAAATTGAAAAAGCAAAAGCTTGCTTGCAATAAATTTCCCTTAGAACTGCCAAATGACGGCAGTTCTTTTTTATAAGAATAACCTCCTTTCCATTGAAAAAACTAAATTGAAAGGAGGTTGCGGCAGTGAGATTATTTATGTCCCTTGTTTTAATTGCTTCTACAATTTTTATTGGAACTTTCATGTCCGATGCTTCGGAATCCCGAGCCCAACAGCAATCCACCCCTGCTTATGCCAAATGGGGAAGAATCGCCATGGAGAAGGTGAAGGAGAAATACGAAAAAGCAGATATTATTGATTATCTCCATAAGGGAAAGGTAGTCGGAAATCAAACATCTACGGAAAAATTTAAACTTTGGTTGCGGGAAGGAAACCGGGAGTTTGGCGTTTTTGTAGATATTACTTTTGATAACAAAACGGAAGAAATTGTAAATATTGAAATGAAGGAAACAGACCGATAAGAACAATCAATTCTCCTTTAGGGGCCAGTTCGAGCTGGGCCCGTTGAAAGCGCCCAGATCGGAAATCAATTTTTACTTATATATCAAAAAAGGGGGCGTCTGAAAAGTGGACAGCCCCGTTTTTTTAAATTTATCCCAATCTCTTGATTATCCTCTGATTTGTCCATTGCCTCGGATGTAGTATTTGGTTGAAGTGAGCGCTGGCAATCCCATCGGACCTCTTGCGTGAAGCTTTTGAGTGCTGATGCCTATTTCTGCACCATACCCAAATTCGAAGCCGTCCGTAAAACGAGTTGAAGCATTGACGTAAACGCTTGTGGCATCAACCCGATTTAAAAATGTTTCAGCATTCTTTTCATCATTCGTAATAATGGCTTCTGAGTGTTTTGTTCCGTAATGATTGATATGGTGAATCGCTTCTTCTACATCTTTGACAACTTTCACACTAATGGTGAGGCTCAAAAATTCCGTTGCATAATCTTCATCACTTGCAAGGATAGCTTGAGGCAGCACTTCACATACTTTCTCATCCCCAATAATTTTGACTCCAGCGTTTTCAAGGCTTTCAAGCAATCTTTTTCCGTGTTCATGAAACCAATTTTCTTGAATTAATAAGCTTTCTGCTGCGTTGCAAACGGATGGCCTTTGAGTTTTGGCGTTGATGACCACTTTCTCCGCAATTTCATAGTCCGCCGTTTTGTCGACATACACATGGCAATTTCCAGCTCCTGTCTCAAGCACTGGAACGGATGCTTCCCTTACAACAAGATCGATTAATTTTTTTCCACCGCGCGGAATCAATACATCGATGTATTCCTTTAAATGGAACAGCTTTGAAGCAGTTTCATGGCTAGTATCTTCAATTAATTGCACTGCATCAGTCGGCAGTGAAGTTTTTTCCAATGCCCGATGGATGCATGTGACAAGGGCGATATTGGATTGTTTTGCAGATGAACTGCCTCGTAAAATCACCGCATTGCCAGTTTTTAAACATAATGTGGCAGCATCCACCGTTACATTTGGACGAGCTTCGTAAATGATGCAGACAACGCCTAAAGGAACCCGTCTTTTTTCAATTTTTAATCCATTTTCTTTTAAAGCTTTCAAGCACTTCGCCGATTGGATCCGGCAATTCAATTAACTGATGAATAGCATCTACCATTGATTGAATGCGGTCTTCGTTTAACATGATTCGGTCAAGGATGGCCTCTGAAAGCCCTTGTTCTTTTCCTGTTTCTAAATCTTTTTGATTGGCTTCAATGATGGTATCTTTTTCAAGTAGTAATTGTTCAGCGATTTTTTTAAGCGCCTCATTTTTTTCTTCTGTTGTCTTTAAATTCATTAAATAGCTTGCAATCTTTGCTGCTTTTCCTTTTATCTCTACTTCGCAGCTTACCATGTTTTTCATCATAAACCTACCTCCCTTAAATTTTCACCCATCTATCCCTGTGAATGACTTCGATAAAACCATCGTGCAGCTCATCGGTTTTTTTGCCGCATGCTTGGGCGATTTCTTCATTGGAGTACAATACTTCACCCCGGCCAATGAGCCCCGATTCTCCATAAACTTCTACCACATCTCCGCGGTCAAAGTTTCCTTCTACTTTATAAATTCCTGCAGGCAATAAACTTTTACCTCTCCGCAATAACGCTTCTTCTGCGCCTTGATCGATGAACAGCTTTCCTTTTGCTTCCGTAAAAGAGATCCATTGTTTTTGGCTTGGAAGCACCGGCAGTTCGTCTCGCTCGATATATGTTCCATCGCCGCGGCCTTCTAAAATATTAAAAAGTTTATCTGGTCCGCTGCCTTTGCCGATAAATACTTTCACCCCGGCTCTTAAGGCAGTGCGGGCGGCAAGCAATTTCGACTGCATGCCGCCTGTTCCCACTTTTGAACCGGCGCCTTTTGCTAGTTGAAGCATTTCATCCGTAATTTCTGTTAAACGGTCAATCCGCTTTGCCTTTGGATTTTTTAACGGATTGTCATCGTAAAATCCGTTGATGTCTGTTAGGATAATAAGCTGGTCTGCATGAACAAGTCCGCTTACAAGAGCAGAAAGCATATCATTGTCGCCAAAAGTCAGCTCGGTCACAGACACGGTATCATTTTCGTTAATAATTGGCAAAATGGAGCGTTCCAACAATTCACTAAAAGTGGCAAAGGCATTTTTATAGCGCTCTTTATTGGAAAAATCCGTTCGGGTTAAAAGCACTTGGGCTGTGGTAATGCCGTAATGGGCAAACCGTTCAGCATACAATTGAATGAGCAGGCTTTGCCCAACAGCCGCCGCCGCCTGTTTGCCTTTTAACGTAACAGGGCGGGTAGGGTAGCCGAGTTTTCGAAAACCGGCAGCCACTGCCCCAGAGGAAACAAGGAGCACTTCATGACCTTGCTTTACCACTTTTGCAATGGCATCCACATGATCTTGTATTTTTTCGTAGTCAATTTCTCCTTTTGAGTTCGTCAGTGAACTAGAACCTATTTTAACGACAATTCGTTTTTTTTCCATCCATATCCATCCTTAATATGTTGTATATAAAATAAAAAAACCTTTTCCACCCTAGTTTTAGGGCGAAAAAGGAATTTCCGCGGTACCACCTAAATTGGATTAATACTAATCCCACTTTCACTCATTTAACGCATGAGAACGTCTAGTTTTTGGCTAGAAGCTAACGAAGCAGGTTCAGCAGCTCTTATTTGTACGATGTCTTTCAGCCTATGGACATCGCTCTCTTTCCAACAGTGTGCTGCTTACTAGTCTTCGCTGCGCTGATTCCCGTATGTTCGTTTCTAACTCATTCTAATTAAAAATATGCATGAAATTTTGAAAAGTGTCAACAATTTCAACGAAAATACAAGCAATGAACTTTCGTGTATAACAGGTTGGATATGCCCTATAATATAAATAGTTTAGAAAATAAAGGAGAATCAAACAATGTTTATAGAAATTGACAAAGGTGTCGACATTGTTGGTGATATACACGCATGCTTCGACGAATGGAAACAAATGTTAGACCAATTAGGCTATCAAAAAAATGAACAAGGTTTATATGTCCATCCGGAAGGAAGGAAAATTGTTTCCCTTGGCGATGTCATGAGCAGAGGACCGAAATCCATTGAAACAATGGAATTTTTTTTAAACCACCAGCATTTAATGTATATGGTGGATAGCAACCACGGCTGGAAAATTGCCCGATGGTTGGATGGAAGAAAAGTGCAGCTCAAACATGGCGATGAAAAAGTGGAAGAGGAGTTTATTGAATTTGAGCGGAAACAGGGGAGAGAAAAAACCATCCAATTAAAAAAACAATTGAGGGATTTATTAATGAATGCTCCTTCCCACTATATACTAACAGAAAAAGGGCAGCCAAAAGTGGTTTGTGTTCATGCAGGAATACGGGAAGAGTTTATAGGAAAAGAATCGGAAAAAATCAAAAATTTTTGCCGTTATGGAGATGTAGCCGGTGTTGATGAGCGCGGCAAACCAATACGCCGGGATTGGTATAAACAATATAAAGGGAAACTCCTTATTATATGGGGGCACGATCCAAAACCGGAGCCGCTCATTGTAAATAATACCATCAATATAGACCAAGGAGTTGTTTTTGGCGGAAAATTGACAGCTTATCGATATCCGGAAAAAGAATTTGTTTTTGTTCAGGCAAAAAAAGATTATGCGGGTGTGAAAGACAATCCATTGAATAAAAAGGAATAAAAAAGAATACCCATTCAAAACATTTCATCGGTTTTGAAGGGTATTGCCAACTTTAACGGATTAAGCGAGATGGAAATGGCGAAATTAAGCTGCTTGTTTCGTATATTTATTGAGCAAATTGTCCAATTGTTGGCTGCAATTTACGACTTCTGGGTGTGTGAATCCTAGTGCTTGTGCTTTTCGGTACATACGCTTTCTTTTGATTTCTATTATAACTCTGAGTACTTTTTTATAGAGTATATAGAACATTTTTCTTCCTCCAGTGAAATTGTTTCATGATATTTTTTGTATACTTTTGTAGAACTGTCTTCATTGTAAGACATTTAGATTGAAAAATATGTCGGATTGTGGAGGAAACTAAAATTTTCACAAATTTGTCACAATTTAATAGATTAAGTGTAAAAAAAAGAGGGTATATATTTATATTGTTGGCAGTTGATAAGTATTTTCAATAAAAAAATGAGGCTGGGACATAAACAAAAAATGAAAGGGGCAGTTGAAAGAGTTTTGATAAAAAATTGATAGAACGAAAAATTGATTGAAGTGACGGGGCGAGTTCCTGTCGCGCACGATTAGTCGCAAAGCGGAACAAGCTCAAGGAAGTAAATTCAAAGCTTTCCTGCAACAATCCCTCTCGAGACCACGAGGAGCGAAGGAATGACTCAGAGGAGGGCCCGCGGAAAGCGTCCCCGGAACGGAAATCAATTTTAATAACATATCAAAAAAACATCATTTTCTCTTTGGAGAAAATGATGTTTTTTTAGATTTGTCCAACCTCGTTTTTTTATTTATGGGGAGTTGATTATTTTGTAAATGATAAAATAGCTTGATTTTTATATGTTTCTAAAGTGTGAACGGCTTCTTCTTTTGTTTCATATTCAAAGCAACGGAATGTATCTCTTTCAAAAACTGTAACAACCCACATCGAAAATTCCTCCTTAAGAATTTTTAATTCAACCCCAAAATCTATAGTAACGACAATTGTTTCTGTGATTATTATTTCGTAAAGGACAAGACAGCAGACTTACCAAATTTTTGAAGTGCTGACATCGCTTCATGTTTTTCTGCAAATTCAAAGATTCGATAAGAATTTTTTTCAAATACAGTAAGTACCCACATCTTGGGATCAAGCTCCTTTAAAATAATTTTGTTATATAACATTTCTGTGAATTTTTAATTCAGAAGAAATTGTTATATATCAATTTCATCTTCATTGTATAACGGGAAAATCAAAAAGGAAAGGGAAAGTGAAACTTTTCACATTTTGTTCATTTTGATGACGTTTTCATTTTCAACAATTGTTCACAAAACCATTTTGTTATTTTTTGAAAATATTTTGTATAAGGAAAATCCAGCGAAAAAGTGAAAATTCGCTGGATTATAAGGTTATTTAATGAAATGTTGATAATGATGTTTTGGGAATTCTAAGCCGAGTTTTTCAAATTCTTTTTCCACTTCTTCAAGAAGCTGATTCACTTTTTCTCTTGTTTGTTCATCTAATTCCGGCTTTTTCGGCAATTCAACTCCTAATTCTTTAAGTTGGTCTTCGGCTTTATTTCGAGCAATAGCACCGCTTTTCATTTCTTTTATAATTTCTTTAGCTTTTTGTTTTGTTTCTTCATCGAGATTTTCAAAGATTTTGCATTTTTCATCTATAGGAATCACGCCTAATTCCGCTAGTTTTTGATCCGCTTCTTTGGAAGAAATTTTTCCTTCATCCAATTCTTTAATAATTGTTCGGACTTGTTCTTTTGTATTTTCATCTAATTTTGAATAAATTTCGTGGACATTTGGATGGTCCGCTTTTACACCTAATTTCTCGAATTCTTCATGTAAATGATTTAAAATGCGATCCACTTGCTGTTTTTGCTCATCATTTAACTGTTCGTATTGCTTTATAAATGTAGTGTGGCTGTGCGCCGATGTGTCAGAAGGGGCAAGTAGGATGCATAAAGTAAGAAGGAAAGAGAACAGAGGAAACCATTTTTTCATGAAAAATCACCTCTCCAATAGATTTCACTACATTATCTTTCCCAAAATTCAAGAAGAAAAAAGTGATGATTATTGTTGATATAGGGAGAAAAAGACAAAAAAAGAGGAGCAAAATAGCTCCTTAAATACCAATCGGGGAGAAGCGATCAATATTAATTTTTTTCAATTCTTTTTTTTCAATAACGATTCAATGGGAATAACTTTTTCCGGCAGAGGATCACTCATTTCACTTGTTTTCATCCATTCGTAATTTTCTTTGTTGCCAATGTACAGATTAAAATTTTGGTGGGTGCTTTTCATAAAAACAATTTGCTGTTTTTTCATTCGACAACCTCCAAAAGAGGAAAGTGGTTATATATTTTTGTTTGATTTTTGCGTTTTATCGTGATTCGTTTTATTGTTTTTATTTTTTGCTTTTGAGTCGAATTCCTCTGAAATCTCCTCTGTTGGATCTTCAGGATTATTGGCGCTATTTGTTGTATTTTTGTGCAAATGTTTATATGTTTCAAAAGGGTTATGAGTTCTTTCGTTCATCGTTTTGTTATTATTTTTCAAATTGTTCACCTCCTTGCGTTTTCATTATTATTCTCAAGTTATTTGAACGATTTACATGAAACAATGAAGAAAAGCGAGAATTCATTTCCATTATAGGATTGCAAATTTTGGACAATCTAAATGGAAACAGGAGGTGAAGCAAATGTTGATCGAAAAATCCTCCGCTTGGAAGGAAGAGTTTGCTAGGCGCTTAAATGAAGATGGACCGTGGGATGACTGGACGCTGTATAAAATGGCATATGAAGTGGTGAAAGACCAATTAATTACGGATTTTTCAGGTTTGCAGGCACCTAAATTTTTGACCAATATTCAATTTCTTGATTACCAAATAGAAGCAGCCCGGACGGTTATTGAAAAAATGAATGGAAAAGCGATTTTAGCAGATGAAGTGGGGCTTGGAAAAACGATTGAGGCCGGTTTAATTTTGAAGGAATACATCTTGAGGGGGCTTGTCAAAAAAGCGTTAATATTAGTGCCTGCATCTTTGCTTACCCAGTGGGTGGATGAATTAAACGGTAAATTTTTCATCCCTGCAATTGGATGCCGAAAGAAAAATGTCCCTTTTGAACAATATGATTTTGTCGTCATGAGTATGGATATGGCAAAGCGCAGCCCGTACCGGGAAAAAATTTACGAACAGGATTTTGACATGATTATTATTGATGAGGCCCATAAATTAAAAAACCATAAAACCCAAACGTATCAATTTGTGCAAGGAATAAAAAAGAAATTTTGTTTGTTGCTTACTGCAACCCCTATACAAAATCATATTTTTGAAATTTTTTATCTTGTCTCTTTACTAAAACCGGGGCATTTAGGAAATGTGGAAAGCTTCCAATCCTACTTTAAGAAAGGAAAAAATGGATTAGCAGAAGACGAATATTTAAAAGAATTGGTTGACCAAGTCATGATTCGGAATCGCCGACAAGATACAGGCATTGAATGGGTAGGAAGGAATGTACAAACAATTCCGATCCAATTTACGGAAGAGGAACAGAAAGTATACCAAATGATTCAATCTTTAAAAGAACGCACAAGCCTTTTCAGCAATTCTTTCGCCATGACCACCTTGTTGAAAGAGATGTGTTCAAGCAAAGAGGCGGCTTATTTGACCCTCGTTAAATTGAAAGAAAAAGTTCAAAGGCAGGAAGAAATAGATTATATAGATGAAATTATAGAAAAAATGTCCAACTTAGAAATTAATTCGAAGGCTGAAAAAACCTATGAAATTATTCAAAAGGCAAAAGATAAGGTCATTATCTTTACAGAATATCGGGCAACGCAGCATTATTTGCAATGGTACTTATATCAAAAAGGCATAAAAAGTGTCTTGTTTAATGGAAAGTTTAGTAAAAACAAACGGGATTGGATGAGGCAATTGTTCCGGGATTATGCGGATGTCCTCATAGCAACAGAATCCGGCGGTGAAGGCATCAACTTGCAATTTTGCCACCATGTTATAAATTTTGATTTACCTTGGAATCCAATGAAAATTGAACAGCGAATAGGCCGCGTCCACCGATTTGGACAGGAGCAGGATGTATACATTTACAATCTTGCCATTCAAAATACCATTGAAGACCGGATTTTGGATTTATTGACAAATAAAATCAATGTATTTGAAAAAGTGGTCGGTGAATTGGATGATATTTTAACAAACAAAGTAGAGGAACGGATTTACCAATCTCCAAACTTTGTTTCAAATTTTGATTTTGAAGATTACGGTTTGGAAGGGGAACTTGGATTTACCTAATCGATTATTGAGAGGTGCTAAAAGATGTTAGCTGAACAAATCCATGATTATTTGCGCACATTTTTCACCGTCACTGGATGTGAAATAACAGAGGAAGCACCGGACTATTTAACGGTGCAATTAACGGCCGATATTGACAAACGCATTATGAATCGCCCCTTCTATTGGCAATTCGTTGAAAGTACAAAAGCAGAGCCGAATCCTTTAAAAGTAACTTTCATTACAAAGAAACATGAAAACCAAGACATTCGCGGCGAATATATCCACTACGGCTCCATGCGAATGCATCAAATTTTTCAGGCGACAAAAGATTTAGGATGCTTTGTTCAAATGTATGAAAATATGGAAGGGGCAAGTTTATTTCCTTGGGTGGGCGCAAATTTTAAAGTTTCTTATCATACCGACCAAACAAAAGAAATGCTTTTTTCGTTGGGCATCAATTTAATCCATGGAAGTGTTAAAAGCAATTTTCAAGATTGGCTGATTGAACGGACACTGACGAAGGAATTTCCGAAAAACGCCTATTGTCTTCCTTATATTGTTTCACCAATCAGAGCCATTGAAAGATTAGAGACAGCTATTGAAAACTATATCGGTCATGATGATATGACTTGGGCGGAGGAGGCCGAGAAACGATGGAGAAGGGAACAGGAAATTTTAAATCATTTCTATGAGGGAGTCATTGAGAAACCGGAAGTCTATGAGATTGAAAAGGAAGCTCTTAGAGAACGTTTTCAGCCGCGAATTAAAATAGAAATAGTAAGCGGCGGAATTTTTTATTTAAAATAGATCGTAACAAAGGGGGCGTCTGAAAATGATATGCTCCCTATTAGGTAGACAGATGAAAAAATAAAAATTCATCTGACCTAATAGGGGGCTTTCATTATGACCTTTTACAAGTATCCTAAAGAGTTTATGTTAAAACTGATTCATTTCTATTTAATGGGTGATTATTCATTTGAAAAGCTTGCTCGTCAATATAAAATTCACCAAAGCACTTTAAAAGAATGGGTTCGAAAGTATGAAGCTTTTGGTGAAGCGGTCTTTCACTTTAACTTTTCTCCACGATGCTATACAAGAGAACAGAAGATTCAAGAGGTGGAGGATTATTTATCTGGTGAATATTCTTTACTCGAATTAATGAAAAAACATCAAATTTCAGGTAGAACGATTTTAATGAAGTGGGTGAAAAAGTATACTAGTCATTGTGATATAAAAGATTCGGGTAAAGGATTGAGTAAAACAATGACAAAAGGTAGAAAAACAACCCTACTAGAACGAATGGAGATAGTCGATTTTTGCTTAAAGCACCATAAAAATTATCAATTAGCAGCCCAAACTTATCAAGTTTCTTATCAACAGGTATACCAATGGGTGAAAAAATTTGAGTTACATGGAGAAGAAGGCCTACAAGATCGCCGTGGACGCACAAAATCAGAGGCTGAATTAACGACGGAATGTCCTTTGTAAAGCAGCAACTTTTTCGCACTGGCGAATTGACGAGTTCCATCGGATTTTTTCCTTTTGTATATTCAAAAAACCAAGATTTATTTGAAAAACGTTGCCATACTTTTGTATCCTCAAGTATTTCGATATCTTCAAAAGCTCGGTCTGCCAGCAGAGGATTTTGTAGCAATACATTATAATTCCACAACATATACCCGAAGATGTTCTCCCAAAGAGTAAGAGGAGAGATGGTTGTTGTTTGGCGAAGTTGTACAATAATTTGATGGGCTTGATACAGGATTTTTGAAATGACATATTCCCTTTCATTTTCTTCTACATAGCGGAAGTCTGTAGGAGTAATGTATGTTCCGAGCGTATCCATACCATATTCAAGTACATGGAAGTAACGAACATCTTCTAATTTTCCGTCCCAAATTTCATCATAAGCAGTGAGAAAATAAAATTGAGTAGCAACGAATAATCCAAAGCGACAGCTGAAATGGGATATAGCTGCCGCCTCTGTACTTGCTTGAGTAATTTCCATCATGAGCTTCAGAAAATCCTTTAGAAAAAATTCTTTATGTATATTTTCCAATGTAAATAAAGGGTTTTTCGGCTCTTCTGTAACAATACTATAGGAATTTAGGAAAGTAAGTTGTTCATATGTTAAAACGGGCATCGTATCACCTCTATGTTATTTCACTGTGTTTAACATAACATGTTTTTGCTGATTTTGTTTGGAGATGATATAGAAGGGGAAAGCCAAACGTCATTTGAGAAGTTTGGCTTTTTCTGATAGGTCTGATTTTTTTCCGATAATCGCTGTGTGATAGCTATGAAGTAGCATGCCTACGATAATAATCGCAAGACCGAAAAGTGCAATTGGATCTGGTAGAGGAACTCCAAGTATCATCATTTCTCCGATAATGACAAATACGACTTCCATTGACTGAGTTGCTTCTACTGCAGCAAGTTTTCCTTGATGATCTCGCACGCGGTCTGTGGCAATAAAGAACAACGTCGTCGCGATTACACCGGAACTAACAGCGACGATAAAGGATTGTATGACTTGGTTCATGGAAGGGAGCCCCACTGTACAAATGGCAATAACAGCTAAAATAATCCAAGCTGGCAGTGATGCAATGGTCATACCAAGCACCCGCTCAAACGCATCGATTCGACTGCCACATAACTCCATCATTTTTCGGTTACCAAGCGGATAACTAAAGGCAGCGATGACTACCGGAATCACTCCAAGCAGTAAGTGATTGAAAGTTACCTCTTTTCCTTGAGGTATTTGAATAAGCATAATACCGATTAGAATAATGCTTGAAATGAATAAGGAAGTGAGCGGTATTTTTTGACGTATGATTTTGTTATCTACGACGGTTACAAATAACGGTGCAAGAAGTACACCGGCAACAATCGTTAGCTGCCACGTTCCTGACACAAGCCAACCAGGTCCATAAGCTGCTGCAAAAGTGAGTGGTGCGTAAAAAAGAACAAAGCCCACGAAACTCCAAAGTAACCATTTTGAAGTATTTTCTCTCATTTCTCTATGTAAATTTTCAAAACCTGTTCGATAAGAGACAATGGCGATAAGGAAGGGGAGCATAAAGAAAAATCTTAGTGAAGAACTCCAAAGCCAACTTCCTCCACTTAACTCCATGGACCGATTTAAAATAAAAGTGACCGCAAAAAATAAGGCTGCAAATATGCCAAGAGTGATTTCTTTCATTATTAATACCTACTTTCTGAGAGAAAACATCGAAAAATTCTATACTACAAATATATTAACAGAATATTCAAACATGATTTATTTCGTTTCTGCCTCAAAGAGTTTGATTTCGTACTGTAATTCTCCTAGTGGACCACCATCCATCGTATAAGCAAAATCCGCACCGAAAGCTTTGACATCAAATTTATGTGGCCCACGACCGATTTCTTCATCAGGAGTAAAGGCAACTCGAATTTTTCCGTGTTTAATTTCAGGATGATTTACTAAATATTCCATTGCCGTCATAATCTCTGCAATTCCAGCTTTATCATCTGCTCCCAGTAACGTCGTGCCGTCTGTTGTAATCAATGTTTGTCAGACATAATTTTTTAAATTTGGGAATTGGTTAGGGGATAGAGTGCATTCATCGTTTAATTGAATTTCTCCGCCGTCATAATTGTCAATTCGTTTCGGTTGGACATTTGTTCCAGAAAAATCTGGTGATGTATCAACATGAGCTAAAAAACCAATAGTTGGTACAGGCTTATCTGTATTGGCTGGTAATGTGGCAAATAAGTAGCCATTCTCGTCCAATGTGATGTCTGTGAGTCCAATCTCTGCTAGTTCATCTTTTAGTACATTTAATAAATCCCATTGTTTTTTCGTAGAAGGGGTTGTAGAGCTTTCCGGATCAGATTGTGTCGATTTTAGCGTATCGAATCAATCGTTCAATAACTTTTTCTTTCATGACGCTGCCTCCTTATTAATACTGCCACTATTGTATCATTTTTCCTTTTTTATGATGAGAAAAATGATGTGTCATTGAAATTATTGAAACTATTTATAGCTACCTACCGTAGAATAGAAGAAGGATGGTGAAAGGGATGACACAATAACTCATCACGACTCTAATATTTTCTATTATTACAACGATTCTTATCGTTCCAATTACTAGAAGATTGCCGAAAGAAGCTACATTATCATTTAAACAATTCTTGAAATCATTACTATTTGTATTCATCGGTAGCTGGATTATTTATTTTCTATTCGTATCACTAGTGTTGCATTAATTTAATTTTAATATTAAAAAGACTCACAATCTTCACTTATTTTATTTTGTGAAAAGAAAAAGTCCTTTATAATGGATAAGTCAGGTGATAACCCGTCCAAATCCACTAAAAAGGACCAAACTCATGGACAAGATTACACGAAAAACTTCATTTGGACAATGGTTTTCGCCAATAAATCTTCAATTATTTGAAGAACAGGTGAAAACGATGAAATTAGATTACTATACGAAAAAATTAACGACAGAGTCATTTCTAAAATTACTGCTTTTTGCGCAATTGGAAGAAATCGAAAGTCTCCATGCGCTAAGCGATTGCCTTTTTGATGACCAACTTCAAAAAGGGGTCGACCTTCATTCTATTAGTATTTCACAGTTGTCACGGCGATTAAATGGTATAAACCCAGATCTATTTCAAAAGCTTTTTCTTGATTTAGTCGCAAAAATTCATGCCAAAACACCATACACAAAACGGGTCATGCCTTTAAAAATCATTGATTCAAGCACATTGCCACTTAATTTGACCAATCATAAATGGGCGAAGTTTCGCAAAACAAAGGCTGGTGTAAAGCTGCATTTGCGCCTTGTGTTTATGGAAAAGGGGATAACCTATCCTGAAAAAGCTTTGATGACAACGGCAAGAGAACATGACCGTGGACAGCTTGAAATCATGGTGGATGACAAGGAATGCATGTATGTGTTTGACTTAAAACTTCATCACGCCATCTTTCAATAGAAAATGTTTACTATATAAGTTATGAATATATTCAGCTTTTTTGTAAAAAAATAGTAGTAAATTCCGTTTATAAAGATGTGCATATCAAAAAAACATCATTTTCTCAAAAGGAGAAAATGATGTTTTTTAGTCTTATTTTGGAGAAACAAGGATTTTTATTTGCTGTTTATCGTTAACTAATGTTTCGAATCCTTCTTTCACGATATCATCAATTTTAATACGTTTTGTAACTAATTGTTCAGCAGGGAAGTATCCTTTTGTCATTAAATTCATAACCGCTGGGAAAATGTCTCGATATGCGATAATTCCTTTTACAGTGCGTTCTGATAACACAATATTATTTGGTTGGAGTGATGCTTCTTTTTCCCAAATAGAAACAATTACTGTTTCACCCTCAAATGTTGTTGAATCAATTGCTTGTTTTAATACTGCTGGTACACCTGTTACTTCAAATGCAACATCTACCCCACCATTTGTAAGCTCTTTAATTTTAGCTACTACATCCTCTTCTTCAGCTGGATTCATTACAGCAGTTGCACCAAGTTCTAAAGCTTTCTCTCTGCGCTCTTTTGAAAGTTCGACTGCATAAATCTCTGATGCACCTGCTACTTTTAATGCTTCAATTACTAATAAACCAATTGGCCCTGCACCAAATACAACCGTTTTATCTCCCGCTTTCAATTTGCTCATGCGAACTGCATGTAATGCCACTGCAGCTGGTTCTACTAAAGCACCTTGCTCAAGTGATAACCCTTCTGGCATTTTGTGCACCCAACGTTCATCCACTACAGTATATTCCGAGAAGCCTCCGCCGCCTCCTGATAGACCATGAAACCCCAAATGTTTACAAATATTATATTTTCCTTTTAAACATGCTGGACATTGACCACAAGCTAAAATTGGTTCTACTACAACTTTGTCTCCTACTTTTACCTTTGTAACCCCTTCACCTACTTCGACAACTGTTCCAGAAAATTCATGCCCCATTACAATTGGAGCCATTTCTTTACTTATTGGGTGAGGTTTTTCAACAGGAATAAAAATTGGACCCGCCACATATTCATGAAGATCGCTTCCACAAATGCCTGTCCACGCAACTTGGATTTTTACACGTCCTGGTGTTACTTTAGGTTCATTAATGTCTTCTACACGAATGTCTTTTGCATTGTACCAAAGTGCCGCTTTCACGAGTATCACACTCCAATTCAAATATTTACTACCAAAAAGTAGTAATTATATTTTACAAAACATTCCTATGATTATCTGTGGATAGAATGTTAAATTTTTTTAATATTTTTTAAAAATCATTGTTCTCAAGAAATTCTGCAAGAAATGTTTTATTCTCATTTAGAGTTAACGAAAAACGAAGCTGTGACGATGATTCAAAAAAACTATCAAATGGATATCGAAATTTTCGATGAAATTGAAGGGGAAATTTTAACTATGTCAGATTATATCGCAGCGGGGATTGTTATGCAGTTTTATTATCGTTTTCAATGTCCATATATTTATTATTTTGAATTCCTTAGTTATTCATTGAAATTTCTTCATTATTTATAGGTATTGGATACTTAACCTCAGAAAAGTTTTTGATTAGTAGTTCCTCTTTGACCATTTGTCCGGTTACTTTATCATATGTCTTTTTCCAAATTTCATTTTGACGATAGTTTTTTCCGTCCTTTTGTAAAAATTGATGGTTTCTTTCTTCGATATGGTAGGAATATGGCATTTCTTCATTACTAAAAATAGCACCTTTTAAATGTTTATCTGTTACCCATACTTTTATTTGGAAAGATTGGTTAGTTGGATTATAAAAACGTAAATCTACGTAGTTATAAAAAACACTTGCTCCGCTTCCAAAAGGCAGTGTCCTCCCGGAGTCAGGAAACGGGTCAAAACTATGGTGATGTCTTTCAATAACAACGAGAGGAGTATGTAAAGCCATCCAATAAAGTAAATTAGCAAGCTGGCAAATTCCACCGCCAATACCCGTTTTCACTTCTCCCATTTTGAGCTGCATGCCTTCAATATAGCCCTTTTCTTTTGATGTTCGACCAACTAGTTTCCAAAAAGAAAAAATTTCACCCGGTTTAATAATCACACCATCAATTTCACCTGTTGCAATTTTTAAGTTTGTAATTTTATTTTCTTGTAACTGAGGATCGCTATTTCCTAATTTCCTTCTCAATAAGGATTGATGTTTTTTACAAGTGAATGGAAATGTATTCGTTAAGTCCCTTTGCTTTGCAAATCGATTTCTGTCTTTTAAATCTGTTAATGTTCTAAAAATTCTTTTTTGCTCGATTCTAGCATGATAAAAAAATGGATGAATTTCAGATAGTCCCAAAATGTTTCCTCCTTAAACACCTTAAAATAACCGGTAAAAAAATCAAAACAGCTCCATATTTCCTTGCTATAATTTAAATCTAACCACGAAAACTCATTCTTTTTTCATAAGATCACCCCCAACTTATGTATTAGATGAATTTCAAAATAATAAAGCTTCAAATCCACACGTTTGGACTTGAAACTTTAAGTTAATAAATTCCAATAGTGCCATTTTATAAATTGGACTCTTTAAACCATGTAAAACTTTCAAAAGAAATTGGCTAAAACAAAAATAATTGCACAATATAAATCAGCTGATATAATCATCAACCAATTATAAATAAAGATTAACTTTGCATTTATATCCGTTGTTAATACAGATTCATCTTTAATTTGTGTCTTCGATGAAGCAGCATCAACAGTCTTGTTCCTTTGCCTTAAATTAGGATTTAGATAATCAGCCTTTAAAAATCCATATTGAGGATTGACAATCGACAATATTTCCCTCCTCTGTAAAAGCCTCATTCATATAAATATGTTTGTTTAAATTAAAGCATTCTACATGTGACTAATTGTTTTTATTATTGGGAGTTCTACGGTGTTCACTTTTTGTGCTACCTTAAATATGGAGAATTTTTCATTAAGGATGTGTAAAAAACATGGATTTTTTAAATAAGACGGTGATTGTAACCGGCGCTGGACAGGGCATTGGAAAAGGAATCGCTTTGCTTTATGCAGAAAAAGGTGCAAATGTTGTGATAGCGGATATTGATGAAATAGCCGGATCAAAAACAGTTGATGTAATTAAAGAAAAAGAGGGAAACGCGCTTTTTGTAAAAACCGATGTAAAAGTTGAGGATGACATCATCCGCTTAATGGAAATTGCAAACCTTACATTCGGTCAAATTGATATTTTAATCAATAATGCAGGGAAATCAGTATTTAAGTCCCCTTATGAATTGTCAATCGAAGAATGGGACGATATTATCAACACCAATTTACGAAGTGTTTTCTTAGCATCAAGGGAAGCCGCAAAATATATGTGAAATAATAAAGAAGGCGGCTCCATCGTTAATATTGCTTCCACACGGGCCATTATGTCTGAACCGAATTCAGAAGCCTATGCAGCAACAAAAGGTGGAATTGTTGCATTAACTCATGCGCTTGCAGCATCATTTAGTGCAGATCGAATTACCGTGAACGCGATTTCCCCAGGTTGGATTGAAACAGGCGATTATTCCAAATTACGTAAAATTGATCACGAGCAGCATTTATCAAAACGTGTCGGAAGACCAGACGATATTGCGCGCGCTTGTCTCTATTTAACAGCGAAGGAAAATGATTTCGTGACAGGCATTAACCTTGTTGTGGATGGTGGAATGACAAGAAAAATGATTTATGAGGAATAGCAAAAACTAAAAACAGGCTGGGACAAAACTAGCTTCAAGATAGGAAAACGAGAATTTGATCCAACTCAAATTCTCCTTTTTCCATTTCTCTCCATTATTTTTGGTCAGTTGATCAGTCAAGTATATTTTATTAATTTGTATATGTTTTTAATTTAGTTGTAGTTGTGAGGGGGTACCCCCTCACAACTAAATTTTGGCATGCCCAAAAGACCTAACGATTTTTAATTTTTTCGAAAGGTCATTTATGGTATAGTGTAGTTAATCGATTATTTAACTTAAGGCAGTTTCATAATCGTATAAAATGCCATGTGTCAGTAACTGGAACGTCACTTTTAAAAATTTATTGATACAGGCGATAATCGCAACCTTATGAGGCTTTCTCTGAGGTTGTGTTTTTAATTTATAATCGTAATCTACAAAATGATTCGGTTTATTTTTCTTCTTCATAATCATGGCACACACCATAAAATATAAAAGCTTTCGCAAGTGTTTGTTACCTCTTTTATTAATACGATCACGATACTGTGTATTCCTCGATTGATAGCGCATAATATCAATTCCCGCATAAGCATTCAATTGTTTAGCATTTTGAAAGCGACGAATATCCCCCATTTCCCCAATTAATCTACAAGCAGTAGAATCACCGATACCAGGGATGGAACGTAAAACCATATACTCTTTTCGATTTTTTGATAAAGTAATCATTTGTTGGACAAGTGCTTCTTTTTTATCCTTTAATTCTGCTATTCGATTTGCGTAATCACGGACTTGTTCACATCGCACATCGGTAGATTCAATCGCTGGATCACTATTTTGAGCAGCTTCTAATAAAGCAATTGCTTTTTTCTCTGCACGTTCTAAAGAAAGGTTCTTTCTTGTATTCGCTTTTAGGCGATTCTTAATGACAGTTTTAGAGTGAGCTAAAACAAGTGTTGGGTGAGGGTATAGTTGTACTATATTTAAAAATAGTGCAGAATTTGGTGTCAGTATTTTTTCTAATTCTGGAAAACTCAATTGTAAAATGGAATGCATACGATTTTTTAATAACATCATTTCTTCATCAATTTCATCATCATAACGTGTCAATGCCCGCATCTGCTCATAATAATCATCTTGGATATAGGTTGGTTCTCTCTCCATTTTAAAATGTGTTTTGGCGAATTCATGAGCATCGCTTATATCGGTTTTATGTCGACACATCTTCGCCATTTGTCAGTTCGCTTCAAGGGGATAATATGCATAACCGTAATCTTTTAAAAATGCTTCCATCGGTTTTGAATAAACACCTGTTGCTTCAAATACAATGTCTGGTGCTTGGTCATCAAGTGATGTATGTAATTGTTCAAAATCTCTTCGTGTATGATTGATTTCACCTTCTAAAAATCCCTGAGGCTGGTCGACTTTTCTTCACTTCTACTATAAAAAAATAGTAGCACAAACCTTGACCTTGGTTTGTACTACTAATCTTAGTATGTTTTTATTCTTGTATAAATAAGGGGATTTTTGGATATAGTAAACAAAAATGGAAGGGTTGAGCGATGAAAATTCATCATCTTCTTGTCATTTTAGTAGCTTTTTTATGTTTAGGATTTGCCGTTTATTTATACTTTGAAGAAGAAAAAAACGATGAATCACTCATGAAAAAAGAAGTATCCTATACCAATCATGAATCGGCGCATTTAAAAAATTATTGTGAAAAGGGGGAAATGCAATCTCCCATCCAAATAAAAAATAAAAATGTTCTTCCTCAACAGACGCCGGCTATTGAAATTTTTTATGGGGAGGAACCATTCATACTCAAAAAACAAGGGTATACATTAGAAGCTGTTTCGAAATCGAGGGTAAGCTACATTACAATAGACAAGAAACCATACAAACTGGACTCTTTTCATTTCCATGTGCCAAGCGAACATCAAATCGATTACCAAAGATATGAAATGGAACTGCATCTTGTGCACAAAAATAATAAAGGAAAGATTGCGGTCATTGGCGTTTTGATTGAAGCAGGCAAAGAAAACGAAATGGTGGAAGAATTATGGAATTTTTTGCAGGATGATCGATTAAAGGAGAAGGAAATTGAATCTATTCATCTATTGTCATTGATACCTGAGCAAAGGTCTGCCTTTTACTATTCAGGCTCATTGACTACCCCTCCGTGTACTGAAGGTGTTCATTGGATTGTATTTGAATCTCCAATCGATTTTTCAAACAAACAAATTGCTTCATTTTATCAAGTTTATGGCTATAACAGTCGTCCGCTACAGCCAATAAATGGCAGGGACATATACAAATTATCCGTTCAGTAATAATAGTTTCAAATAGCTAAGGGGCGTCTGAAAAAACATTTTGAGACGCCTCAGATAAAATATTATCTTCCAAATTCTTCTGAAATAAAAAAACATCGTTCGTAAGTCAGAAAAAGAATAAGAATAGAAGAAAGCTATTTTTGAAGTATTATTAAAGGGGAAATGATGATACTAAGGAATGTGATAACCGGAAAGGGAGGAATATTTTTTGAGAATAATAATAGAATGGATTTATGATTATAAAGATGTTGAAACTACTTTCCGCTCGGATGAACTCCCTCCCGCCCATGCTCTTGCCATTTCAGAAGAATTAAGGAAAACCGGTAGAGCCAAAAATATTACCTTAATTGATGAACATGACTCAACATGGACGGTCAAAGAATTAAAAAAATATTTAACGGAAATGGAAACTGAACCGACGAACATATGCGTTTATTTCGACGGCGGTTTTAACCGTGAAAGCCGCATGGCAGGTTTAGGATGTGTCATCTATTTTGAACAAAATGGAAAAAGATTTCGTAGGAGAAAAAATTTATTAGTAAATGGCCTTGCGTCAAATAATGAAGCTGAATATGCAGCTCTTCATTTTTCTATTCAAGAATTGGAATCATTGGGTGTACATCATCAAACGGTTCATTTTATGGGGGATTCACAAGTAGTAATTAATCAAATAAGCGGAGAATGGCCTGTTTATGAAAAAGAGCTGTCCAATTGGGCGGATAAAATTGATGAAAGTTTAAATCAATTAGGAATCAAACCGGTTTTTGAGTTGGTGGGAAGAAAGCAAAATGAAGAGGCGGATCGATTAGCAACACAAGCATTGCATGACATCGAAATTGACGGAAAAATCGAATTGAAAGAATAAAAATTTTTATTCTCTTAAAAGAAACAATGGATTATGTTATAATGTTCAAAACAATTTCATATGATTCATTTTTGCAGGGGTGGCCGAATGGTCTGAGAAGGTGATTTCACCTAACCCTTTGAACCTGATACAGCTAGTACTGCCGTAGGGAGCAAAAATGCCTTTACTATTCCGTTTGAGTGGTATTGTGTTTTTTTGTTCTCCAATGTATGGAGAGATTTTTATTTTCATATGGAAATTGGAACATTGCAGGGGTGGCCGAATGGTCTGAGAAGGTGATTTCACCTAACCCTTTGAACCTGATGCAGTTAGCACTGCCGTAGGGAGCAATGGATGGAACCACATGTTGGTTGTTCAATGCTCTTTTGCGCTGTGCAAAAGGGCATTTTTTATTACAAAACCAATGGAAGGGTGGAAATGATGAGTTTATTTAAAATCCGTCAAAAAAATCCTTTAATTCATTGCATCACAAACGATGTGGTAACGAATTTTACCGCCAATGGACTGCTTGCCATTGGCGCATCTCCAGTAATGTCCGATGAACCATTGGATGTGGAGGACATGACTTCCATTGCCAATGCGTTGTTAATCAACATTGGAACATTAAATAAACATTCCGTTGAAGCTATGTTTTTAGCTGGGAAAAAAGCAAATAAGTTAAACATTCCCGTTGTGCTGGATCCTGTAGGGGCTGGCGCTACAAAATACCGGAAAGAAGTGACGGAAAATCTATTGAAAGAAATAAAATTTGATTTGATTCGCTGCAATGCAGGTGAATTGGCAGCGATTGCAGGAATTCAATGGCAAGCAAAAGGGGTAGATAGTGGGGAAGGAGAGATGGACATTCTTTCTGTCACAAAGGAAGTGGCTAAAAAGTATAAAACCATTGTCGCGGTTTCAGGAAAAGAAGATATTGTAACAGATGGGGAAAAAGCGGATTTTGTTTCGGGCGGCCATGAATGGATGACCCAAGTGACAGGAACAGGTTGTTTATTAAGCGCCATTTGTGCAGGTGCATTAAGTTTGGAAGGAGACTCATATGAAAATATTTTGAATGTACTCATGGATTATAAAAAAGTGGCGGAGTTTGCTTCGAAAGAAAAATATCTAGGTTCCTTCCAAGTGGAGATATTAAATGGGTTGCACCAAATTTCAAGAGGTGAAGCAATATGAATATCGTTATGACGATAGCTGGTTCAGATAGCGGAGGAGGAGCGGGCATTCAGGCGGACTTGAAAACATTCCAGGAGCTGGACGTTTTTGGTACATCTGTAATCACCGCATTAACGGCGCAAAACACTTTGGGTGTCCACGGCATTTTTCCTGCAACTCCAGAATTTGTCGAGCAGCAATTGAATGCGGTATTGGATGATTTGAAAGTGAAAGCCTTAAAAACAGGAATGTTATTTTCCAAAGAGATCATCGAAAGGATTGCCAAAAAATTGCGGGAACAACAAATTCAAATCGTTGTGGATCCGGTTATGATTGCAAAAGGGGGACATGCATTATTAAAAGAGGATGCGGTGCAAGCGATGATTAAGGAGCTGATTCCCATTGCAACGGTGGTGACCCCGAACATACCGGAAGCCGAAGCAATTACCGGAATGGCAATCGATACAGAAGAAGATATAAAACAGGCAGCGGAAAAATTATTGAGCATTGGCGTTGGATGTGTCGTAATGAAAGGCGGCCACATGGATGAGCCTACTGCAACGGATCGAATCTATTTCCAAGATGGTTCAACCTTTCAATTAAAATCAAAAAGAATTCATACAAAACATACCCATGGAACCGGATGCACTTTTTCTGCTGCTATTACCGCCTATTTAGGAAGGGGCTTTTCAGTAAAAGATTCCATTATCGAGGCTAAAAAATATGTCCAATCGGCTATTGAAAATCCACTTCATATTGGCAACGGCCATGGCCCTACCAACCATTTTGCCCATCGCTTTCATAGTGCGGAGGTGGAAGTTATTGAATAGAAAAGATTTAGCCGTTTATTTCATTATGGGAACAGAGAATTGTAAAAATGAAAATCCTTTGCACCTATTGGAAGAGGCATTGCAAGCAGGGATTACTATTTTTCAACTGAGGGAGAAAGGAAAGCAACCTTTAGTAGGCAAAGAGTTGGAACAATTTGCAATGAAATGCAAAGCTCTATGCAAGCAGTATCAAGTTCCTTTTATCATTAATGATGATGTGGACCTTGCCTTAAAAATCGATGCAGATGGCGTGCATGTGGGACAGGATGATGCCCCTCTTCAAGAAATCCGGAAAAAGTTTCAAGGAAAAATTATCGGGGTTTCCGTTCATAATGAAGAAGAAATGATGAATGCAGTTAAATGGGGGGCAGATTATGTAGGGATTGGCCCTATATATGAAACCAAATCAAAGCCGGATGCCAAAAAGCCTGAAGGAGTAACTTTTTTAAAAAAGGCGCGCAATATGTATCCGGATTTTCCCATTGTTGCAATCGGCGGGATTACACCGATGAACGCAAAAGAAGTGTTAGAATCGGGGGCAGATGGGGTAGCGGTTATTTCTGCTATTTGCGACAGCGGAAATCGAAAAGAAACTGTACAACTTTTAAAAGGTTTTAAATTAATAGAAAAAAAGGAATTTACATAAAACTAAATTTCGATTATAATAAATTTCGTAATTGAATTAGGAAGCGGAAACATGGTGGAGTCTGTCAAATTGGCTCCACCATGTCTTTTTTTGGGCTTCCATATAGAAATCTAACAACAGGGGGAACAAAAGGTGGATGTATTTGATTTTATCTTGCAAATTGTACTTGTTTTGTTCGTTGCTAAAATAGCAGGGCAAATCAGTCTCCGCTTTGGTCAGCCATCCGTCTTAGGTAAAATTATTGCAGGGATTATTTTAGGTCCTGCAGTTCTTGGTTGGATTGAACAAACAGAACTCATTCATGTTTTTAGTGAAATCGGCGTACTATTGCTGATGTTTTTAGCCGGACTGGAAACAGATTTGGAAAGTTTAGGGAAAAATGCGAAAGCTGCAACCCTTGTTGCCGTTTTAGGAGTCATTATACCAATTCTCATGGGATGGGCGGCTTCTCCTCTTTTCCATATTCCAACTTCTGAAGGCGTATTTATAGGGCTGTTGCTCGCTGCAACTAGCGTAAGTATTTCAGTGCAAACATTAAGAGAAATTGGTTGGTTGAATAGCCGTGAAGGTGCTACATTGCTTGGGGCAGCTGTATTAGACGATGTGATTGTTGTCATTCTCATCGCTGTCGCCATCGGGTTCTTCATGGGAGCAGAAACAAATATAGCTTGGGTCATTGCACAGCAAGTAATCTTCTTTATTATTATTTACTTTGTTGGCCGTTATATTGTTCCAAAATTCATACATCTTTTTGAAGGAATGTTAGTAACGGAATCAATCGTAACGGCTGGATTGATTTTACTATTTGCCGCAGCGTATTTTGCCGATTTCCTTGGTGTATCAGGCATTATCGGAACTTATTTTATGGGGGTTGCCATCAGCAGAACAAAATATGCTAAAGAAATTGAACATGGCATATCGCCAATTGCTTATGGTATTTTTGTGCCGTTCTTCTTTATAAACATCGGTTTGCCAATGAGCTTTGATGGCTTAGGCAGTCAGATTGGATTTATTATGGCATTCTCATTGATAGCGATCCTTTCAAAATTCATCGGCTGTGGACTTGGAGCGAAAGTTGGCGGATTTGGATGGAAGTCTTCCGCTGGGATTGGAGCTGGCATGATTTCCCGGGGCGAAGTGGCCTTAATTTTAGCTTCCATTGGTTTAACCGGCGGCATTTTATCCCATGAATTTTATGGTGCTATGATTGTCGTCATTATTGTTACTACTTTAGTAACTCCACCTTTACTGAAGCTCATTTTCGGTAAACGACATGATGAGCAAGTATCGTAAACAATAAAAAAAGAGGTTGGGACAAATCTAAAAAAACATCATTTTCTCCAAGGAGAAAATGATGTTTTTTTGATATGTTATTAAAATTGATTTCCGTTCCGGGGACGCTTTCCGCGGGCCCGGCTCGAGCCTCCTCGGAGCTCATTGCTTCGCTCCTGCGGTGTCTCGAGAGGGCTCGTCGCAGGAGTCGCCCCGTCACTTCAATCAATTTTTAGTTATATCAAATATTTATCAAAACCCTTTCAACTACCCCTTTAATTTTTTGTTTATGTCCCAGCCTCTTTTTAATATTATTGGATTTTAAATTTGCTTATTGTTTTCGATAATTCTGCACTTAATTGATTCAACTCTTCTGAAGCCTCTGCGACAGATTGGATAGCTGTTAACTGCTCGTCGCTTGCCGCACTTACTTCCTCGCAGGATGCAGCTGTTGTTTGCGCAGTCTCGGACATTTCTTCAATTGTTTTCACAACACGGTCTTTATATTTAATAATGCTATCAATCTCTTCCGTAACTGTTTTAAACGTATTTTCCATATTTCGAATCATCGTGGATAAATTTTTAAATAGCTTTCCTGTGTCTTCCACGACTTTTTCTTGTTCTTTGAATGTATCTTGCATTTCATTCATATCATTGACAACTACTTTTGCTTCATCCTGCAATTTCAGGATGGTCGATTTGACATGCTCTGTAGCTTTTGCTGATTGTTCCGCCAGCTTGCGGACTTCTTCAGCCACCACTGCAAATCCTTTGCCATGCTCTCCTGCCCGGGCAGCTTCAATACTTGCATTTAAAGCCAGCAAGTTTGTTTGCGCGGAAATTTCGGAGATAGAATCTATTACGAATTCAATCGCATGAATTTTTTCTTCCAAAGAAGTGATGGAACGGGCCATATTCAATAATTCTTCTTTAGAATTTGTAAAGGAACTTAATAAATTGTTCATTTTTTCTTGACCTTCATGATTTATGCTGTGTGCTTCATTGGTAATCCCTTTGAGCGCTTTTGACTGTTCCGTCATATCATTGATTTTATCTGCCAGTTTTGTAGAAGATACTGTGACTTGGTCTGCATTTTCGCTTGATTTTGTAGCGCCGATGGCTATTTCCCTCACCGCTTTTGCAACTTCACTGCTGGAAGCGTTCGTTTCTTCCGCAAGGGCACTTAAATGATGGGAGCGGTCTTCAACTTGTTTGGAAGAAGATTGCACAACTCCTATGATTTTCTTCATTTCATCAATCATTTTATTGAAATGCTGCGCCAATTCACCGATTTCATCTTTTCTCCTTGTATCAATATGTACAGTTAAATCACCATGGGCTACTTGTTCCATGGAAGAACTTAACGAATGAATCGGCTGCATCATTTTTGTAATAGTGAAATATAATATGATAAATGTTGCTAATAGTATGATCAGAGCAAAAATAATAATCATATTTTGAATATCATGGGCAGTTCCATGTAATTGATTTAGATTGTAGACTGCGCCAACTGTCCAACCTAATGATGGGATTTTTTCATAAACAATGACAGATTTTTCATCACCGATTGTCGTTTTTAAAACATTTTTCTCATTTTGATCATTCAACATTTTTTTCACATATTCGAAATTGCTTAAATCTCCCCCGGATTGGGTTGGATGGACAATTGCTAGTCCAGATGAATCCAATATGATTGGATATCCATCATAGCCCAAATCTATTTTTGAAATTTCCTCAGTTAAACTAGTTAATAAAATGTCAACTCCAAGCACCCCTAAAATGTTATTTCCTTCCATTACAGCTTTTGAGCCGGATATCGTATATTCCCCGGATTGGGCATCTATGTATGGTGGAGACCAAAATACTTCATCCGGATTTTTCATAGCTTCTGTATACCATGCACGGGAATGAACATCTAAATCAAATATTTCATCAAAATGTGGTTCAATAATTATCTTATTGCTGTCAGTGAAATAAATATTTGCGGATGAATCATAGATGTTCATATACCTTTTTAAATGTTGGCGGAATGCTTGATCGCCTTCATCATTAAAAGAGGTAGAATTATAATAATAATCTTTTACAGGTTGATCTGAGGCAATTTCCAGAATACTTTTTTCATAGCCATCAATGAAATTTGAAATTGAATTTGTTAATTCACTGACCAAATTATTACTCTGATTTATCACAGATTCTTCGGTTTTCGAAGAGATGATGATGGAACTTGCAGTAGAGAGGGCACCAAGCCCTAGTACAATGATAAGGAGCGATACCCCGATAATTTTCTATCGTATGGAAATCTTCATTTTATACCCCCCACTATATTTTATACAACAATATTTTTTATAATAGTAAAAAAAAATTTCATGTCTATTTTTTTAGTAATTTCAAATATTTTAAATGAAAAAAGACTGATAAGTTTTTCGCAATATTATTTATGTAATTTTTCATTGTTATTATGGAATATTTTTTAGGGGGAATCAAAATGATATTAATATTAACAAAAGTTTATAAATAAAGATTTTTATGTTTGTCACAATAATCTGTTTTTTTGTTAAGTGGATGGCAATGCGAATGAAAACAAATCATGGTAATTTTCGCATATAGGAATTGTATTTATTGTTTTAATTTGGTACATTATATTAGAAACAAATATTCGTTTACAACACAAAGTGTCTCTTAACTGAAACATATAGCATTCGCTGAGTGCTATATCGCCACCTGGAGAACTTGAATGGGATAGAAGAATGTCGAATTTTTGGTGGTAACACGACTATTCAGCGTAAAGGCGTCCAATCTTGAGGGCATCTTTACGCTATTTTGTTGCAAGGAGGATGAATATGTCACAACAACAAACAAATGATTTTACAAAATGGTACATTGAAACGATTCAAAAAGCGGATTTAATGGATTACACGCCGGTGCGCGGTTGTATCGCTTTTAAGCCAGATGGATATGAATTATGGGAACACATTCAAGCAGAAATGGATAGACGTTTTAAAGAAACGGGACATCGAAACGCTTATTTCCCAATGCTCATCCCAGAATCTTTCTTCCAAAAAGAAAAAGAGCACGTAGAAGGATTTTCACCTGAACTCCCATGGGTGACAGAAGCTGCGGGAGAAAAGCTGGAAGAGCGTCTAGCCCTTCGTCCAACTTCTGAAACAATGATTGGCTATTTATATTCCAACTGGATTAAATCTTACCGTGATCTTCCAGTACTCATTAACCAATGGGCAAATGTGTTCCGTTGGGAAAAGAAAACATTGCCGTTCATCCGCACTTCCGAGTTTTTGTGGCAAGAAGGTCATACGGCCCATGAAAATGAAGAAGATGCTCGTAAAGAAACAATGCAAATGCTAAATATTTATAAAGAAGTGGTGGAAAACGTATTAGCGATTCCGGTATATGACGGACAAAAAACGCCTTCTGAACGTTTTGCCGGTGCGGTAGATACGTACTCGATCGAAGCGATGATGAAAGACGGAAAAGCTGTCCAAGCTGGAACAAGCCACTATTTAGGCACAAAATTTGCCGAAGCTTTCAATATTAAATATTTGAACCGCGAAAACAAACACGTATATGTTCATACAACTTCTTGGGGAACTTCTACTCGTTTAATTGGTTCCGTGATTATGGTGCATGGAGATGAAAAAGGATTAGTATTGCCGCCAAAAATTGCACCAACTCAAGTGATTTTAATTCCTGTTGGTCCATGGAAGAAAACACCTGCCATCTTAGAAAAATTGGAAGAAATCCATAAAGCATTGAAAGAAAAAGGCATTCGCACACGCATTGACGATTCCGACCAATCACCAGGATTTAAATTTAATGAGTGGGAGTTAAAAGGCGTACCAGTTCGCATTGAACTTGGACCACGCGATTTAGAAAATAATCAAGTTATTTTGAAAGCTCGCGATGAAGATGAAAAAATCTCTGTTTCCATTGAATCTGTTGTAGAAGCGGTGGAAAAAGAATTAGAAACAATGCAAAAACGGCTTTATGAAAAAGCAAAAGCATTCCGCGATGCAAACTCTCATACGGATATTGATACATTAGACCAATTAAAAGAACATATCGCAAATTCCGAGAAAAACGGTACCATTCCTGGCTGGATTCTTGGCGGTTGGTGCGGCGACGATGCTTGTGAAGCGAAAGTGAAAGAAGAAACAAAATTCACTTCCCGCAATATTCCGTTTAATCCGCCAACAACGAAACATACTTGCATTACTTGCGGAAAGGAAGCAAAACATACTGTTTGGTTCGGTAGAGCATATTAATTTTCAGTTACAAAAAGGCTGTTGAGATCCATTTTCTCAAACAGTCTTTTTATTTTATAGGTGCAGAGATATTTAAAATAATTGATAAAAGACAAAAAAATGAAAAAGAAAAAATATGTAAAAAATGGTATAATATCTTTTAGTAATTTTAAAAGGGGGTTGCCTATGACAAGTGAACAAAAACACCATGAAAAATTAGAGAAATTAATTGAACTTGTTCCAATTATTAGACAATTATTCGCAACAGATGTAGGAATTGCGATTTCTGATACGGAAAAAGTCATTCATCAAGATTTTCCAGAGTATTTCGGCTTTGGAATTGCGGTAGGCCATAAACTGAATCCTGAAGATCCCATGACGATTGTAATGAAAAAAATCGCAGGGAAATGATGACAGTACCAGAGGAATTGTATGGTTTTTCAATTAAACTGATTGCCGTGCCCATTACGGATGAGAATAATAAAGTGATTGGCAGCATTTCCGTCAGCACAAATCAGGAGAATCATTCAAAACTGTTAAAAGTGGCGGAACAATTTGCTGCATCAGCCGAGGAAATTTCTGCTTCCACAGAAGAACTATCGGCTTCGGCCAATAATTTTAATAGCTATATCGAAAAACTATCTGAATCTCAAAAAGAAATGACGAAACAAGTGGAAGATTCAGCTAAAATACTTGAATTAATCAATAATGTGGCAAAAAATACGAGAATCCTAGGTTTTAATGCCGGCATCGAAGCAGCACGAGCCGGGGAATATGGAAAAGGATTCAGTGTGGTGGCGAAAGAAATCACAAAACTCGCGGAGCAAAGTGCAGATTCTGTAAACGAGATTCGCAATTTGCTGGAACAGTTAAAAGATAAGGTAAAACAAGTTGCGGCTTATGTGAATAGTACAGTGGAAGTAAGTTCAAATCAAACATCTGCACTCAATGATATTTCAAATAGCATACAAAATATTGCCCATGTGGCAGAAGAAATTGAACAAATGGCTCAAAAAATATTCTAAAATTTAAGTCAACGCTTATACATAAATAGTGGATTTTATAAGAATGGGTGTTTCGAATGGATTCAAACACCTATTCTTTTTGATATAATGATTCTAAATAAATATGGTTCTAAATAAACCATTCTACCTTTAAAAATATCCTCGCACCAAGTAATTTGGTAAAATAGATACAACACACGAACAAAAAGAAGGAGTTATATAAGTATGAGAAAAAATACTTTTATTATTAAACAGCGGGCGTTTTTAAAATTGTATATGCTTCATGAAGCAGAAAAGGGAAGACTTTATGGACTTCAAATCCTGGAAAATTTGCAGGATTATTTTAAAGATTTGGGTTATAAGCCAACAAAATCAGAAGTATATAAATCCCTTCATGAACTTCTAAAAGAAGGATATGTTACAAGAGAACCTATAAAAAAAGAAGGGGCTGAAATGCAGACATTATATATTTATAGGTTAGGAGACAAAGAGAAAGTGAAGGCTTATAAAGATATGGTGAAAGCGGATTTGGATCGCTCCATTGCTTTGTTGAACCGGGCGTTGAAAGATAACTATTCCCAGAAAAGGGGATGAGGGATTTGTGGAGATATGAAGAAAGGGGCGCCAATTGCACGACGCCCCATCATATTCTTATTGATGTTTCTTTTGGAATTCATACATGAAATCTCTTAAAGCAATGCATGCTTCTACAGGCACTGCATTGTAAGTAGATGCACGGCAGCCGCCAACAGAACGATGGCCGTTTAATCCAACGAAGCCAGCTGCTTTTGCTTCCGCCAAGAATTGTTTTTCCAATTCTTCATCAGCTAAACGGAATGTAATGTTCATAAGAGAGCGACTTTTTGTTTCCGCATGTCCTCTATAGAATCCGTTGCTTTCATCGATGATATCATAAATATATTTTGCTTTTTCTTCGTTGCGTTGTTGAATAGCTTCAAGGCCGCCTTGTTCTTCCACCCAACGAAGAACTTCTCCCAACATATAGATTCCGAATGTTGGAGGAGTATTATATAAAGAATTTTTCTCTGCATGAGTTTTATATTTTAACATCGTTGGAATATCTATATTGGCTTTTTCAAGCAAATCTTTGCGAATGATGACTACTGTCACACCAGATGGGCCTAAGTTCTTTTGGGCACCAGCATAAATAATGCCAAATTTGCTTACATCAACTGGGCGAGACAAAATGTCGCTGGACATATCTGCCACTAATGGTACATCGCCAGTGTTAGGGAATTCTTTCCATTGAGTGCCGTAAATTGTATTATTTGAAGTGATATGAACATATGCATCATCAGCATTAAATTGAATTTCATCTAAGTTTGGAATATTGCGGTATTCATTTTCTTTCGTGCTTGCTGCAACCGCTGCATTACCGAAAAGTTTAGCTTCTTTATGGGCTTTTTCAGACCAAGAACCAGTCAACACATAGCTTGCGGTTTTGTCTTTTGTTAAAAAGTTCATTGGCACCATTGTAAATTGAAGGCTTGCCCCACCTTGCAAAAAGAGTACATCGTAGTTTTCTGGGATGGAGAAAATTCTTTTTAAACGTTCGATGGCATTGTTATGAACTTCTTCATAATCTTTGCTGCGATGGCTCATTTCCATGATGGACATGCCTGAATCGTTAAAGTTTACTAGTTCTTTTTGAGCTCTTTCTAATACTACAAGAGGTAATGCGGATGGTCCTGCGTTAAAATTATATGCACGTTTATTTGTACTCACTTTAAACACTCCTTGATATTTCAATATATTTTGATTATATACTCTTTTTTTTAAAATCGAACAATATTTTTAAAAGAAAAAGTGAATTTTTCCTAATTCAATAATTTTGATGACGAATTGATAAAAAATTTTTCGTATTTCATCATTCCATTTACTATAACAAATCCAAAATGAAGGAGAGAATTATGGCAAATTTTTGCGGAAATGATCAAAATCACTCAATGAAAATGCTAAGAAAATATGCGCCGGAGCAATTTAAAGCTTTTGCTCAATTTGACAGAAACATTTTTAAACATGGAGCCTTAACGAAGAAAGAAAAAGAAATCATCGCTGTTGCGGTTGCCCATGTTACAAAATGCCATTATTGCATTGATGTTCATACTAAAAAAGCAAAGGCACAAGGAGCCACTTTGGAAGAACTGGTGGAAGCGGTCTTTGTTGTATCAGCAGTAGAAGCTGGAGAGGTCATGGAACATGCTTCTCTAGCCTATGCCAATTTTTATGAAGCTGCATTCAAACAAGGGAATATAAGCGGGGAGTTAAAAGCGCTGATTGCCGTTGCTGCCACATGTATACTTCAAAATTTTGAACTCATGGATTACTACACGAAACAAGCGTTGGAACGGGGAGCGACAAAGGAACAAATAATAGAAGCGAAGTATGTAGCGTCTGCACTAAAAGCTGGAAGCGTTTATGCCCATATGATTCATTTGTATGAGAGTTTTATTGAATAAATGATGTTTAGAGAATGGTATGGCGGCAAAAAAGCATATAAAAGTAGTAGAAAACATTTGGAGGATTGTTTATGTCGATTATCGTATCCGTACTATTTTATGTAATTCCGGCATTAATGATTATTTGGTTTATGGTCAGCATCGTGTCGGCTTTAAGAAGAAAAAATAAATTATTGGAAGGGATTTTAGAAGAATTAAAGAAGAAAAATGAATAGCATCTTTTATTATAACGGATTGGGGATTTTCTTCAGCCATGATAAACTATTCACAGAAATATTTAATTAAAGGGTTGGGAAGTATGTGTTTAATTCATTTTCATTATAAGGAACATCCAATATATCAACTGATTGTCATAGCCAATCGTGATGAAATTTATGACCGCCCAACAGCTCCGGCCCATTTTTGGGAAGACGAGCCGGAGATTTTGGCGGGCAGGGACCTTCTTCAAATGGGTACGTGGCTAGGAATGTCCAAGAATGGTCGATTTGCGGCCATCACCAATTTCCGTGATCCGACTTTGCCAGAAAGACCTCGTTCCCGCGGAGAAATTGTGCGGAATTTTTTAGCAAGCCAAGTTCACCCAAAGGATTTTATTGAAAACCTTGCAAAAGAAAAAGATAACTATGGCGGATTTAACGTCATTCTTTGGGATGGAGAGCATTTATGGCATTATAATAATATTTTTGATGAAAAATATGAGATTCCCCAAGGCACCCATAGTTTAAGCAATCATACATTAAATACTCCATGGCCGAAAGTGGTGAAAGGGAAAGGGCGTCTTGAGGAATATATTAAAACCCATCCTAATCTCGTTCATATTGATGATTTATTTGAAATCATGATGGACCGGGAAATTGCCCCGGACGAAGAACTTCCGGATACAGGCGTCGGTTTAGAAATGGAGAGAAATTTATCTGCAGCTTTCATTCAATTGCCACATTACGGTACTCGCTGCTCAACGGTTCTATTAATTGATAAAGAATGGAACGTAACTTTCGTTGAACGTACTTTCAATAACGGCAACTTTAAATTTGAAAAAAGATTTCAATTCAAAATAGATAAATAATAAAAGATTTCTAGAAACAATCTACGCATTTGTCATAACTCCCTGCTTCATAAAAGCGTACACTATAGTACCGAAAGATGAGGGAGGGATACTCATGGGCTACGGCTATGGAGGATACGGCTATTGCGGAAATAGCTTTGCGTTAATTGTTGTTTTATTTATCCTTCTAATCATTGTTGGTACACATTTTAAATATTCTTGTTAATGAACTTTGAGGCTGGGACATAAACAAAAAATTAAAGGGGTAGTTGAAAGGGTTTTGATAAATATTTGATATAACTAAAAATTGATTGAAGTGACGGGGCGACTCCTGCGACGAGCCCTCTCGAGACACCGCAGGAGCGAAGCAATGAGCTCCGAGGAGGCTCGAGACGGGCCCGCGGAAAGCGTCCCCGGAACGGAAATCAATTTTAATAACATATCAAAAAAACATCATTTTCTCCTTGGAGAAAATGATGTTTTTTTAGATTTGTCCCAACCTCTATTTTTATTTTCACATTTGATTCATTCTCCATCCAAACATTAAGTTCTAGAAAGCAATGGTTCGTTCATATGAATAAATGAGAATAATCATAGAAAAGTGGGGATGAATGATGGGAATGTATGATGAGCAATGGTCATATTTAGAAAAACCAAAAATAGAAAAAATTCCGCCAGATTTGCAAGCTTACTTTGAAGAAAATGTCCGCAAGCAGGAAGAAAAACTAGGGGTTGTGAACACTTTATTTCACATTTTGCCGTTAAATCCCATTCAATTTAAGGCATTTTTAGATTTCATGTATTCTTTATTTAATACAAAAAATACGTATTTAGATTTAGTGGACAAGGAAATGATTGGCCTTGTAGTGTCTTCGGTAAACTGCTGCAACTATTGCTTAACGACCCACAGCGACACATTGCGCAGGTTGACAAAAAATCCGGTTTGGGTTGACACGTTGACCTATAACTACCGCAGTGCGAAATTGACAAAAAAGCAGCGGGCATTATGCGACTACGCCTTCCGTGCTACAAAATATCCGGATGAGATTACAACAAAGGAAGTGGATTTGCTAAGGGAAGCGGGATTTAATGATCATGAAATATTAGAAGCATCATTTGTTGTTGGGTTTTTTAATTATACAAATCGCTGGGTTAGCACAATCGGCGCCATTCCAAATCCGAAACATAATCAAAATCAGCGCTAATTCTTCTATATCCACGTTCCAAATGGGCGTGGTTTTTTATGTACCCAGACACCGTGCAAAATTTTGAAACCTTCTTTCATCTTCAATCGTATGTTAATTAACAAAGTTAGTGTAAACTATAATACATAGAATGGTTTTATGGAACGGAGGATTGCCATGCCAGAAATGAAGAACCCATTGTTTGAGGATTTAGATATGAAAAAAAACGAAAAAAATCATGAGAGTGTCGAAGCCCCTACTCAACTTGTAACTGAAGAAGAAATGTCTCAATTACGCAAGCGGCAATTAGAACTGAAAAAAGATCCAGCTGTGCTCGCCCTTGCTGAAAAAATAGATGTAAAAAATCAAATCGCCATACTGGAATTTGGGAAAGAAACCGCCAGTGCCATTTCGAAATTTTCCGATCGGATGCTTGCCTCAATTAAACAAAGCAAATTAGAGAAATCCAGCGAACTCATTAATCATTTAAATAAGATTATGTCCCGTTTTGACCCGGAAGATTTTAAAGAGGAGAAAAAAGGTTTTTTCTCCCGCTTGTTTGGTAAAGGGAAGGAACAGCTTCAAAAAATTTTAGCTAAATATGATACGATGAATAAAGAAATCGATGCCATTTATCAAGAAATCACAAAATACGAACAAGAAATGAAAAAAAATACGATTGAACTTGAGCAAATGTACAATCAAAATCTCGAGTATTTTAAAAGTTTAAGTGAACATATTGCGGTCATTGAAGTGAAAGTGGAGGAGTTGAAGCTGGAACTGGAAAAATTGGAAGCTCGTTCCAATGAAGGAGACCAAGAAGCATTAATGGAGCTTGAGTCTTTGCAGAGGGCCATTGAATTGTTGGAGCAGCGCCGATATGATCTGGAAATGGCACAGCAAGTGTCCTTCCAAGCTGCCCCTCAAATCCGTTTAATGCAGCAAGGGAACAATCATTTAATTGCAAAAATCAATTCTGCATTTGTCACAACAATTCCGATTTTTAAGCAAGGATTAATCCATGCGGTTACAATTCAGCGGCAAAAATTAATTTCCGATTCAATGCAAGAATTAGATAAACGCACGAACGAAATGTTGATGAGAAATGCAGAAAATATACGCAAAAACAGCGTTGATATTGCCCGATCTGCCGGCCAGCCTAGCATCAAAATTGAAACGATTGAAAATACATGGAGAACGATTTTGGCTGGCATTGAAGAGACAAAACAAATTCAACAGGAAACGATCCGAAGCCGCGAAGAAGGCAGAAAACGGCTTGAACAGCTTCAAATGGAATATGAAAAGCTAAAGAAAATGTAAAAAATAAAAACTGCACCCCCGTTGATTTAAGTGGTGGTGCAGTTTATTTTTGCTATTAAGAATCAAAACGTCTTTGCTGTGGGTTGAAGCATTGTGGATTAGGATTTCCCATGTTGCCGCATTGTTGAGAAGTTTGGTAATATTCATTAACTTCGGAGTACGTTCTAGGATAAAAATGTTGGTGATGGTAGATATGGCGATTTACAGTTGTTGTGTGAATCGGATGAAAGTGCGGAACGATTGTATTAAAAATATTTGTTCTTACTACTTCCTGAGTCGGCGAAACTTGCGCCGGTGCAATTTGAGTTGGCATGATATTTGGTGGACAGCAAATAGGTCTCATATGATGATGTCTATTAAACATTTTTTCACCTCCCTGCAAACATTTGTCATCATTAGCATATGGGAGATTGAAAAAATAGATTAGATAAACACCTATGTAATAAAATTTTATAAAAAATAGAATCAAGGTATATAAAAACTGCATCAACCAATTCATTAATGAAAAAATATGTTTTTTTAAGTGCTGAAGGAATTTTGTCAAAAAGGATGGGCATAAAAAGTTTTTCTTGAATGTTGAGATGGAAAGTTATACAATTAAAACATAGTAATCAAATAAGGATTATAAGAAAAAGGTGAACTTTTATGTCCAATCTATTGCTTAGCACAATCAATTATTTAAAAGAAGCTAATCAACATCCCCCTTTATATACAATGGATCCCATCATTGAAAGAGAGAAAAGAGAAATTGCTTTAAAATCAAAAAGAAAACATCATTCAAAAAATGTAACAAGGAATGAATATTTGATTCCAGTAAGAAATGGAAGTTATATAAAAGCTCGCAGCTACATACCAAAAGGAAAAGGTCCTTTCCCGATTATCATTTATTATCATGGTGGGGGCTGGGTATTAAATAGCATCGAAACTTGTGATGAATCATGCGTGCTGCTTGCCGAAATAACTAAATCCGTCGTTCTTTCAATCAATTATCGTTTGGCTCCTGAACATAAATTTCCTATCCCCGTCTATGATGCATATGATGCATTTCTTTGGACGGCAAACAACCGCCACATCTTAAAAGGCGGCGATGCGATTCTTGTAGCAGGAGATAGTGCGGGAGGAAACTTGGCGACGGTTGTAACTTTATTAAATCGAGATTTGCAAGGTCCTGAAATTCAAGGACAAATTTTACTCTATCCGGTAACAGATTTAACCTTTAATACACCATCATATGAAGAGTTTGCTGTTGGATATGGGTTATTGAAAGAAGATATGGCATGGTTCCGAAACCACTATATAAAACAAGCGGCCGAAATATATCATCCTTACACGTCTCCATTACAAGCAGAGAATTTATCCCATCTGCCTCCAGCATTGATTGTTGTGGCTGAAAATGATGTTTTAAGAGATGAAGGAATTCTTTATGCAAAGAAATTGAGAGATTTTGGCGGAAACGTTGAATTAACAATTGCCCGGGGACTTGTGCATAGTTTCTTTACAAAAAATGAATTTTTTCACCAAGAAATTCAAGATACCATTTTTCAAATTCGGACATTTTTGTCTGCTTATATTTCGAAAGGGAAGAAAAGCGCATCTTAAAACATACTAAGAAGTAGTACAAACCAAGGCCAAGGTTTGTGCTGCCATTTTTTATAGTCGAAGTGAAGAAAAGTCGACCAGGTTGTTTTCTCTTTAGGATACTTGTAAAAGGTCATAATGAAAGCCCCCTATTAGGTCAGATGAATTTTTATTTTTTCATCTGTCTACCTAATAGGGAGCATATCACTTTTCAGACGCCCCCCTTTTTAGATTTGTCCAAACCTCTTTTTTTTGTCTCTTATCTTCTATTTAGCCGATATTTAATAGATAAGATTAATCAATGCGCCCTAATCTAATTGAAATTGCACAGTACTATAAAAGAGAAAAATGAAAGTTTTGGAGGTGGCATCATGAGTTCTATTGCCATTAGTCCTGGCCATTATGGCGTTGGCACCGGCGCTAAAGATATTATTGATGAAGTAGCAGAAGCTAGAAAAGTAGTTGATCGAGTGGCCTATTTACTAGAAAAGGAAGGAGTTAAAGTTTATAAAATCGTGGATAATCGTTCAAAAAGCCAAAGCCAAAATTTAAATTACTTAATTTCTGAACATAATTCTAAAAATCGAAGTCTGGATGTAAGCATCCATTTTAACTCATCTGGAAATAGAACCGATCAACCTTTAGGCACAGAAGTGTTGTACCGTGATGAAGCTTTGAAGACATTTGCCGGAAAGGTTAGTCAAGCAATTGCAAATGCAAGCGGCCTAAAAAATCGTGGAGCCAAAAAAAGAACGGATCTTGCTTTCCTAAATGGAACGAAAAAGCCGGCGATTCTCATTGAAGTATGTTTTGTTAATTCTTTGCAAGATGTAATTATCTATCAATCGAAATTTCAAGAAATATGCGAAGCGATTGCAAAAGAATGTTTAGCCTTTATCGCACCAAATTTGGAAAAGGAGAAAAGCAATTTAGAACAAATTGAGAAGGAAATTCAAAACAACTTGCCTTCGATTGGAAATTCCAATGAACAATTCACAAGCCCTGAATTAAAAAAACGGCTTGAAGCGATTTTAAAAGACAAAAAAATGATAGAGGTAATGATTCAGAAGGGAATTAGTGAACAAGCAATAAATGCCAATTGGATGGAAAAATTAAAGAATGGTTCGTTAAGTTCAGCTGATTTGCTCGGATTATGCACTCTAATCATTGAACATCAAATAAAAAAATGTGAAAAAATAATGAGTATCGGTTAACGATGCTTTTTCTTTTTATTACATTTACTTCCTTATATTCTATCATTATAATTTTTATAAAATCTTATATCTCAAAAACATTGAAAGGTATGGTTACAAATATGACTGATGAGAAAAAAGGGTTGTTCAACGCCATATTAGCTTATGTCATTTGGGGATTTTTCCCTATTTATTGGAAGGTGCTTGAACACGTTAACAGTATAGAAATATTATTGAACCGTATTATTTGGTCGTTTATTTTTACAACGATATTCATCCTCATCATTGGCCAAAAAAATGAACTGATAGTAGATTTGAAAAGATTATGGCAAAACAAAAAAATGTTTTTCTCATTGATGTTGGCTTCCTTTGTGATTTCTTGCAACTGGTTTTTATACATATGGGCTGTAACAAATGACCATGTTGTCGAAACAAGTTTAGGTTATTATATAAATCCGCTCATTACCGTATTGTTCGGGGTTTTACTTTTTAAAGAAAGATTATCAAAAGCCCAATTAGCTGCTGTTTTCATTGCGTTTATCGGAGTTGCATTAATGGCAATCCGATATGGAAAAGTTCCGTGGGTTGCTCTAGGGATCGCGTTTTCCTTTGCGATTTATGGAGTGCTGAAGAAAAAGATTCAACTAGATGCAACTCGAGGTCTTGCCATTGAAACTTTATTTATATTGCCTTTCGCTCTTGTTTTCTATATTTATCTTATGTCAACTAGTGTCATATCTCTTTTATATATTGATCGAAAAACGGATTTTTTTCTAATTCTAGGAGGAGTCGTTACAGCCTACCCATTAATTTTATTTGCAAAAGGAGCGAAAGCCTTGCCTCAATCCGTTTTAGGTTTTATTCAATATTTTTGTCCAACCATTGTTTTAATTTTAGGGACTGTTCTTTATAATGAACCTTTTACAAACGTGGAATTGATTTCCTTCAGTTTTATTTGGCTTGCAATTATTATTTTCAGTTTATCTACAATTATAGAAAATCGGAAAAAACGCTCCTTGGCATAAAGGATTTAAAAAAATTATAGCGAAATAAAATAATGGAAATTAATTTACAAATTACTGAGGGGGAGTGTTCATGTATGTAAAAATAAATGATCAATTATATCATTTCCATCGAATTCGCATTGAACTTTTAGACAGGAATATACGTGAACCTTATCGATTTTTTGATAAAAAAACGATTCGTGAACTCCTTCAACATCAGCGCTATCAATATTTAAGAGAGAAGGTGTACAGTGAATACAAAGAGATTTTAGATTTGCCTGCCGGTACAGCTCTTTATCACTTAAAATTAAACAATGATTCTTTTTATAAAGAATTTTTAAATCGCTATGGGGATTTAGTTTATTGTCATTTTAATGTAAAAGGGAATGAATCATTATTAAATAAAAAAGGCGTATATTTAATCATCATGGACGATCACATTGTTTTTGCAGTGATTTGCAATAATAAATTTAAGCTTCGATTTAATCAACATATAGGCAATGTTTCTCCTAAAGCCTGCTATCGAGACGGAACAGCAACCCACTGCCACATAAATGCGAAAATTGCTGATTATTATAATGATTCGAATATTTATTTTCAAGTATGCCCATTGACGGATTTGGAAGAAATGAAGCTCGTAAAAAATTGGATTATCGATCGATTTGAACCGTTATGGAACTTACGATTTGGTAATGATGTGATTTACTCTTATAATTAAATGATGAACTGTGATTTTCCATTTTACAAATCCTTCAATAATCCTTCACTATCTTTTTATTAAAAATTTGTTATGATATAGACAACTAGAACTTAAGGAGAGACAGAAATGGCATCGAATATGAATGTTTTATTTGCCTTTGGTGCAGGATTTTTAAGTTTTATTTCCCCTTGCACTTTGCCGTTGTATCCGGCTTTTCTTTCGTACATTACAGGAATGAGTTATGATGAAATTAAAAATGATAAAGGCATGCTGCAAAAAAGAGCCATTCTTCATACGCTCTTTTTCTTGTTAGGATTTTCGATTATTTTCATCGTTCTCGGCTTTGGCGCCCGATTGTTGTCCATTGAAAACTTTTTCTTGAATTATCAAGATTTAATTCGGCAAATTGGAGCCATTTTAATTGTTGTTTTTGGATTGATGATTGTCGGTTGGTTGAAAATCGACTTTTTAATGAAAGACCATAAATTCCAATTTAAAAGCAGACCATCAGGATATGTAGGTTCATCTTTAATCGGCCTTGCATTTGCTGCAGGATGGACTCCATGTACGGGACCCATTTTAGCAGCCATCATAGCTCTTGCCATGTCAAATCCGAATTCGGCAATGGGATATATGATTGCTTATGTATTAGGATTCTCCATTCCATTCTTTATTTTGTCATTCTTTATTTCTCGAATGGGATGGCTTCGAAAATACAGCCAATTGATTGTAAAAATCGGCGGGTATATTATGATTGCCATGGGCGTTTTGTTGTTCTTTGATGGCATGAATTATATCATTAGAATATTATCGCCAATATTTGGAGGGTTCACAGGTTTCTAATGTTGGAACCCTTTTAAACTCTCTTGATTCAATGAAATTTTCAGAGTGAATTCGATACATATTGCAACGCATTATGGTATATTATTAAAAGTGCTGCCTGACAACAGGCAGTTTTTTTAACTAAATGAGGTGAGATTTCATGTTAGAGAACATCCCTTCTCGTTTTGTCATTATGGGGAGTACATTGGTTGCCATCCTCATGGGCACTTTCATTATGATGATGAGATTGCGTTCCCAAAAAAAACCGGTCAATGCGAAAAAAATACTAATTCCTCCTGTTGCCATGTCAACAGGTGCCTTAATGTTCGTTTTTGAAGAGTTTCGTATTTCGCCATTGCAAATATTAGAAGCGATTGTAGTAGGAGTCATTTTTTCTCTTGTGCTGATTGCCACTTCCAAATTTGAAATTCGTGACAATGAAATATATATGAAGCGGTCAAAAGCTTTTTTTATTATTTTAGTAAGCTTATTAATAATCCGAACTCTAGGCAAAGTTTGGTTGACGGAATCTTTTGATCCTGGAGAATTAGCCGGTATGTTCTGGCTATTGGCCTTTGCGATGCTTTGGCCTTGGAGAATTGCGATGCTCATACAGTATAAAAAAATTGAAAAATCTCATTTATTACAATCAATGGAAAAAGGAAAATGAATGGCTGGATAGAAAAAGGGCTTGTCTAAAAAGTCCATAAAAACAGAGCGAATGGAGAAAACAATGAGTTTTTCCATTCGCTCTGTTTCCTTATTTTTGAAATTGGTTTGGGAATTTGCGGCCCATTTCAGTATGTTGTGGAGCGAGTGGAGAATTACCATTCGCTCTTTTTCTTCATTTGATTATTTTTTACTTTCAGCAAAATATTTTTCATAAGGTGTAACATCAATATTCATTTCAGCTAATTTTTTTCTCAAAAATTTATGGTCTCTTTTCGGCGTTGCAATGATGTAGCCTCTAATAATTAATTCCTGAGTGATCGTTTTTGCCTTTTCTTTCAATGCAAGTTCGCCGATTTTTCCAGCAATGGACTCTTTCGCTTGCTGTCTAAATAATTCTGGAACAGGGCTAACAAGTTCATTCAACAACTGCTTTCCCTCATCATTCCACAAATGCAATGTTTTATTAATATAATACTCTTGCCAATCTAAATCGGATTTCCCGTCATTTTTTGGCAAAGATTTCAAAAACTTTCGGAACATAAAGAACCCGCCGATTGCCATTAAAATAACCATTACGAAACTCCAAAAAACGAGAAACCACATAAACCAACCTTCCAACTTCTTCACCTCTTTTTCCTCTCTAAATCATTATAGCAAGGAAGAAAAATTTTTCATTAAGCTTGTCTCTATTTTTTTCTCAAATTGATATTTAGGTAGATGAAAGGGGGGAAAGGAAATGGCAAACTTAACATTCGAACATAGCACATTAAAAATCGTTTATGAAATGGGCGTAAATGAATCGAATGAAACGGTTTTAACAACTCGCTCTTACAGAAATGTACGCGACAACGTGACAGCAGAACAATTGGCTAGTGTAGTACAAGCATTTATTCAACTTTCAAAACATCCAGTTGTTCATGCTTCCATCTCAAAAACTGAAAAAATCGAATTCTAATTTTAGGAGGGGATTGGGATGACAAGAGTGCTGGAAATGAAATTTGAAACTGCCCAAGGAAAAGAATTTACGCTTTCTTTATATGACCCTAAATCTAATTTAACAGCAGCAGAAGTTTCCAATGCAATGCAAAGCATTATTAATCAAAATGTATTCCATGTAAATGGTTTTGCGCTTTCATCCATCAAACAAGCGCGCATCGTTGATAAAACAATTGAAAAGCTTATTTAATGGCAATACAAATCGGCAAAATCCTGATTGGGTTTTGTCGATTTTCCCATCATTACGTATTTTCCGATGTTTAAATTTTAAGGGGAGATGTGGATGGAACAATGGATTCCGGTGATTCAAGAAATCGGCTTTCCGATTGTTGTTTCTTTTTACTTGCTGAATCGTATTGAAACAAAGCTTGAAGCTATTTATTCAGTGCTCGTAACTTTAAAAGATGCAAACAGAGTATTGGAATCATGATAAAAGTGAAATTTTTTTCACAGATTTGTTGAAATTCTTTCATGAGAAAAAGTTTTACTAATATACTCTTTTCATATATGATAAACATAGTATTCCAAGGAGTTGAAGCAAATGAAGAAGAAGTTTATTTTTATCACCTTGCTGCTCATTGTTGGTATTCTATTATCTTCTTGCAGCAATTATAATTTTAAACCAACAATCGAGTATAAAATTCAGGACTTTACGATGATTGATCAACGGGGAGAAACTGTAACTTTAGATAGCTTAAAGGGGCAACCTTGGATTGCTATGTTTTTTTTCACAAATTGCAAAACGATATGTCAGCCAATGACATTAAATATGTCCATTATTCAAGAAAAATTAGTTGAAAAAGGTCTTGAAGATTATAAGATTGTTGGATTTTCAGTAGACCCGGAAAGAGATACGCCGGAAGCGCTTGCAAAGTATTTGGACTTTTTTACCGTTCCTGATGATTCAAAATGGCATTTATTGACTGGATATGATCAAAAATTTATTGAGCAATTCGCCCTTCAATCATTTAAAACCCTTGTTAAGAAACCAGAAAATGATGACCAAGTGATTCATGGTTCATCATTTTATCTGGTAGATGAAAACGGGGTTGCCGTAAAATATTATAATGGATATTCAGAAGAGGAAAATTCTGCGAATGCTGTACCGTATGATGAAATTGCCCTTGATTTGGAAACATTGATTGAAAACATGAAAAAGAAATGATATTCGGCAAACAAAACCGAACGATGACTTGAATCTCTTCAAGAGGTTCAGTTTCGTTCGGTTTTTGTTTTAGAATCGAGAGCATATTCGTCTCGGTTTATTTAATTATAAATTTCTTAATTGATCGAAAACTTGTTTTAGATCGGCAATAATATCTTCTGCATTTTCGATTCCAACAGAAAAACGCAACAAGCAGTCGTCTACTCCACGGGCAATCCGTTCTTCATAAGGAATGTCCGCATGGGTTTGCGTTGCTGGATATGTAATAAAACTTTCAGGTCCTCCTAAACTTTCAGCAAATGTTATCAGTTTTAATTTCTTTAAAAACGGATTAACTAAATCTGCTTTTGTCAAACGGAAGGACAACATTCCGCCTTTGCCTGTATAAAGTACATCTTTCACTAATGGTTCTTCCTGTAAATATGCGGCAACTCTCTTTGCATTTTCATCATGCTGCTTCATTCGTACATGCAAAGTTTTTAATCCTCGAATGACAAGCCAGCTGTCGAATGGCGAAAGGACAAGTCCCATGCTATTTTGATTGAATGCCAATTGTTCACTTAAAGTTTGTCCTTTTGAAACAACAAGCCCTGCCAGCGTATCATTATGTCCTGCGATATATTTTGTGGCACTATGCACCACAATATCTGCTCCATGTTCCATTGGACGTTGGAAATACGGTGAATAGAATGTATTATCTACAATAAACATTAAATTATGTTTTTTGCAAAGGTCATTGAAATAATCCAAATCAAATTCAATCATTAATGGATTAGTTGGCGTTTCAAGGAAAATGGCTTTTGTATGTTCATTGATTAAACCTTCCACTTCCTCTGCCTTGGAGAAATATACAGGCCGAATTTGGTACATTTCGTTAAATGTTCTGAGTAAACGGTATGTTCCTCCATACACGTCTTCAGGCAAAAGTATTTCATCACCTGGTTTGAAAATGGAAAGAACTAACTGGATGGCAGCCATTCCGGAACTACAGGCAAAACCGGCATCTCCTCCTTCCAATTCTGCAATGCCTTTTTCTAAAATTTCACGAGTAGGGTTTTTTGTTCGAGTATAATCATATCCTGTAGATTCCCCGATTCCTGTGTGTCTATAGGCTGTAGACATATAAATTGGGGGATTAACAGCACCTGTTCGCACATCGCTTTGATTTCCCAATTGAACTAATTTTGTTTCAATCCAATTTTTTGTCATGACTGTCACTCTTTCCTTGAAAATACTTTATTGAATTAGTTTAATTAACAATTTATCATAGGTCCCAATTTAAAAACAATAGTTTCAAGAATTAATATAATATTTCTTATTTTTTAAATAGAGTTAATAAAAATAAATAGATACATTTTCCAATTCAAAAAACTTTTTCAAATCATCATTTCTTATTTGGGTTATAATAGATAATTAAGGAGATAGTGCGCTCTTGCAGGGGGAAATTATGGCAAAAAAGAAGAAAGCAAAAAAACCTTTCATCAGCGCTGGGATGAAGCTGTTTCTAATCATTTTGCTTATTCCGGCATCAATCGTAATTTACACTTTTGTATTTTTTGCTTGGGCAGATTTAAAGGCGATAGTCTTGCCCGAAGAATTGTCTGTCATTGAAGAAATTCAAGAAGGAGAAGGATTTGATTTAACCATACCAGAAGAATATATTCCCATATACATAGCTGCTGGAAAAAAATACAATGTTCCATGGACATTGCTTGCCGCTCATCATCGGGTGGAGACGAGATTTTCCACAATGAAGACGCTCATTTCGCCGGTGGGAGCGGAAGGACATATGCAATTTATGCCATGCACCTTTGTTGGATGGGATCATCCCAGCTGCGAGGGGTTAGGGAAAGGGAATATTCCTGAATCTGAAAAAACCGATCCAAAGGTGATTGCAAAATACGGAGGTTATGGAGTTGATGCAAACGGAGACGGCATTGCAGATCCTTTTGATATAGAAGATGCCATCTATAGCGCTGCCAATTTTTTATCTAAGGCCGGCGTAAGGGAAGGAAAAATAGAAAAAGCGATTTTTCAATATAATCATAGTCAAGAGTATGTAAAAAAAATTATGTATTACTATGAGCAATATGAGCGTATTGGCCCTATTTTAGAAAAGGAAGCATTGGCAGCTGCTGCAGATTCATAAAGGTTTAATATAAAAAGAGGTTGGGACAAATCTAAAAAAACATCATTTTCTCCAAGGAGAAAATGATGTTTTTTTGATATGTTATTAAAATTGATTTCCGTTCCGGGGACGCTTTCCGCGGGCCCGGCTCGAGCCTCCTCGGAGCTCATTGCTTCGCTCCTGCGGTGTCTCGAGACACGGGCTGTTCCCGCAGGAGTCGCCCCGTCACTTCAATCAATTTTTAGTTATATCAAATATTTATCAAAACCCTTTCAACTACCCCTTTAATTTTTTGTTTATGTCCCAGCCTCTTTTTATTTAATCTGTCGCTTTTCTAAAGCCTTTCATAATTAAACTTACAATTAAGACTAAAGCAATAGAACCAATCAAGGCAGGAAATACATAAAAGTTGGAGACTTCCCAACCCCAGTTTCCTAAAAAAGCACTACCAATCCAAGATCCAATAATCCCCGCTATGATATTGCCGATGATGCCTCCAGGGATGTCTTTTCCAACAATCACACCGGCCAACCATCCAATAATGCCTCCGATGACTAAATACCAAATAAAATTCATGATAATTCCACTCCTTTTTCAAGTGCATCTTTTCTTGTGTTATTTTGTTCAATTCCCTTAAAGCTATGCAGACAATCTAAATAGAGTTTGCAATTAAAAAATTCTAAATATTTTGCAAATTGATTAAAAATGTCGTATAATGTTCATAAATAAGTCACAAATTGGGGGATGGGGTGGATACATGATGAATATGTATGTAACAGTAGAACAATTAAATCGCCAAGGGATTGTATTTGCTATTTTTCATACGATTGTTTTTCTTAATTTAGCCATCGATTTTGCACTGATTCCTCTTAGCTAATCTAACCCATATTTTGGGTTAGATTTTTATATTCTTATGGATCAATTCCATTTTTCAAAATATTTTCACCATAATATAAATTAGAAAAAAATCAGAATAATATAGAATTTTTTATTTAATATGTAGAAAGAAACCGCTTTCAATAAAATTTAAATTTTTGAAATTTTATAAAAAATTTAAAAAACCCTGTTGACGAAAGGGGCATTTTTGTACTATTATGACAACAATTTCACCGACATTTTTTAATAGAAATTACATGAGAGTTGTCGGAAAATTTTTATAACCCGTTTTTTAACATTGGAAATACTAGTAATTGTGAGGGGCGTTTGAAGTATGAGAAGTGATATGATTAAAGTAGGAGTTGATCGTGCTCCTCATCGTAGCTTGCTTTATGCTACGGGTAAAGTAAAACCAACAGATTTGGATAAACCATTCATCGGTGTTTGCAACTCTTACATCGATATTATTCCAGGTCATGTGCATTTGCGTGAATTTGCTGAAGAAGTAAAAGAAGCAATCATTGAAGCAGGCGGAATTCCATTCGAATTCAATACGATCGGTGTTGATGATGGAATCGCAATGGGTCACATTGGAATGAGATACTCTTTGCCAAGCCGCGAACTGATTGCAGACTCTGCGGAAACAGTGATTAATGCTCACTGGTTTGATGGCGTATTCTTCATTCCAAACTGCGATAAAATTACACCAGGAATGTTGATGGCTGCAGTTCGCACAAACGTTCCTTCTATCTTTGTTTCCGGTGGACCAATGGAAGCGGGAAAAAGTTCTAGTGGCAGACAGCTTTCATTAACTTCAGTTTTTGAAGGCATTGGTGCTTATAAATCCGGTCAGATGACGGAAGAAGAATTTAAAGACATTGAAATGAATGCTTGCCCAACATGCGGTTCTTGTTCAGGAATGTTTACAGCGAATTCAATGAACTGCTTAATGGAAATGTTGGGAGTGGCGCTTCCTGGAAATGGAACAATCGTCGCAACAAGCGAACAAAGAAAAGAGTTGATTCGTGAAGCGGCGAAACATTTGATTCGCATGATTAAGGAAGATGTTCGACCACGGGACATTATAACAAAAGAAGCGATTGACGATGCCTTTGCTCTTGATATGGCAATGGGCGGTTCAACAAATACGATTTTACATACTTTAGCTATAGCCCATGAGGCAGGCATTGATTATGATTTAGAAGACATCAATAAAGTGGCTGAACGTGTTCCATATATTGCAAAAATTATGCCAGCATCGGATATTTCAATGGATGATGTCAATAAAGCTGGTGGCGTCAGTGCAATTATCAATGAATTGGCGAAAATTCCAGGATGCATTCACCCAGATCGCATCACAGTTACTGGAAAAACAATCGGTGAACTCGTAAAAGGATGCGAAATTACAAATACTGATGTAATCCGTACAAAAGACAATCCTTATAGCCCAGTTGGTGGATTATCTGTATTGTTCGGAAATCTTGCGCCTGAAGGATCTGTGATTAAAGTGGGCGCGGTAGACCCATCCATCAAAGTCTTTACAGGTGAAGCGATTGTCTTTGATTCGCAAGACGAAGCTTTGGCTGCGATTGATTCGGGAGAAGTAAGAGAAGGGCATGTCGTAGTCATCCGCTATGAAGGTCCAAAAGGCGGCCCAGGTATGCCTGAGATGCTTGCTCCAACTTCCGCCATTGTTGGAAGAGGCCTCGGAACTAAAGTCGCTTTAATTACCGATGGCCGATTTAGCGGTGCATCAAGAGGTATTTCAATAGGCCATATTTCTCCTGAAGCGGCAGAAGGTGGGCCTATTGCATTAGTCGAAAATGGTGATATAATTGAAATCGATTTACCCAATCGAACTATCAATTTAAAAGTTTCTGATGAAGAATTAGAACAACGCCGCAAAAACTTGAAACCATTCGAACCAAAAATTAAAACTGGATGGTTGGCAAGATATTCAAAACTAGTGACAAATGCTTCAAAAGGCGGTATTATGAAGATATAATTTTCATAAAATTCCGATGAATATTGAACTTTATAAAATTCTAAATAAACAGATGAATGCAATGATGAGGTAAAAGGATATAGAGCATTGTATCTACCAGAGAGTCGGGGTTGGTGGAAACCGATGATACAACTATATCCGACATCCCCTCGGAGTGAGCTATTGAACGCTTCATGCCATTAGATAGCTCCGGGCACTTATTCGTGCACCGTTACCAATGAATAGCTATTCCATCTGAGTTGCCGCGGATGGAATGTGACAGCTATTCGCAGAGGTAGCGTTTTTTGCTACGAAAAAGGGTGGTACCATGAAAAGTCTTTTTCATCCCTTCGCAAGAGGTCTTCTTTTGCGTTGGAGAAAAAGGCTTTTTTATTTTAGATATTTTAGAAGGAGGATGTATAGGAATGACTGCAAATGCGTCAACAAACGCAAAAATGGATACCTCACCATCAGGTATGCAAGAAGTTGGAAATCGGCCAAAAAATGGTGCTGATATTCTCATTAAAGCATTACAGGATCAAGGGGTTGATATAGTCTTTGGTTACCCGGGCGGCGCTGTATTACACGTTTATGATGCGATGTATAAGAATCCGATACGTCACATTTTAACTCGTCATGAACAAGGAGCAATTCACGCGGCAGAAGGTTATGCTCGCGTTTTAAATAAACCAGGTGTTGTCATTGCAACAAGCGGACCAGGAGCAACAAACTTAGTGACAGGAATTACCGACGCAATGATTGATTCGATTCCATTAGTCATTTTTACAGGTCAGGTAGCAACGACAGTCATTGGTTCAGATGCCTTCCAAGAAGCGGACATAATTGGAATTACAACACCGATTACAAAACACAATTATCAAGTGCAAGATGTACACGATATACCACGAATCGTTAAAGAAGCTTTTCACATTGCGAATAGCGGAAGAAAAGGTCCTGTACTGATCGATTTACCGAAAAATATTTCAACGGCCATTTTCGATGAAGCGAAAGCCAATGTTCCGGATGAAGTTTACTTGCCAGGTTATCAGCCAAATTACAAACCGAATTATCTGCAAATTCAGAAAGCAATCCAAGCGATCAGCGAAGCGAAAAAACCAGTGGTGCTTGCTGGAGCAGGGGTACTCTTTGCCAATGGGTGCGATGAACTTGTTGAATTTGTTGAAAAATACAAACTTCCTGTTGTGACAACTCTGCTTGGACTTGGAAGCATTCCTGGCAATCATGAATTAAATTACGGAATGGCTGGCATGCATGGTGCGGTCGTAGCGAACGATGCCATCACGAAATCAGACTTAATTATTAATATCGGTGCCCGTTTTGATGATCGTTTAACAGGTGATACATCCCGTTTTGCGCCGGAAGCAAAAATCATCCACATCGATATCGATCCTGCTGAAATTGGAAAAAACATTCGCACGGACATTCCGATTGTTGCAGATGCAAAAGAAGCGTTGAAAGCTTTATTGAAAAACGACTTTAAAGCGCCTGATACAACAGAATGGCTCGATTATTTAAACAGCGTTAGAAACGAATATCCATATTGGTATGTTGAAGATGAAAAAGAAGTGTTGCCACAACAAATCATTGAAATGGTGCATGCTATTACCCATGGCGACGCGATTGTCACTACAGACGTAGGCCAACACCAAATGTGGGCTGCCCAATATTATTTGCAAAATCATAGCCATCAATGGGTAACTTCAGGCGGTCTTGGAACAATGGGATTCGGGCTGCCAGCAGCAATCGGAGCTCAATTCGCAAAACCGGATAAAAAAGTAGTCTCCATTCTAGGAGATGCCGGTTTCCAAATGACATCTCAAGAGCTTGCTTTATTAAAAGAATTCAACCTACCAGTAAAAGTCATTATCATTAATAATGGTGCTCTCGGTATGGTGCGTCAATGGCAAGAATTGTTCTATGAAGGACGCTATTCACAAAGTTTAATGCCGGTTCAGCCAGACTTCGTGAAACTTGCCGAAGCTTATGGATTAAAAGGTTATCGCATTCAAACACTCGAAGAAGCAGAAAAAATCTTAGCAGAAGCAATTAATTCCGATGAACCAGTTGTTGTGGATTGCCGAGTAAAACAGTTGGAAAATGTATATCCTATGGTGCCATCGGGCAAAGCGCTTCATGAAATGGTAGGGGTGAAAAGATTTTGAAACGAGTAATTACAGTAACAGTCATCAACCAAAGTGGCGTGTTGAACCGAGTTACAGGTTTATTGATGAGAAGACAATTCAATATTGAATCCATTACAGTTGGTCATACTGAACAGCCAAATATTTCCAAAATGACACTCGTAGTAAATATTGAAGACGATGTGAAATTGGAACAACTCATTAAACAATTATCTAAACAAATTGATGTGTTGAAAGTGAATGACATTACTGAAAAATCCATTGTTCTTCGCGAATTGGCACTTGTAAAAGTCGTTTCGCCTCCAAATTTGAGACTGGAAATGAATGCTATTGTTGAACCATTCCGTCCTCAAATTGTGGATACTTCAAAAAATGTTGTCACCTATCAAGTGATTGGCCATCCGGATAAAATTGATGCCTTCATTGAACTTGTTCGTCCGTATGGCATTAAAGAATTGACTCGTACAGGTGTGACTGCAACAGTTCGCGAAGTGCAGCAAACCTTTTATGATCAAACACCACTATCTCTATTAAAGTGAGTTTATAAAATTGTTTATTATTGCAATGCAAAGATAGTTTTCTGAACTATCTTTGTCATTGAAAACATATTAAAAATAAAAAGATTAATACTATTTAGGGGGAAAAGAAAGATGACAAAAATGTACTACCATAACGAAATTGACGAAACATTATTAAAAGAAAAGAAAATTGCGGTAATCGGATACGGCTCACAAGGGCATGCCCACGCTCAAAACTTGAAAGAATCTGGTTTTGATGTGCGTGTAGGGATTCGCCCAGGTAAATCCGCAGAACAAGCAAAACAAGATGGTTTAGATGTGAAATCTGTAGCTGAAGCATCTAAAGAAGCCGATGTAATCATGATTTTGCTTCCAGATGAAGCTCAAAAAGCAGTGTATGAAGCTGAAATCGCTCCAAACTTAGAACCAGGAAACGCTTTAGTATTTGCTCATGGTTTCAACATTCACTATAAACAAATCGTACCTCCAGAAGATGTAGATGTATTCTTAGTAGCGCCAAAAGGTCCTGGCCACTTAGTTCGCCGCACTTACACTGAAGGTGCAGGTGTTCCAGCATTAATTGGCGTTTACCAAGATGCAACTGGCAATGCAAAAAATCTTGCACTTGCTTGGGCTAAAGGTATCGGTTCTGCTCGTGCAGGTGTTCTTGAAACAACATTCAAAGAAGAAACAGAAACTGACTTATTCGGTGAACAAGCAGTTCTTTGCGGCGGTGTAACTCATTTAATCAAAGCCGGTTTTGAAACATTAGTAGAAGCTGGTTACCAACCAGAAAGTGCATATTTCGAATGCTTGCATGAAATGAAATTAATCGTTGACTTGATTTACGAAGGCGGATTTTCTAACATGCGCTACTCCATCTCTGACACTGCTGAATGGGGCGACTATGTATCAGGTCCACGAGTAATTACAGAAGATGTAAAAGCAAATATGAAAAAGGTGCTTGAAGACATTCAAAGCGGCAAGTTTGCAAAAGAATGGCTTGAAGAAAATGCGAATGGCCGACCTCGCTACAATGAATACAAAAAACGCGAACAAGAGCATCAAATTGAAAAAGTCGGGGCAGAATTGCGTAATATGATGCCTTTCATTAACGCTGGAAATAGGAAGGTAGTGATTAAATAGTGCGTAAGATTGATATTTTTGATACAACACTTCGAGATGGTGAACAATCAGCAGGTATTAACTTAAACACTGCTGAAAAAATTGAAATTGCTAAACAATTAGAACGTCTAGGGGTAACAATCATTGAAGCAGGTTTCCCTGCTTCAAGCCCTGGCGACTTTGATGCAGTAAATAAAATCGCAAGCACAATTAAAAATTCTATCGTAACGGGTCTTGCCCGCTGCGTGAAAAGCGACATTGACCGCGCTTGGGAAGCGTTGAAAGTTGCAGAACAACCGCACGTCCATGTGTTCTTGGCAACTAGCCCCATTCATATGGAATACAAATTGAAAAAAACGCCGGATCAAGTCGTAGAACAAGCAGTGGAAGCCGTAAAATATGCAAAAAAATTCTTCCCGCTTGTGGAATGGTCCGCAGAAGATGGTTTCCGCTCCGACCGCGAATTTTTAGTTCGCATCATTGAAAAGGTGATTGAAGCTGGAGCTACAACCATCAATGTTCCAGACACAGTTGGATATGCAACACCACAAGAATACGGCGCATTATTTAAATATTTAAAAGAAAATGTGCGTGGAGCAGAAAAAGTAAAATTCTCCGCTCACTGCCATGATGACTTAGGTATGGCGGTTGCCAACTCACTAGCAGCCCTTGAAAACGGTGCAGACCAAATCGAATGTACAATCAACGGAATCGGCGAGCGGGCAGGAAATGCTTCATTAGAAGAAATTGCGGTGGCGCTCCATATTCGAAAAGATTTCTATCAAGCGGAAACTGGTATTCAATTAAAAGAAATTAAGAGAACTTCCCAATTAGTAAGCCGTTTAACTGGATTCTTAGTGCCGCCAAACAAAGCGGTTGTCGGCAAAAATGCTTTTGCCCATGAATCCGGAATTCACCAAGATGGCGTGTTGAAGCATAAACAAACATACGAAATCATTTCTCCTGAATTAATTGGAGAAGGAGAAGTTCCGCTTGTGCTTGGTAAACACTCAGGCAGGGCAGCATTCCGCGATCGTGCGGAGAAAATGGGCTTCCAATTATCTGATGAAAAATTAAATAAAGCCTTTGAAGAATTCAAAAAGCTTGCTGATCGCAAAAAAGAAATTACGGAAGAAGATTTAATCACATTATTAACAGAGCAATCCGTATCCATTGAAGATATTCCAAGATTTGAATTGAATAGCGTGCAAGTTTCATATGGTACGGATAATATTCCAACAGCTACGGCATCAGTTGTTACTCCTGAAGGCGATACAAAAACTCTTGCAGCTACTGGTGCAGGTTCTGTGGAAGCCATCTTTAATACACTTGAGCAATTGGTAGATACAAAAGTTCACGTGTTAGATTTCCAAGTAACATCTGTCAGCAAAGGCCGCGATGCTTTAGCAGATGCCGTTGTAAAAATTTCTTATAATCACGTAACAACAACTGGCCGCGACTCTTCTCAAGACGTCCTTGAGGCTACTGCCAAAGCCTTTATTGACGCCATTAACAGACATCTTATTCACGAAAACTTTGTTAAGACACATATTGCCCAAATTTAGTTGATCATTCATTTCGTGACGCCATCAAATATGCAAATGTTTGATGGCGTTTGTTAAAAATAAATTCATTTTATTAAATCTCTTCTAGGAAAGGTGTTTTCGCATGGAAAAGAAAATAACAGTGCTTCCGGGTGACGGTATTGGTCCTGAAGTTGTTGCGTCGGCTATTCGGGTACTACAAGCAATCGGCAAACGATATAAACATGACTTTCAATTAGCTTATGCAGCTATTGGTGGGGCAGCCATTGATCAATTCAATACGCCGCTTCCAGAAGAAACTATTGAAACTTGTAAACAAAGCGACGCTATTTTGCTAGGAGCAGTAGGTGGACCAAAATGGGATAACAATCCGCCTGAACTTAGACCGGAAAAAGGATTATTGCAAATTCGCAAAACATTTGATTTATTTGCCAATTTGCGTCCAGTCAAATCTTTCCCAAGTTTATTAGATTCTTCTCCTTTAAAAAGGGAAGTCGCTGATCAAGTTGATTTGCTGATTGTTCGGGAATTAACAGGCGGAATTTACTTCGGGGAGAAAAAACGCACGGAATCAGAAGCAAGCGATTTAAATATTTATACACGCGAAGAAATTGAACGCATTGTCGATAATGCTTTTAAGTTGGCAACATTAAGACGCGGTAAACTTTGTTCGGTTGATAAAGCCAATGTGCTAGAGACGTCCCGTTTATGGAGAGAAATTGTAGAAGAGAAAAAAGCACAGTATCCAGAAGTGGAAGTGGAGCATAATTTAGTTGACTCTGTTGCCATGAAGCTTATCACAAACCCAAGCCATTATGACGTGATTGTTACAGATAATATGTTTGGGGATATATTAAGCGATGAAGCTTCTGTTATCACAGGTTCATTAGGCGTATTACCTTCTGCATCCATCCGTGGAGATTCCTTTGGTTTATATGAACCAGTACATGGTTCAGCACCAGAAATTGCAGGTTTAGGTATCGCAAACCCTGCGGCAACAATTCTTTCTGTTGCCATGATGCTTCGCTACTCCTTCGGTATGAAAGAAGAAGCAGCAGAAATTGAAAGAGCGGTAAATGCGGTATTTGAAGACGGCTACTTCACTATGGATCTCGCAATAGATAAAGATAAAGCATTAACAACAGATGAATGGACTAATAAAGTCATTGCTGAAATCGATACAAACTTTGTAGCTGATAGTATTATGGAATCATATATTTAAAGGTTGGTGGTTAAGATGGCAAAAAATATTATTGAAAAAATTTGGGAATCGCATGTTGTACATCGAGAAGAAGGAAAACCGGATTTACTATATATCGATCTTCATTTAATTCATGAAGTAACATCACCACAAGCCTTTGAAGGATTAAGACTTGCTGGTCGGAAAGTCCGTCGCCCTGATCTTTGCTTTGCGACGATGGACCATAACGTTCCTACAAAAGATATTTTTACAATCAATGACCCGATTGCGAAGAAACAAATCAACACATTAGCCAAAAACTGTGAAGAATTTGGCATTCAACTTGCAGATATAGGTCATCCTGATCAAGGGATTGTTCACGTAATCGGTCCAGAACTTGGTTTAACCCAGCCTGGTAAAACAATCGTTTGTGGAGACTCCCATACATCTACCCATGGTGCTTTTGGCGCATTAGCCTTTGGTATCGGTACTTCTGAAGTTGAACACGTGCTTTCGACTCAAACATTATGGCAAAATAAACCAAAAACAATGGAAATTCGCGTTAATGGCAAATTAGGTTTTGGCGTAACAGCAAAAGATGTTATTCTTGCGATTATCGCAAAATGGGGAGTAGGCTTAGGAACTGGCTACATCGTTGAATATACGGGCGATGTAATTCGCAGCTTATCCATGGAAGAACGGATGACTATTTGCAATATGTCCATTGAAGCAGGTGCGAAAGCAGGATTAATTTCTCCGGATGAAAAAACGATAGAATACTTGCGTGGCCGCCGTTTTGCACCGAAAGAAGAATTTGATAAAGCGGCAGAATATTGGTTAAGTTTAGCTTCTGATCCAGGTTGTACGTATGATAAAGTACTTGAAATCGATGCAAGCGAAATTGAACCGTTTGTCACTTGGGGAACAAATCCTTCCATGGGTACAGGCATCAATGGCCATGTACCAACAGTGGATGACTATGAATCAGAAACGGATAAACAAGCGTTAAGAAAAGCCCTTGAATATATGGGATTAGAAGAAGGACAGCCGATTACTTCCATTGAAATCCAACACGTATTCATCGGTTCTTGTACAAATTCTCGTTTATCCGACTTGCGTACGGCAGCTCAAATTGTAAAAGGCAAAAAAGTGGCGCCAGGCGTTCGGGCTATTGTCGTACCTGGTTCATACTCCGTGAAAAAAGCTGCTGAAGAAGAAGGATTGGATCAAATCTTTATTGATGCAGGTTTTGAATGGCGCAATTCAGGATGTTCCGCATGCCTTGGCATGAACGAAGACATCATTCCAGCAGGTGAACGCTGCGCTTCTACTTCCAACCGCAACTTTGAAGGCCGTCAAGGAGCCGGAGCGCGCACACACTTAGTAAGTCCTGCAATGGCGGCAGCTGCTGCAATCGAAGGACGTTTCGTTGATGTTCGCAACTATTTAAAACAAGAGCAACAAGCATAAGGAAAGGGCGGGGAACAAATGGAGCCTATTAATATCGTCAAAAGTGTAATTGCACCATTAGATCGTAAAAATGTTGATACAGACCAAATCATTTCCAAAGAATTTTTAAAACGAATTGAACGTACTGGATTTGGAAAATTTTTGTTCTATCATTGGCGCTATGATGAAAATGGAAATGAAATACCTGATTTCGTATTAAATAAACCTGAATATAAAGAAGCTAAAATTTTAGTAGCGCAGGATAACTTCGGCTGCGGTTCTTCCCGGGAACATGCTCCTTGGGCAATATTAGACTACGGTTTTCGAGTGATTATTGCTCCTAGTTTTGCAGATATTTTCCATAATAACTGTTTCAAAAACGGCATCTTGCCTGTTAAATTGAAAGAAGAAGAAGTGGATGAAATTTTAGAGAAGGGGCTTCAAAAACCTTATACGGTGGAAGTCAATTTAACGGAGCAGACGGTGACAGGGGAAGATGGTGTTGTCTATCACTTCAACATCGACCCATATTATAAAGAAATGTTATTGAACGGTTGGGATGAAATCGCATTAACATTTAAATATGAAGATAAAATTAAAGCATATGAAGAAAAACGAATCGTGTTTAAATAATGTAGCACTAAGATTTTGACAAATAATATTTAGTATCAGAATAATCACTGTAGTTCTAAAAGGATTACAGGTTTAGATCGGAAAGTAAAGGTGGGCTAAAAATTGCCCACCTTTTTGTATGTAAGCCCGAATTCAAATGACGCATTGAAAACTTAAAACAGGGATTAAAAAAAGCGCACCTTTCGGTACGCACGACAAATAGCCCTACAATCTTGATGTTTTTTTCGATTGAGGGCTATTTTGCAATTGCACATGATTCACGTATATTTTTAGACCAAGGC